>JALYRV010000255.1 GCA_030855205.1 Acidobacteriota bacterium | reverse complement strand
CGCCAGGACCAGCGCCGCAGCGAGTCCGACCACGGCGGCCGCCCCCGCGCGCCAGAGCGCCGCGCGCCGCCGGCGGTGCGCCGTCGCTGTGAGCCATGTCTCGAAGTCAGCTCGACCGGCCATAAGAACCTTTCACAAAGAGTCTGGTGCTGAGTGCTGTCTGCTCGTGGTCTGGCGCGCGGAGCCGGGGCGCGCGCTCCGTCCCATGACGCCCTCGACGAGCAGCGCGCCCATCATGAACACGATGGCATATCGCCACAACGGATGCTCCGCCTCGCGCTCCTCGAGGTCGGCGGCCGCCTTCTGCTCCGCGCGGTCGTCGGCGACGATGCGCGCGCGCGCTTCAGCGTCCAGAAAGATCTCGCTGTCGCTCTCCGCCGGGTCGACGTTGACCGCCGTGCGCCATCCCGCCGGACCCGTCGCGCTCACGACACCGGGCCGGTCGCCGGGCGCATCAGGCGCGCCCACCAGATACTCGCGCTCGCGCCTCGCCCGGCCGTCGAGGTGCGCGGTCATCTCGTGCACCAGCGGAACGAATGCCGGGTGCAACGCGAGGTCGTTCCACGCGTTGGCCACATCCGTGGTCAGCAGCAGCGTGCGCCCTTCCGCCGCCGCGCGGCGGCGCTCGGCCAGCGCCGGCGCGCCACTGGTGTACCGCGCGAGCACCGCGAGCTGCGGCGCCTCGACGAACATGCTGCGCGTCACGCGGATCGACCCGAGTCCGCCGGCCAGCGCCCCGAGCGATCGGAACACGGGATGCCGCGCGTCGGAAAGGACGAAGGCATCTGCCACAGCCGCACCAGGTACCGCGCGCGTTTCCCCCGCATCGAGCATCGCCGACAGCACGGCGGGCTCGGCAGACGGGCCCGCGACGAGCAGCACGCCGCCGCCGCGCGCACGGAACGCCTTGATCGCCTCCGGCCCGCTCCGCTCGATGCCGCGCGTCGAGAGCACGATGGCGACATCGATGCCCGCGAGCGCCTCCGCGAAGCGCTCGCGCAGCGTCGTGCCGCCGGCGATGCGCACGTCGGCGCGGCCGACTGCGCCCGACGCGTCGAGCGCATGCCGCACGTAGTACGCCTCGCGATCCTCGTCGAGCCCGGACGTCACGATCAGCACACGCCGGGGCGCGGCGGGGTCCAGCACGAGATGACGCGTGTCATCGGCGGGCACGCCGCCGGCGTCGCTCACGCGCACTGCGACGTCGCCGCTCGACGGCACCGACTCCGCGAACTCCACGATCTGCGTCTGGCCCGGCTGCATCTCGACCGCACGCTCCGCGATCTTTGCGTCGGCGCCGCCGCTCGAGGATCGCGCGGTGACGATCACCCGCTCCGACACCGCGGCGCGGCCGCCGTTGACCAGCGTCGCGCGCAGCAGCCCTCCGCGCACCACCAGCGCCGTGACGGCCGCGTTCTTCACGGGCGGCTCGATCGGCGCCCACACCACATCGACGCCGCGCGGCACTCTGGCCGCCGCCTCGCCCGCCCATCCCGCCCGCTGCCGGTCGGTGACCACCACGATGCGCCCCGGGGCACGATCGAACACATCCGAGGCGCCCGCCAGCGCCGCCGCATAGCGCGTCGCGCCGAATCCTGGCTGCAGCCGATCTACCGACGCGCGCGCGGCATCCCGATCGGACTGCGGCAGCAGCACCGTGCGGCCGGTGTGGTCGAACGCGCCGACGCCAATCCTGTGACCGTCAGGCGCCTCGTCGATCGCCTTGCGCGCCGCCGCTCGAGCCGACGCGAACCGCGCCTCGCCGGCCATGCTGGCCGACACGTCGACCACCACCATCGTCACCGGCTCGGCCGACGCCGCCTCGGCGAAGAACGGCCGCGCGAACGCGAGGGCCAGCAGCGCGATCGCGGCGGCCCGCAGCGAGAGCAGCACGACGTCGCGCAGGCGCCGCATCGATCGCTGCTCCACCGGTGCGGCCTTGATCATCGTGACGGCCGTGAACGGCACGAGCGGTGCGCGGTGCTGGCGCACGAGATGGATCCAGACGGGTATCGCGACCGCCGCAAGTCCCGCGAGAAAGAGCGGCGCGAGAAACTGCATCAGCGCCGCCGCGCCCTTGCGCTCAGCCACGCCGTGAGCGCCGCATCGAGCGGCTCGTGCGTATCGAGCCGCACGTACTCGATACCGGCGGCGCCGAACGCCTGGGCATACTGTTCGAGCATGCGCCCCAGCGTGGCGAGGTATTCGTCGCGCACGTCTCCGGCGCGCGTGAGCACTTCCGCGCCGGTTTCGAGATCCTTGAACTGCGTCGAGTCCTGAAACGGGAACGTCAGCTCCGCGCGATCCAGAATCTGGAACACCACGACGTCGGACCCGCGCGCGCGCAGCAGCTCGAGCCCCTTGATGACGCGCGACGGCTCATCGAGCAGATCGGAAATCAGCACGATCATGCCTCGCCGCACGAGCGCCGCCGCCAGCCGCTCCAGCGGTTTGGCCACGTTCGATTCGCGCCCCTCCGGCAGCCGATCGAGCTCCGCGAGCAGCAGGCGCAGATGTCCGGGGCGCGCGCTCGCCGGCACGCGGCGCACGACGTCGTTGTCGAAGGCGAGGAGGCCGGCGGCGTCCCGCTGCCGCTGCATCAGATACGCGAGGCTCGCGGCGAGGGTCGCGGCGTATTCCTTCTTGGTCATCGCGCCGGTGCCGTAGTTCATCGACCGGCTGATATCGACCAGCAGATGACACTCGACGTTGGTCTCTTCTTCGTACTTCCGGACGTAGTACCGATCCGTTCGCGCGTAGAGCTTCCAGTCGAGCGTCGCCAGGTCGTCCCCCGGCAGATACGGGCGGTACTCCGCGAACTCGACACTGAACCCGCGATACGGGCTGCGATGGAGGCCGGAGATGAAGCCTTCGACGATGGCGCGCGCCTTGAGCTCGAGCGAGCCCAGGCCCGCGATGACCGCGGGGTCCAGATGCCTGAGACCGGGCGCGGTCGGGGCGCTCACCGCGCGCCTCCGTCAGTACTCACCGCAGCGCTCCAGGGGCCGGGACCGCGGCGATCAGGCGGCTGATGATGTCGTCAGACGACACCTTCTCGGATTCCGCGTAGAAGTTGGGGATGATCCGGTGCCGCAACACGGGATGCGCGAGAGCGCGAATGTCTTCGACCGACACGTGATAGCGCCCGTGAATCAGGGCGCGCGCTTTCGCGCCGAGCACCATCGCCTGCGACGCGCGCAGACCCGCGCCCCACTTGACCCACCTGGTGACGAAGTCGGGCGCGCCAGGCCCGGGGCGCGATCCCGCGGAGATCTTCACCGCGTAGCGCGCGACCTCCTCCGCGACGATGACCTCCCGTACGAGCGCCTGCGCCTCGAGGATCTCCCGCGCCGACATCGCCCGCTGCGGCTGCGGACGCTCGCCGCCGGTCGTCGCGGTCGCCACCCGTACCTCATCGTCTTCGGTGAGATACGTCATCACGAGATTGAGCATGAAGCGATCGAGCTGCGCTTCGGGCAGCGGATACGTGCCTTCGAGCTCGATCGGATTCTGCGTCGCCAGCACGAAGAACGGGCGCTCGAGCATCATCGTGTGCCCCGCGGCCGTGACGTGATACTCCTGCATCGCCTCGAGCAGCGCAGCCTGCGTCTTGGGCGGCGTGCGGTTGATCTCGTCGGCCAGGATGATGTTGGCGAAGATCGGGCCGCGCACGAATCGCATGGCGCGCGTCCCCCCCTGCTCGTCGAGAATCTCGGTGCCGGTGATGTCGGCCGGCATCAGGTCGGGCGTGAACTGAATCCGCTTGAACGACAGATCGAGGATCGACGCCAGCGTCTTGATCAGCAGCGTCTTGGCCAGGCCGGGCACACCGGTAATCAGGCAGTGCCCTCCCGTGAACAGCGCCATGAGCACCTGCTCGATGACATCGTCCTGCCCGACAATCACCTTGCGCACCTCGGTCAGGATGCGCGCGCGGCCGGCGGCGAGCGCTTCGGCCCTCGCGGCGACATTCTCTGCAGCTGTGCTCATGGGTGCATTCACGATCGGCGATGGACGGGTCAGTGTGTGAGCGAGTAGATGATCTCGTTGATCTGCATACGGTAGGACTCGGCCGTGTATTTCAGGTAGCCCGGATAGTCCTGTGCGTTGGACCATTCCCAGGCGTCGGCCATGTCGGTATTCCAGTTGATCAGCACCATCGCGCGGCCGCGGTCGTCGAGGATGGCGCGCAGGTGCGCCTCGTAGCCCCCCTTCTCCCACGTCCGGCCCTGCATGAACGACCCGATGCCGGGAATCTGCGGGTAGCCGTCGATCTGGTAGAAGCACCGGAAGATCGGGTGCGTGCGGTCGAGTTCCACGATGCGCCGGTCGGGAAAGACTTTGGCCAGCTCGCTCTCGAGATTCGCCCACTCGTAGGGGCCATGGAAGTCGTCGAACGTCAGCGTGCCGCCGCGCAGCAGGAACTCCCGCAGGTTCGCGGCTTCCTTCGGATTGAGCGCGAGGTTGCCCGGCTCGACGATGTAGAGCCAGGGATGCTGCCAGAGATTCTCGTCTTCGAGGCCGACCACGATCGGATCGTTGACTTTGATGGTCGTGACAGTGCGGATGCGCCG
>JALYRV010000078.1:14695-15234 GCA_030855205.1 Acidobacteriota bacterium | reverse complement strand
GCCACCGGCCGGCGCCGCGCCCGGCACATCACCGCCCGCTGACGGCTGCCCGGTGTACGTCGCCACAGGCTGTCCTTTCGCGTCCGTGATATCGATCCGCACGGCCTGTTTCGGCTGCTCGCCAAGCCAGTAGAGGAACGTGACGGGCATGCCGCCGGCGCGATAGCCGTCCTCCGGGTCGAACAAGTGCGCGGGTGCGGTCTCCATGCCCGCCTTGATCTGCCGCAGCACCGGCAGGTCCTCGAGCACCCAGAACGCCCGGCCCTGCGTGGCGATGACCAGATCGTTGCGATGCACGACCATGTCGGAGACGGGCGTGATCGGCAGATTCATCTGCATCGCCTGCCAGTGGGCGCCCTCGTCGAACGACACGTACATGCCGAACTCGGTACCCGCGTACAGCAGGCCCTTGCGTTCGGGGTCTTCACGCACGACGCGCACGAAGTGGTTCTTCGGGATGCCGTTGTCCCCCGTGGTCAGCTTCTTCCAGGTCTTGCCGTAGTCGTTGGTCAGGTAGACATACGGCTGGAAGTCATTGA
>JALYRV010000078.1:0-14685 GCA_030855205.1 Acidobacteriota bacterium | reverse complement strand
CGCGACGAGCGCGCGGCCCGGATCGTGCGCCGACAGATCGATCATGTTGAGCGTGCCTTCGGGCATGCCCGCCGGCGTGATGTCGGTCCACGTCTTGCCGTTGTCGCGCGTGATGTGCATGCGGCCATCGTCGGCGCCGGTCCAGATCAGCCCGCGCACCTTCGGCGATTCCTCGAGCGCGAAGATCGTGTTGTAGACCTCGACGCCCGTGTTGTCGCGCGAGACGCCTTCCCTGCCGGAATAGTCCTGCTTCGTCTTGTCGTTGCGCGTCAGGTCCGGGCTGATCACCTCCCACGAGCGCCCCTTGTTGACGCTGCGATGGATGTACTGCGACGCGTGATAGACGACGTTGGAATCGTGCGGCGAGACGCGGATGGGCGCGTTCCACTGGAAGCGGTACTTCATGTCGGCGGCCTTCTGGCCGGTCTGCGAGTCGGGATACGCGCGGATGCTCTCCTGCATGCGCGTGGCCGAGTCGAACTTCGAGATCGTGCCGCCGTAGCTGCCGGCGTAGATCGTCGAGGGGTCGTTGGGATCGAGCGCGATGTGGCCGCTCTCGCCGCCGCCGACGGCGTAGAAGTCCTCGGCGCCGAATCCGCCCGGACCGCCCGGCACGGCGACGGTACTGTTGTCCTGCTGCGCCCCGTAGACCCAGTAGGGATAGCGGTTGTCGACCGTCACGCGATAGATCTCGGCGTGCGGCTGATTCATCTGCCCCGTCCACGAGTTGGCGCCGTTCATCGTGACGTTGGCCCCGCCGTCGTTGGCGTTGATCATGTTCGACGGGTTGTCGGGATTGATCCAGAGATCGTGATTGTCGCTGTGGGGCGTGCCGTACTGCGTGAACGTGCGGCCGCCGTCGGTCGACTTGAAGAAGCCGACGTTGCTCGCCCACACCGTGTCTTCGTTCTTGGGATCGGCGTGGATGTGCACGTAGTACCACGCGCGCTGCTGCAGCATGCGCTGACTGTTGGTGCGCGTCCATGTGTCGCCGCCGTTGTCGGAGCGGAAGACACCGCCGCGATCATCGGCCGCTTCGACGAGCGCCCACACGCGGTCCGGGTTCGCGGGTGACACCGACACGGCCGTCTTCCCCACCATCACGTCCACGGGCAGTCCGCGGGTCATGCGCTGCCACGAGTCGCCGCCGTCGGTCGAGCGGTAGACGCCGCCGTCCATGCTGCCGCTGTGAATGGTCCACGGCGCGCGATACGTATTCCACATGCCGGCGAACAGCACGCGCGGATTCGACGGATCCATGCTGATGTCGGACGCGCCGGTGCGCGTGCTCACGTAGAGCACCTTCTCCCACGTCGTGCCGCCGTCTTTCGTGCGGTAGACGCCGCGCTCCTGGCTCTCGCCGAACACGTTGCCGAGCACGGCCGCGTAGGCGATGTCCGGGTTCTTCGGGTGTATCTGGATGCGCGCCACCTGGCCCGCGTTCGGCAGGCCGATGAACTTCCAGCTCTTGCCGGCATCCATCGACTTGAAGAACCCGATGCCGGGCGAGATGTTCCCGCGCGGGCACGCCGACCCGGTGCCGACATAGATGATGTTGGGATCGGCCTCCGCGACGGCAATGGCGCCGACGCCGCCGCCGAAGTAGCCGTCGGAAATGTTCGACCACGAAATGCCGGCGTCGCTCGTCTTCCAGACGCCGCCCCCGGTGGATCCCTGGTAATAGACCAGCGGCTGCGTGCGCACGCCCGCCACCGCGGTCGATCGCCCGCCGCGGCTGAAGCCCAGCGAGCGATACGTGAGGCCGCCGTAGAGCGCGGGGTTGACGGTGGCGTTGGGGTTCGCGGCGCGGTCGGTCCGTTGCGCGCGGAGTTCAGTGGCGGCGGCGGCCGCGAGCGCGACGATGCAGACGGCGGCGCCGGCGCGGAGCTTTGTGACGTTCATCCAGAATCCTCCCGGGATTGTGGCGAAAAACTATCACAGCCGCCGCCGGCAGGTATCATGGCGCCCGTGCTGTTCGCCATCCTCACGCTCCTGAGCCAGTCCCCGGCCCCTGCCACGCCCATGCACGAGCGCATCGTCGTGACCGCGACGGCCGCGCCCGCCGCCGAGCGCACGCTCGGGCGCGCGGTCACCTTCATCACGCGTGATGAGATCGAGCGCTTCGCGGGAGGGTCGATTGCCGACGCGCTGCGGCTGGCGCCCGGCCTGGATGTGCGCGCGCGCGGCGAGCAGGGGGTGCAGGCTGACTTCGTCGTGCGGGGCGCGGCGTTCGGGCAGACGCTCGTGATGATTGACGGCCTGCGCATCAACGACGCGCAGTCGGGGCATCACAACGCTGACTTCACCCTCTCCCTCGCATCGATCGATCGCATCGAGGTCGTATCGGGGGCGGCCTCATCCGTCCACGGCGCCGATGCCTTCGGCGGGACGATCAATATCGTGTCGCGTGCCGGCGTTTACAAGGAAGCGTCGGTGGCGGCGGGATCCTGGAATGCGGTGCGCGGCGAGGCGGCATTCGGGCGCGCGGGCGGCGTCTCCGCCTCCGCGTGGGGATCGCGGTCGTCGGGATTCATGTTCGACCGCGGCTACGGCCTCGGTGGCGCGCGCGTGTCGGCGGGCGTGGGCGGCGTGCGCGGGTCCGTCGCGCACGCGCGCAAGGCGTTCGGCGCCAACGGCTTCTACGGCCCCTCTCCGTCGAAGGAATGGACCGACGCCACACTCGCGGCGGCCGGCCTGTCGCGCGTCGCGGGGGGCTGGGCGATCGACGCGCGCGGCGCGTACCGCAATCACGGCGATCGGTTCCGCTGGGACATCGCCCGCCCCGGTTTCGCCGAGAACGTCCATCGCACCAACGCCGTGGACGGCACGATGGCGGCGTCGCGCGATTTTCGCGGCGGCCGGCGCGTCACGCTCGGTGCGGCCGGCGGCGGCGACTGGATTGAGTCGTCTAACCTCGGCACGCGCACGCTCGGGCGCGGCGGCGTGTTCGCCCAGATGAGCCTGCCGCTCGGCACGCGCGCCGTGGTGAGGCCGGCCTTGCGCGCCGACGCATATTCCACATGGGGCTCCGCGCTGTCGCCGTCGTTGTCGATCGCCGCGTGGTCAGGATCGCGCTGGCGCCTGCGCGCATCGACGGGACGCGCGTTCCGCGTGCCCACCTATACCGAGCGCTTCTACACGGACCCCAACCATGCCGCGCGAGACGGACTGCTGCCGGAACGCGGATGGACGCTCGACGCCGGCGCCGACTGGCGCAGCGCCGCGTGGTCCGTGTCCGGCACGCTGTTCGGGCGTTGGGACGCGAACGTGATCGACTGGGTGCGCGCGTCGACCCAGGAGCGCTGGCAGACGACCAACGTGCACGACGTCGAGACGATTGGCGTGGAATGGTCGGGCAGGCGGGCGATTGGAGGCGGGTTCGCCGGGGCCAGCTACGCGTGGCTGCGAAGTGAGGCTCCGGCCCTGCGGCTGCTGTCGAAGTATGTGCTCGACTACACGCGGCATGCCGTGGGCGCTCACGCCGCGCTTCCGCTGCCGGCGAAGTTCGACCTGTCGGCGCGCGCCGACCGCCGGATCCGGTCCGACGGACAGCGCTACACCCTCGTGAACGCGCGGATCGCCCGCCGTGCCGGCCACGCCACGATCTTCGTCGAGGGCGCCAATCTGCTCGATGAGCGCTACACGGAGATCGCCGGCGTGGCGATGGCGGGACGGTCGCTGTCGGCAGGGCTGACCGTCCGCTAGCCCTTCGAGATCGCCTCGACGACTTCGCCCGTGGCGTTGTCGTTGCCCAGGCGCGTGGCGATGTCGGCCTGCGCGATGATGCCGACGAGCTTGCCGCCCGCGTCGATGACGGGGATGCGGCGCACCTGACGGCTTTCCATCACTTCGAGGGCGCGGTCGATCGACTCGTCGGCCTTCACGCATTCCGGGTTGGACGTCATCACGTCACGCACCTGCGTTGACTTCGGATCGAGTCCGCCCGCCACCACGCGCATCGCGATGTCGCGGTCGGTCACGATGCCCGCCAGCTTGCCGTCCTCGCAGATCGGGATCGCCCCGACGCCTTCGCGCTCCATGAGCTTCGCGACGTCCAGCACTGCCGACGCCGGATTGCAGGTCGTCGGGTTCTTCGTCATTACATCCTGACAGCTACGCATCAGTTGGCCCTCCATCTTGAGTTTCATCGCCTAGAATCCTGTCCAGACGTTGTCCAGCAATCCGAAGGCCATCGCGCGGTGGGAATCCGACTTGCAAGCATCCTCCCGGATGCGCCATAGGAACCTGCTGCTCTTCATCGCCATTATCGTCGGCGGCACGATCGCCGTCCTGAGGTTTGCGTCAAACGACCCGAGTGCTCGCGGTCAGGATCCGGGCGTGCAGGGCCGCTCGATTCGTGGCGATGGCGTGCCGGTCGGAACGTCCGGCACACCGGCCAGCTCGGCCGCGCCCGCCGCCGTGACGCCGTGGCCCGGCGACGCCGCCTGGCTGCAGGACGCCGCCGGTATGGGCGCGAGCGAAGAGGCGCTCGCCGAGCTCGCGCAACGCCGCTCCACCTCCTACGACATCAAGAAATTCGCGTCCGAAGTGCGCTACGACCTCCAGACCGCCAGCCAGCAGCTCGAACAGCTTGCCGCGCGCCGTCAGTGGACTCTTCGCGCTTCGCTCGATGCTGCGCAGACACAGGCGCTCGAGTCGCTCGATCGCGCGCAGGGCCTCGAGTTCGACCAGGCCTACGCGGGCGCGATGATCGCCTCGCACCAGAAGGCTCTCGCCTCGTTCCGCACTGCGTCGGCCTCGGCGTCCGATCCGGACATGCGCGCATGGGCCGAAGCGCAGATTCCCGAGCTTCAGAAGCATCTCGACCACGCACGATCCCTACAACAGCAGTCACAGGAGAATTGACGTATGAGCCTTCGCGACAAGTACAGCCACGGTATCCTCACGGCCAAGAACCTCAAGATGGAGGGCAATGCCGAAGAGCGGGACGGCAAACTCCACTTCCGCGGCACGGTGGGCAGCGAGGACGAGAAGAACCAGATCTGGACGGCCCTCAAGACGGTCGGCGACTGGAAGAACGACATCGTCGTCGACATCCAGGTGAGCCCGCGCGCGGGCGCGGGCGCGGCCGGCGGCCGCACCTACACCGTGAAGTCGGGCGACACGCTCAGCGGGATCGCGAAGACGCATCTCGGGGATGCCGGCGACTACATGAAGATCTACGAAGCCAACCGCGATCAGCTGAGCGATCCTGACAAGATCAAGCCCGGACAGGTTCTCAAGATGCCCTGATATCGGGGTCGGGCCTCGATGTCGGTTCGCTCCCAGGCGCGGCAGCTCTGCCGCGCCTGGCCCATCCTCTCCTCTGCGGTGCTAATATCCCGCTCATCTTCCGATGACCGAGCCACCGTCTCCGACGGCGCGGCCACTGCCGGCGCACGACGATCTCGCGCCGTCGCAGCGGCTGTTCTCCGTACTGTCCATCGCCGCCGCGGCGCTGCTCCTGTGCGCGCTTGGCGCGCGCCTGGCGGCGCAACTCGACCTCTGGCAGTGGTGGGTGCCGATGGCATTCGTGCTGGGACTGGCGGCGGCCGACTTCGGCTCCGGCCTCGTGCACTGGAGTGCCGACACATGGGGCCGTGATGATCTGCCGATCATCGGCACGCGGCTTCTGAAGCCGTTTCGCCTGCACCACATCAATCCCGACGACTTCCTCAGCCGGCGCTTCATCGACACCAACGGCGATACGGCGTTCGTGGCCGTGCCGCTGATTGCGTTGCTCCTCCTGATTCCCATCGACACCACCTGGGGCGGCGCCGTGGCGGTGGCCGGCTTCGGATTCTGCGGCATCGGCATGATGACGAACCAGATTCACCAGTGGGCGCACATGCCGGATCCTCCCAGGCCGGTTCGCGTCCTCCAGGCCTGCGGCCTGATCCTCGGCCGCGTCGAACACGCGGCACATCACGCGGGCGCGTACGACGCGCACTACTGCATCACGACGGGCTGGTGTAACCGGCCGCTCGAGGCCCTTGGCGCCTTCCGCCGATTCGAAGCGGCCGTCACGCGCGTGACGGGATTGCAGCCGCGCGACGATGATCGACGCTATGAGGAGCGGTACGGTCCGTCGCTTCAGGCATGAGCGATCCTCAGGGCGGGCCGAGGAAGGCGCATCTCTCGTTGCACACGGAAGAGCCGACCTCGTTCGGCCACGGCTTCATCAGCGGTCTGTTTTCCGCGATCCTCGGCATTGCCGGCCTGGGCGCGGTGCTGTGCCTGCATTTTCCGGAGTATCTGACCCACGCCGACCTGCGCGCGATGTATTCGCTGGGCTACCTGCGCGCGGCCATTCACGTCACGCTCGTCGCGTCGTTCCTGCTCGGCACCGTCAGCGCGTTTCTGCGCGCCAACAAGACGCTTGCGCTGATCGGCATCGGCTTCACGCTCACGGCTGCGCTGCTCGGCGGATCGGGCGTGCCTGTCGATGGCGATCCCGGCCGCCGGTCGTGGCTCGGTCTCGATTTCTTCGTCTTGAATCTGCTGCTCTATTCTGCGGTCTTCGTGCCGCTCGAGCGCCTGTTCGCCCTTCGCGTCACGCAGCACGTCTTCCGCCGCCAGTGGCTGGTCGACCTGACGTACTTCTTCATCAACGCGCTGCTGATCGAAGTGCTCGCGATTCTCACCCTCACGCCGGCTCTGATTTTCTTCGGCTGGGCGCGTGTGCCGGCGGCCGTCGCGGCGATCGAGGCGCTGCCGCTCGTGCTCGCGGTGCCCGCACTGCTGCTCGTGGCCGACTTCACGCAGTACTGGGTGCATCGCATGTTTCATGCGGTGCCGCTGCTCTGGCCGTTTCACGCGATTCATCACTCGGCCGAAGAGATGGATTGGCTCGCCGGCTCACGCCTGCACCTCGTCGACGTCATCGTCACGCGTGGCCTCACCTACGTGCCGGTCTTCGTGCTCGGCTTCACGCGTGAGGCGCTGACGATCTACGTCTTCATCGTCGCCGCGCAGGCGACCTTCATCCACGCCAATGTACGCTGGGAGTTCCGCGGCGTGCGCCGGCTGCTCGCCACGCCGTCGTTCCATCACTGGCACCACGCGGCCGAACGCGAAGCCATCGACAAGAACTTCGCAGTGCACACGCCGATCTGGGACATGCTCTTCGGCACGTACTACCTGCCCGACCGCTGGCCGGCCGCGTACGGCCTTCACAGCCAGCGCGACATTCCAAGCCGGTGGGTCACACAGCTGCTCTATCCGTTCAAGAGATCGAAGCGGCCGTGACGCGGGCGGCTGGCCTAATAGGTTCTCAGCGCCTTCACCGGATCGAGCTTAGCGGCCCGGAGGGCGGGCAGCCCCGCTCCAGCGAGGCCGGCCAGGACGATGACGAGCGAGGCAAGAGTGAAAGTCAGGGGATCATTCGGCTGCACTCCGAAGAGGAGGCTCCGAATCCAATCCGCCGCGACCATCGCCACAGCGGTACCCATCAGCCAGCCGAAAGCCACCAGCCTGATGCCCTGTCCGAGGACAAGCCGCGCCACGGATCCGGGATCGGCGCCGAGCGCCATTCGGACGCCGATCTCAGGAGTGCGCTGACGGACGGCCAACGCGAGTGACGCGTAGAGGCCCAACGCAGCGAGTGCAACAGCGAGCCCCCCGAACAGTCCGAAAAGCGTCGCGCCAAGGCGCCACGACCGGGCTCCCTCGTCGACGAGATCAGCGAACGGCCGCACGTCGGCAAAGGCGAGCGACGGGACGACGCTCCGGATTACCGCGGCCACGGCCGGGACGATGTCGTCGGCATCGACGGTCGCTCGAACGAGCACCGCCTGCGGCAGGCTGCCGGGACGTTGTGTAAGCGGCCTGAACACTTCGCCATCGCGCTTGGTGACCGAACCGAAACGGCGCGGCTGGCTGATGCCAACCACCGTCGCGCAGGGCCAGGAGGAGTTAGAGGGGTTAAGAGATTTGCACCGCCCGACGACGGCTTCGCCCGGCCAGAGCTCACGCGCCAGGTTCGCGTCCACGATCATCACCGCCGGCGCGCCCAGACCATCCTCCGGCGTGAAAGGTCGACCGTCAACGATACGGGTTCCCAGCGTCCTGAAGTAATCAGACGAGATGTCATGCGCCATCTGGGCCAGTGAGTTCTTTGGTGCGTCCACCGCCTTCGGCATCACCGTAATTGTCTGGCCCGTAGTGTTCGGCGTTCGCGCCGTGAGGCTTGCTGCCTCAACGCCCGGAAGCGCACGCACGCGCACCAGGATTTCGTCGAACGCCCTTTGGATCTCCGGCGCCTGCCATACGCCAGCTTGTTCGAGATCCAGCGGCGCTATCACGACGCGCTCGAGGTCGTAGCCGAGATCGCTCTTCACAAGCACGAGACTGCGCGCGAAAAGTCCCGCGCTCGCGACAAGGACGAGCGCGAGTGCCACTTGGCTGACAATCAGGGCGCTGCGCCAGGGCGCCCTGGCACCACCCACGTCGTGGCCGACTCGCCAGAGCCCCCCGACCTGCGCGCGCACCGCCTGAAGGGCCGACACGGTGCCGGCAACCACGCCCGCGCCGAGCGTGAACGCGGCCAGCGCGATGAGGCCGCGAGGATCGAACCACGCGTCGCGCGCGAGCTGCGGAAAGAACGCGCCCAGCGTCGATGTGAGCAGACGCGCCACGCCCCACGCCGCAAATACGCTGGCGCCAGTCAGCATCAGGTTCTCAGCAGATAGAAGCAGGAAGACTCGCGCGCGGCTCGCGCCAAGCTGGACACGCATCGCGATCTCACGGCGCCTCTCGAGCGCGCGGACCGACAGCAGCCCCGCGACATTGGCACATCCGATCACAAGCATCAGGACGGCGCCCGCCGCGAGGCAGATGGCGAGGAGTTCGTCGCGGGCGGAGGCGCCGCCCGAAATGGCGGGCCTCAACTCGCGGGACAACGGCTGGCTGCCGGCGCGACGAATCTCGTGGAGTGAGAGGCTGCGCACGTCGCGTTCAGCGTCGGCCCACGGTACGCCGGGGCGCAACCGTCCGAATGTAGTCAGCCAGGCGCTGCTTCTGTCGTCGAGAAGGTCGCGGCCGAGACCAGAGCACAGATCGGGCACCGCCGTCAGGAGCAGCCACGCATCGACACGCTCGAAGCCGAGACCGCGAAAATCTCGCGGGGCGACGCCAACGATACGGTGTGCGCGGTCCGCGATCGTCGCCGTCGCACCTATCGCGTCCGGCCGGCCCCCGAAATCACGCTTCCACAGCCGGTAGGCAAGCACCGTGACCGGCTCGGCGCCACGGGCGTCCTCTTCGGGAAGAAAGGCGCGACCAGCAACCGGGGTGCCGCCAAGGATGTCGAAGTAGGCAGCTGTTACACACTGGACCTTGACGGGGTGGGCAGCCTCATCGCGACCGACCGTGAGCGTGCGGCTCGACACGGCCGCGACGTTGAGCGCACGACTGCGACGGGCGACTTCGCGATAGAGCACATAGTTCGCGGCGCCGTTGACCTCGACCAGTCGCTCGGGATCGGCGACGTGTGCTGGAGGTCGGACGAGCAAGACGTCCGCCAGGCCGACGAGAGCCGTTGCCGATCCAGCGCCGAGGGCCAGGATCGCGATGACGAAGCCGCTGAACGCGCGATGCCGAACGAGGCCACGCCAGGCTTCGACGATGGCGTGAGTCAGGGCCTACCTTCCCTTCCGCCGCAGTACCCGCGGTTGAACGATTGCCCGCTTGGTGCCCTCGCGAGTTCGGCCGCCATGATGTGCGGTTCGTTCCGTCCTGGCAGCCTTCTCAGAATCCGGAGACTCTAGCATCGTTACGCTTCGGACCGGGCCATCCCCGGCCAGATCCAGATCGCTCACCGGTTGCGGCAGCGGATGCGCGAGCTGACTCTGACCGGCGTGCGGTTTGGCGACACGAAAGCTCACTGAATGAAAAAGGGCGCTCCCTGACGGAAGCGCCCTTGGCTTGGAATCGCTGCAAGTTCGTTGCAAGCGAGGCCGGATATGTTGGTCGGGGCGAGAGGATTCGAACCTCCGACCCCTCGGTCCCGAACCGAGTGCTCTACCAGGCTGAGCCACGCCCCGACCGGGTGTGGAACGCGTTATTTTACCTCAACTTCGGTCCCGATCCGCAATGATTCAACCGCCTCGAGCGCCGCGTGGTTGGTGAGATCGGGGTGCAGCGGGGTCACCGAGACGAATCCGTCCTTCACCGCCTGGTAGTCCGACTGGTCGTGCGGCTCCCAGTCGTTCTGCCCTTCCTCAATCCAGTACCAGACCCGCTGCCGCGGATCGATCACGTCCATCACCGATGTGATGTGGTTGCGCTTGCCCTGCACGGTGACGCGATAGCCGCGAATCGGTCCGGGAGGCACGTTGATATTGAGGAGCGTGCGCGGCGGCAACCCATGCTCGAGCACCGCCGCCGCATACAACGCGGCCGCAGAGGCCGACGGGCCGAAATCGAACGTCTCTCGCGTGAACTTGAGCGAGACGGCGATGCTCGGCACGCCGAGCAGCGCCCCCTCGAGCGCGCCCGACACCGTGCCCGAATAGGTCACGTCGTCGCCGATGTTCCAGCCCATGTTGATGCCCGAGACGACGAGGTCGGGCATGCGGTCGAGCACCTTCGTCACGGCGATGTTGACGCAGTCGGTCGGCGTACCGTCGACCGAGAAAATCCGTTCGCCGAACTTTTCGACATTCAGAGGCCGTCGCAGCGTCAGCGCATGCCCGATCGCGCTCGCTTCGTTGAGCGGCGCGACGATGGTGACGTCGCCGAGAGGTTTGAGGGCATCGGCCAGCGCGAGAATCCCAGGGGATCGCACGCCGTCGTCGTTGGTCACGAGAATCTGCTTACGCATCAGCCTCAATCATAAACGCTGTGGCGTCACGAGCGGCAGCAGCGCCGCAGCGGCGAGCGCGATGGCCGCGCCGGTGAGAAACGCCGCCGCGGGCGAGACCGCCACCCACAACGCGCCGAAGATCACACTGGCCGCGAGCACACCCAGCCCGAGCGCCGCGTTGTAGAACCCGAATGCCGTGCCGCGCACCTCTGCGGGCGCGAGATCCGCAATCAACGCTTTCTCAGGGCCCTCGGTCAGGCCGAAGAAGAGGCCGT
The DNA here is from genome assembly GCA_030855205.1 of Acidobacteriota bacterium. Lineage (GTDB taxonomy): Bacteria > Acidobacteriota > Vicinamibacteria > Vicinamibacterales > SCN-69-37 > JALYRV01. The sequence goes on along the minus strand of JALYRV010000078.1, from coordinate 3,606 downwards.
AGACCAGGAACAGCGTGACGACCGCCAGCAGCGATGACGCGAAGGCCAGGCCAGCATAGATGGCCGCGTACAGGATCCAGCCCGCGATGATCGGCACGCGCGGCCCGACGCGATCCGAGATGAGTCCGCCGGCGATCGAGCTCGCGCTCTTGACGACGTGCAGCGCCGCCCACGTCAGCGGCAGCCACGATACGGGCACGCCCGACGCCTGCAGCTTCAACAGCAGGAACGCATCGGTCGAATTCCCCAGCGAGAACAACAGCAGGACCAGGATGAAGTTGCGGGCCGCAGGAGGGAGTGCGGACCACGTCAGTGGTTGAGCCGCTCGAGCAGGTTGAGAGGGTTGGGCAGGTGGATTGGCAGGTTCCTTTGTCGTCCAGACCAGGGCGACGACCACGAGGCCGGGGATGATCGTCAGCGCGAAGAGGCCGCGGTAGTCTTCGGGGCGCCAGGCGAGGTAGAGGCTGGCGATGATCGGGCCGGCGATCGCGCCGGCGTGGTCCATCGCGCGATGGAAGCCGAAGACGCGACCCTTCTGCCCCGCGGGCGCAAACGTCGCGAGCATCGCGTCGCGCGGTGCACCGCGCACGCCTTTGCCGAACCGGTCGATGAATCGCAGGCCGAGCACGTGCCACCACGCGCCGGCGAGCGCGACGAGCGGACGCACCAGCGACGACACGGTATAGCCGAACGCCATGAGCGGTTTGCGCGCGCCCATCCGATCCGACTGCCGTCCCGACAGAATCTTGAAGACGCTGTTGACGGCCTCGGCCACGCCTTCGATCAGACCGACGATGAATGGCGTGCCGCCGCGAAGACGGAGGATGAATCCCGGCAGGAGCGGGTAGATCATCTCGCTCGCGAGATCCGTGAAGAAGCTCACCCATCCCAGACGCCACACGCCGGAAGGAAGCCCTGGCTTTTTCATACGCGGAGATAGAGCCGCCGCCTGTGGAGGCACCACAGGAGCGCGAAGAGGATCAACAGATGCGCGAGCGCGAACAACAGCGAGGCGTTCTTCGGCGACGCTATCGGCGCGAACCATTCCAGATACATCCAGCGGCCAAGCCCCGCTGTGCCTCCCTGCCCGTTGTCGACGCGAATGAGTGCGAGGGTCTTGGCGAGAAAACCGGAGAGCACGAACAGCAGCAGCGCGTTGCGCCCGAGTGCGACGAGCGGTTCGGACACACGCGCGAAGCCAGCGGTGAACCGCTGCGCGGCAGACTCGAGCGCGATGAGCAGCAGCCCTGCGAGTCCGCTCGTCACGAGCACATAGGAACTGGTCCAAAGCGCTTTGTTCAGGGGAAAGACGAACGACCACAGGATCCCGATGTCCAGGGCCACGGCCGAGCCGATCACGAGCGCGCGGGTCCTGTCGCGTGAGGACCACCCACTGGTGAGGACATAACCCGCCGCAAGGCCTGTCAGCGTGGTGCCAATCGCCGGCACGGTCGACAGCAGCCCTTCGGGATCCCACGTCTTGCTTTGGCGCCACAGGTGAGGCCCGAAGACCCAGCGGTCGATCGCCGCGCCCACGTTCCCTTCCGGCGACAAATCTCCCGCTGCTGCCCCCGGTGCGGGCACCAGCATCATCACGCCCCAGTACCCCGCCAGCAGCGCGAGGGCCGAGGCGAGCGTGATGACGATGCGCTGCTGCGGCGGCATCGTGCTGCGGCGTCCCGCGAGCGCGCGATGGGAGAGCGCGACGACGAGATAACAGACCGCAATGCGTTGCAGCACTCCGGGGATGCGCACGATCGCGAGATCGAAGCGCGGATAGAGCGCCAGCAGCATGCCGAGGCCGAAGATCACTGCCGCGCGGCGCGCGATTGTCGCGACGCCGGCGCTGCTGCGTGGCGCCAGCGTGATCGAGACGCCGGCGATGAAGAGGAAGAACGGGAAGATGAGATCGGTCGGCGTCAGCCCGTGCCAGGGGGCGTGCAGCAGCGGGCCGTAGACCTGGCTCCAGTCCCCCGGATTGTTCACGATGACCATCGCCGCCATCGTCAGGCCGCGAAACACATCGAGCGAGAGCAGGCGGGCGCCGGCGGCCCGTGCGGGCAGGGTCGCGGTGGTCAGCAAGGCGCGGCCAGTATAATTGGCCTCCATGCGCCCTGCCGTCATTGCCGCCCTCCTTTCCCTGGCGACGCTTGGAAACGGCGCACAGAGCCCCGCGTCGAACAGCGGACTCACCGCGGTCGACGGCATCAAGGTCGGACACCACACGCTGTCCGAGCGTCCGACGGGCTGCACCGTCGTGCTGGCCGAGGCCGGCGCGGTCGGATCGGTGGAGGTGCGTGGAGGCGCTCCGGGCACTGTCGAAACCGACCTGCTCGAGCCTGAGCGCACCGTCGATCGGGTCCACGCCGTGTTCATGTCGGGAGGCAGTGCGTTCGGTCTCGCTACGGCGGATGGCGTGCGCCGGTATCTCTCAGAGCGGAAGATCGGCTACTTCTTCGGCGGACGGCACGTGCCGATCGTAACGGGCGCCATCATTTTCGACCTCCCTGTCGGAGGCCGGCCCGAGATCACGCCGGGAGCCGAGTGCGGCTACGCGGCCGCAACCGCGGCGACCGCCGGGGCCGTCGCTGAGGGGAATGTCGGCGCAGGCGCGGGCGCGACCGTCGGCAAGACCCTTGGCACGGGCCGCGCGATGAAGGGGGGCGTGGGCACGGCGTCGTTCCGTCAGCCGAGCGGTCTGGTGGTTGCCGCGATCGCGACCGTGAACGCCGCCGGCAGCATTGTCGACCCTGCCACCGGCCGTGTGGTCGCGGGCGCGCGCACCGCCGACGGCAGACAGCTCGAAGACATTCGCAGCATCATTCGCGGCGAGCGGCTTCCCCGCCCCGCACTCGATCAACTCAACACGACGGTCGTCGTCGTCGCGACGAATGCGCGGCTGACGAAGTCGCAGGCCAAGCGCGTCGCGCAGATGGCGCAGGCGGGCATGGCGCGATCGATCGTGCCGGTGTTCACTAACTTCGACGGCGACACGGTGTTCGTGCTGGCCACGGGCACATGGCAAGGCGAGCCCGACGTGAGCGCGATTGGCGCGCTCGCCGCCGAAGCGGTGTCGGACGCGATCATTCGCGGCGTGCGTACGGCGGCATCGATTCCGGGCTATCCGTCCATCCGCGACATCAAGTAATAGATGACCGTCTTCGCGGTGCTTCTCGGCGTCTGGTGCGTAGCGCAAGTGGCGCTGGGCCTGTGGATCGCGCGGCGCGTACGCACCACCTCCGACTTCTTCGTCGCGGGCCGATCACTGTCGGCGGGCGCCATCTTCTCGACGTTCCTCGCGGCGAACATCGGCGCGGGGTCGACGGTGAACGCGACCGCCCTGGGGTACGCCAACGGTCTTGCCGCGTGGTGGTGGAACGGCGCGGCGGGCCTCGGCACGCTCGTGCTCGCGTTCTGGGTGGGTCCGCGCCTCTGGCGCGTCGCGCGCGAGCACAACCTCTACACCGTCGGCGACTATCTCGCGCTGCGCTACAGCAGCGGCGTGCGCGGCGTGTCCACGCTCTTCATCTGGATCGGCAGCTTCTGGATTCTTGCGGCACAACTGATCGGATGCGCGATCGTGCTCGAGATTGTTCTCGGCTGACC
>JALYRV010000254.1 GCA_030855205.1 Acidobacteriota bacterium | reverse complement strand
CGCGCAGCACGATCACCTGGGAGTGCCGGGTGATGCGCGGCGAGACGCTCATCGGCGAAGGGTCGTCGACCACGGTCCACGTCGACAAGAAGCCGGGCGAAGCGTTGAAGTCGAAGGAGATTCCCGCGCGTATTCTCGACAGCCTGCGCTCCGTTTCGCTTGCCTGACAGGCCAATGACCCGCCTTTACACCCCGCCATGGAACCTTGTTCATATTGATAGCGTAGTAAGCTTTATTCCATGACTCGAGAAAGTCTTGGCGAATTCGAACAGCTCGTCATGCTCGCGATCATCCGGCTCACGGGTCCGGATGACGTCTATGGCGTCCCGATCGTCGATGAAATCGAACGCCGTACGGCGCGCAGTGTCGCGCGTGCCGCCGTGTACATCACCCTGCGCCGCCTCGAACAGAAAGGGCTGGTCGAGTCGTGGATGAGCGAGCCTACGCAGGAGCGAGGCGGAAAGTCGCGCCGGTGCGTGAAAGTCACACGCGCGGGGCTGCACACGCTTCGCGATTCGCGCCTGGCGGTGGACCAGATGTGGAGCGGACTCGATCCCAAGCTCGAGAAGATTCGGTGAGCGATCCGCTCCTGCAGCCGCCGCGCCTGGCGCGCCGCCTGCTGACGCGAACGCTGCCAATCGATGTGCGCGAGCACATCACGGCGGAGCTCGATGAGGTGTATCAGCGCCGGTGCGCCCAGGCCGGCATCCCCGGCGCACGTCTCTGGTACTGGCGCGAAGTGATGTCGTTTGCCGGACGGTTCACGGTAGAAGAGAACAGGAGAGGCCGTATGCGCGGGTGGCTCGAAGGCTGGAGCAGTGATTTGGTGCAGGCCGCGAGGCGGCTCACGCGCGTTCCCGGGTTCACGGTCATTAGCGTGATGACGCTCGCGATTGCCATCGGCGTGAGCACCGCCATCTTCAGCGTCGTCGACGCCGTCCTCATCAACCCGCTGCCACACCCGAACGCAGAGCGGCTCGTCTCCATCGCCGGCTCGGCGCCAGGCTCGGACCTCCCGCCCATCTTCGGCGCGGCCCCCGAGTTCTTCGTCGCGTACCGCGACGATGCCGACAAGCTCGAGTCCCTGGGCATGTATCAGATGATGCAGTCGACGGCGCGCACCGACGACCACGTCGACAGGCTCTTCATGGCGGCAGCGTCATCCGACGTGTTCACGACGCTCGGCGCGACGCCGTTTCTCGGACGCCTGCCGAACAAGGAAGACGATGACAAGAAGGCGCCGGTCATGGTCATCAGCCACTCGCTCTGGACGTCATGGTTCAACAGCGACCCGGGCGTCGTCGGAAAAATGTTCGAGGCGGCCGGCACGCAGCGCACGGTCATCGGCGTCATGAAGCCCGAGTTCCGCTTTCCCGAGGCGCGCACGTCGATCTGGGTGCGCGCGTCGATCGCCGACGAGAGCAACATCACGCCCGGACGCTTCGGCATGAGCCTCGTCGGCCGCATGAAGCCCGGCACGACGACCGAGGCGCTGTCAGCGCAGCTCGCGACCATCGCGAAACGGCTGCCGGAGCGCTTTGGCGGAACCCCCGCCTACGCGCGCATCATCGGCCAGCACCAGCCGGTGGTTCGCTCGCTCGAAGAGCAACTGGTTGGGGATGCCGCGCGTCCGCTCTGGATCCTCCTCGGGACGGTCGCGATCGTCTTCCTGATTGCCTGCGCCAACGTGGCGAATCTCTTCATCGTGCGCGGCGAAAGCCGCCGCCGCGATCTCGCGGTGCGCCAGGCGCTTGGCGCCGGCCGGGGCAGCCTGATCCGTACCATGATGTCCGAAGCGCTGCTGCTCGCGTCCGCGGGCGGCGTGACAGGTGCCCTCATCGCTGCCGCCGGCGTGCCTTTGATTGTGCGGGCAGCGCCGGAAGGCATCCCGAATCTCGACCTCGTGTCGCTCAACGCGATGGCGCTGCTGTTCGCCGTCGGCCTGACCATCGCGGCCGCGGGCATGTTCGGTCTCATCCCGGCGATCCGCTTCTCGCGCCCGAGCCGGCCTGGCGAACTGCAGCAGGCGGGACGCGGTGGCGTGGGTTCGGCGCGCGGCCGCATCGCGCGCAACGCGCTCGTCGTCGTGCAGACCGGATGCGCCCTCGTGCTGCTCGTCGCAGCGGGGCTGCTCGCTCGCAGCTTCTGGCAGCTGACACGCGTGCAGCTCGGGTACGACACCGCACACATCTTCAGCTTCCAGGTCGCGCCATCAGGACGTGACCTCACCGACGGCCCGTCCGTCGCGCGCTTCCATCACGGCCTGATCGACCGCATCGCGGCCATGCCCGGCGTCGAGTCGGTCGGAGTGGTCAACGAGCTGCCGCTCGACGAGGGGTCTGGCCGCGCGCGCTTCGCCACCGAGCGCACGCTCGCAGCCGCCGCCGACGCGCCGCTGATGCCGGTGACGCACACGGGCGGGGACTACTTCAAGGCCATGGGCATCGGCCTCGTCGCCGGCAGGCTCTTCGACAGTGGTGAGCAGTCGGCGGGGTCGGCCAACGCGCTGCTGACGCAGGCGGCCGCCGACGTTCTGTTCCCCGGGGAGAACCCGCTCGGCAAGCGCTTCCTCCGAGGCACCGATCCCGCCACGGGCATCTGGCTCACGGTCGTCGGCGTTGTCGGCAACGTCCGGCTCGATAGTTACCGCCAGGCGAAGCCTGACGCGCTGATCTATCTGCCGATGGTCGGCCCGGCGCCGGGCGCGTGGCGCGTCGGATCGCCTGCCTACGTCGTCAAGACCACGCGCGCGGATCAGATCGCGCCCGACATCCGCACGCTGCTCCGCGAGTACGCGCCTGGCGCCCCGATGTATCGCATCTTCACGATGGACGGGCTCGCGAAGCGCTCGATCGCGCAGCTGTCCTTCACGATGTTGATGATTGCGATCGCGGCCGTGCTCGCCATGGTGCTGGGGGCCGTCGGCGTCTACGGCGTGCTGTCGTATGTGGTGTCTCAGCGCAAGCGCGAGATCGCCCTGCGGATGGCGCTCGGCGCCGAAGTGCGGGCGGTGCGGCGCATGGTCGTCATCCAGGGCGGGAAGGTGACGCTGATCGGCGTCGTGCTGGGTGTGTGCGCAGCGCTCGCGCTCACCAGCGTGCTCGAGTCCCTCCTGTTCGGCGTGAAGGCACTGGACGCGGCGACGTTCGTCGCGATGTCCGCGCTGATGCTCGGCGTGGCGTTCCTGGCCAGTTACCTGCCCGCGCGGCGTGCCTCGTCGGTCGATCCGATCGACGCGCTGAGAGGGGACTGAGGTCGTTCATGGGTGGACGCGGCACGACAAGCTGCGTCACCCGCGCCTGATCGGTGTGCGCGTCGGCAGACGGCCGTGATCATCGCCGTCCCGCGACGCGCACCCTGACGCGCGCAGGGCTACTTCTTGGCGGCCGGTGCGCGCGCCGCGTCAACCTTGGCCGTGCCGCGCACGACGCCGTCCCGCTCTCCCGTCATGTCCCCCTGCAGTCGGCCCTTGATGATCCTGAGGGTGAACTTGAAGAGGGGGCCGTCGGGCTGCTGCACCTGGAACGTCGCCTTGCCCGCAGTGACGATGCCTTTGTCGGCGGGCCACTGCTTGTCGGCCGGGCCGGCCGTGCCGGTCAGCTTGCTTCCCGTCTGCGTGAGGTCGAAGGTGACGGGCTGCGGGTCCCCGGAGCTGCCGTCCGGGCGCTGAAGGATGAACGTGCCAACCCATTTGCCATTGAAACTGGCGGTCTGCGCCGAAGCGGCGGGCGTGAACGACAGGATCAGGAGTGCTATCGCTGCGAGTGTCTTCATGTATTTTACTTACGTTGTAAGTAATAGATTTGTTCCGCAAGAGTTGAGGGGTCGCATACGATCTCCCGGCAGTGCCAACACCCATCCGTTCCACCGAGCCCCTCGTCCGCGCCATAGGCACCTTCGGGCTTGCCGCGGCGATCGTCAACATCACCATCGGAGGCGGCATCTTCCGCCTGCCGGCGAATGTGGCCGGATCGCTGGGCGCGTCGGCGCCGATCGCGTATCTGATCTGCGCCGTGGCGATGGGTCTCATCGTGATGTGCATCGCGGACGCGGGCAGCCGCGTGCCGTTGACCGGCGGCCCTTACGCCTACGTGGGCACGGCGTTCGGTCCGTATGCGGGATTCCTGTCCGGCGCGCTGCTCTGGATGCTCGGCACCTTTGCGGCGGCCGCGGTGTCCACGGTCTTTGCATCGAGCGTCGGGGTGCTGGTGCCGGCGCTGTCGGGGGCCGTCCCACAGGCCGCCGTGCTGGGCGCGGCGCTCCTGTTCTGGGCGCTCATCAACGCGCGCGGCGTGACGCTCGGCTCGCGGCTCAACTCCGTCGCGACCGTCGCCAAGCTGCTGCCGCTGCTGCTGCTCGCCGGCGTTGGCCTGTTCTTCATCGAGCCCGCCAACCTCACGTGGACGGAGACGCCGCCGGCAGGGGAGCTTGCGCGCACGTGCGTGCTGCTGATCTTCGCCTTCGCGGGCATCGAAGTCGCGCTCGTACCGAGCGGCGAGGTGCGCGACACGGCGCGCACCGTGCCCCGCGCGATCGCGCTTGCCATGCTGGGCATCACCGCGCTCTACGTGTCGCTGCAGGTCGTGGCGCAGGGC
>JALYRV010000253.1 GCA_030855205.1 Acidobacteriota bacterium | reverse complement strand
GGGTACGTGCCGGCGATCGGCGACCGCGTGCGCACCGGGAGCCTCGGCTTCGAGGGGATCGTGCGCGCGATCGAGGGAAACCACGCGGAGCTCGATGTGCTCGGCAAGCGCATTCGCGCCAGCGTGTCCGACCTGCACCCGGCCTCCGGTCAGCGCGGCGCGCCGGCGGGCCAGCCGCAGAAGGGTTCGGTCCGCGTGAACGTGAATCTCGCGGAGCGCCCCGGCGGCAGCTCGTCGGAACTGAAGGTGATCGGCTGCACCGTGGACGAGGCGACATCGCGCGCGGAGCGCTTCCTGGACGACGCGATGCTCGGTGATGCCAAGTCGCTGCGCATCGTGCATGGCCATGGCACGGGGCAGCTCCGCCGTGCGCTCGGCAAGTTCTTCCGCGAGCATCCTCTCGTGGCACACGTCGCGGCCGCACCGCCCAACGAAGGGGGCGATGCGGTGACTATCGTCGAATTGAAAGACTGATGCCGCTGTTCCCGACGTCCTTCATCGACGAACTGAAGTCCCTTGCGGACATCGTGCAGGTGATCTCCGACACCGTGCAGCTGCGCAAGATGGGGGTCACGTACAAGGGGCTCTGCCCGTTTCACGGCGAGAAGACGCCGTCGTTCAATGTCAGTCCCGACAAGGGCTTCTTCAAGTGCTTCGGCTGCGGCGTCGGCGGCGACGTCATCAAGTTCGTCGAGCTGCGCGACCGTGTGGGATTTTCCGAGGCGGTCAAGACGCTCGCGGCGCGGTTCGGCATGGCGGTGCCCGAGGCCGAAGGGCAGAAAGAGAACGAAGCGGCGATCGCCGAGCGCGAGACGCTGCTGAAGATTCACGACGTCGCGGCCGGGTTCTATCGCAGCCACTTCGACTCCCCCGCGGCGCGGCGCGCGCGCGAGGACGTCGAGAAGCGCACGCTCACGGCCGAAACCATTGCCGCGTTCGGCTACGGCTATGCGCCGGCGGTCGCCAGAGACGCGCTCAACCCGGAGCTCCTCGCGAAGTTTCCCAGGGAGCTCGTGCTCCGCAGCGGCCTCGCCATGCTGAGAGACGATGGGCGGGTGGTGGACAGGTTCAGGAATCGCCTGATGATTCCCATCCATCGCGAATCGGGGCCGGTGATTGCATTCGGGGGGAGGGCGCTCGAGAAGGACCAGGTTCCGAAGTATCTGAACTCGCCGGAAACGCCCCTGTATACGAAGGGGCGGACGCTGTACGGCCTGCATCAGAGCAAGACGTCCATCCGTCAGAAGAACTTCGCGGTGCTCGTGGAGGGGTATTTCGACCTTGCCCAATTGTGGCAGGCCGGCGTCCAGAATGTGGTCGCCTCGAGCGGCACGGCGCTCACGCCCGCGCAGGGGCGGTTGCTTCGAAGGGCAACCTCGAAGATCATATTGAGTTTCGACCCTGACGCGGCCGGGCAGGGAGCGGCGGCCCGCTCCTCCGAGATGCTGGTGGCCGAGGGGTTCCAGGTGAACGTGGCCCTGCTGCCGGAAGGCCAGGATCCCGATACTTTCGTGAGGACCGAGGGGTCCGCGGCGTACGCGGAGCGACTCAAGGGGTCGCAGCCCTATCTCGACTACCTGCTGGACCGCGCCGCGGCGCGGCACGCGGTGGGGCGGCCGGAGGGGCGGCGGGCGTTTTTGACTGAAATGCTGACGGTGGCCGCGACGATTCCCGACGCGGCCGCGCGCGACCAGTTCGCGGACCGTCTGGCGCACAAGGCGCGGATCACCGAGGAAGTGGTCCGCCAGGAGATTCGCAAGGCGGCGGTCCGGAAGAAGACCGAGCTGCCGGCGGCCGTCATGCCGCGCACGCCGCTGCGGCCGGCCGAATCGGGGCTGCTGTGGCACCTGCTGCGGGAGCCGGCGACGGGGTTCGAGGCGCTGCTGACCCTCGACGAACAGGATTTCGAGGGGCTGGCCAGCGGGGACGTGCTGAGGACGGCCCTGGCGCTCGGAGAAGGGGCGCCCGAGGGTTTACCGAAATTGCTCGGTGAGCGTCTAAGTGAGCAGGAACGCGCGATGGTGTCCCGCGCCGCGAAGGACACGGCACCGGTCGGCACGGCGGCGGTCTGCGCGGCGGCGTTGCGGAGACTGCGGCACGAGCGGGAGCGGGCCGACATACAGGAACAGATTGACAGACTGCTGCAGAGCTCGACGCCGGACGCCGGGCTCAATCAGCTGTTGGAGCGCAAGCATGCGCTCGATCGGCAGCTCAACGAGCTGAATGGGTGACGGATATTGCAGACGAAAGTGCGTGGTGAAGGCGTGGTGAAGGAAACGACGTTGTCGATCGAGGAGAGGTACGACGAAGTACGGCAATTGATCGCCGTCGGCAAGGAGAAGGGCTACCTTCTCTATGACGAGGTGAACGAGCTCCTGCCGGCCGACATCACCTCCTCTGACGAGCTTGACGACCTCTTCAGCACGTTCGGTAACGCCGGCATCGAAGTCGTCGACTCCGAGCAGAAGTACGAAGAAAACCAGCTTCGCGCGCGCACGAGCGAAGGGGCCGAGGAGATCGAGCTCGATCTCACCCCCGGCGCTCTCGACAAGACCAACGATCCCGTCCGCATGTACCTGCGCGAGATGGGCACGGTGCCGCTGCTCACCCGCGAGGGCGAGGTCGCCATCGCCAAGCGCATCGAGCGCGGCAAGCTCGCCGTCATCAAGTCGATCTCCCGCATGCCCTCGATCGCCAAGGCGATCATGCGCATGGGCGATCAGCTCAAGGAAGGCGAGCGCACGATCCGCGAGCTCGTCATCTTCAATGACGAGGAGATCACGGAGGACCGCATCGAAGCGCGCCAGCGCGAGGTGCTCCGGCAGATCGAGGCGGTGCGCAAGTCGTGGGGCGAGCTCGAAAAGCGGCGCGCCAGGCTCGAGCCGATCCTCAAGAAAGACAAGAAGAAGTGGCGCCGCGCCTACGTGAAGCTGATGCGCGCGCGCATCGACGTCTCGCGCCTGATCCGCCGCATCGAATTCACCGAGCCGATCAAGCGCCGCCTGATCGAGCAGGTCAAGGATGCCGTCGAGGCCGTCGTCTCCAAGCAGCGCCAGGTCGCGTACATCGACCGGCAGCTCAACGCGAAGACGAAGAAGAAGATGCGCGAGGAGGAGAAGAAGCACCTCCTCAAGCAGCAGAAGGACCTCAAGACCGACATCCGGCAGCTCGCCGACGAGCTCGAGGAAACGCCGGAGCAGCTGCTCGAGACGCTCGACACGATTCACGACGGTGAATCGCGCGCCGAACAGGCGAAGAAGGAGCTGGTCGAAGCCAACCTCCGTCTCGTCGTCTCGATCGCGAAGAAGTACACGAACCGCGGCCTGCAGTTCCTCGATCTGATTCAGGAAGGCAACATCGGCCTGATGAAGGCGGTCGACAAGTTCGAGTACCGCCGCGGTTACAAGTTCTCGACGTACGCCACGTGGTGGATCCGCCAGGCGATCACCCGCGCGATCGCCGACCAGGCGCGCACCATCCGCATCCCGGTGCACATGATCGAGACGATCAACAAGCTCATTCGCACGTCGCGCGCGCTCGTGCAGGAGCTTGGCCGCGAGCCCACGTCGGAAGAGATCGCGCAGCGCATGGACATCCCGGTCGCCAAGGTCCGCAAGGTCCTCAAGATCGCGCAGGAGCCCATCTCGCTCGAGACACCCATCGGCGAGGAGGAAGATTCGCATCTCGGCGACTTCATCGAGGACAAGAACGTGCTCTCCCCCGCCGAGGCCGTGATCAATCTGAACCTCAAGGAACAGACCGACCACGTGCTGAAGACGCTCACGCCCCGCGAGGAGCGCGTCATCAAGATGCGCTTCGGCGTCGGCGACGGCAGCGAGCACACGCTCGAGGAGGTCGGCCAGAGCTTCGCCGTCACGCGCGAGCGGATCCGGCAGATCGAGGCGAAGGCGCTCCGCAAGCTGCGGCACCCCTCGCGCAGCCGCAAACTGAAGGCGTTTCTCGAAGGACGCTAGAACACCGGTAGAATTGGGCCGGGGGCCTGTAGTTCAACGGTTAGAACCCCCGGCTCATAACCGGTAAGTTCCAGGTTCGAATCCTGGCGGGCCCACCAGAGTTGTTGAAGATCGAAGGTTGAAGATTGAAGATTGGCGCCGATGCTCCCTGACCTCGAGCGGCTGATAGCCCTGCAGCGCATCGAAACCGACCGGGCCGCGGTCGGCCGGATCGTACGGGACGTGCCGATCAGACAGGGGGAGCTCGATGCGCGCGCCGGGGATGCCCGCGGCGCCGTCGATCAGGCGAAGGCCGCTCTCGCCTCGCTCTCCACCGCCAAACGCGACGCCGAAAAGGAAATGGCGTCAGCCGAATCCCGCCTCTCGAAATTCCGCGACCAGCAGCAGAACGTCAAGACCAACAAGGAATATCAGGCGATGCTCCACGAGATCGAGACGGCGAAAGCCGACGTCGACAAGTGGCAGGAGCAGGTCCTGATCAAGATGGACGAAGTCGACGCGGCGGCGGCGGCGCTCAAGACCTCCGAAGGCGCGCTCAAGGGGGTCGAGGCCGAGATCGGCGTGGCCCGGGCCGCCCTCGACGCGGAGCGCACGGAGGCCGAGCAGAAGTCCTCCGCGCTGG
>JALYRV010000077.1 GCA_030855205.1 Acidobacteriota bacterium | reverse complement strand
CGGCGCCGTAGGTGTGGAGTTCGCCTCGATCTTCCGCCGCTTCGGCAGCGAGGTCACGATCGTCGAGCTGCTCCCGCGGCTCGTTCCGATCGAAGACGAGGCGGTATCGGTCGAACTCGAGAAGGTGTTCAAGAAGCAGGGCATCAAGGTCATGACCGGGACGAGGGCGACGGGTGCGAAGACGAGCGCGTCGGGCGTCACGCTCACGCTCGAGAAGGACGGCAAGACCTCGACACTCGACATCGACAAGCTGCTCGTCGCCACTGGCCGCGGGCCCGTGACCGCCGGGCTGGGCGCCGAGGAAGCGGGCCTGAAGCTGGAGCGCGGCTACGTGAAGGTGGCGCCGGACTATTCGACCGGCGTGCCCGGCGTCTGGGCGATCGGGGACGTCATCACGTTCGATCAGCCCGGGCATGCACAGCTCGCGCACCTCTCATCGGCGGAGGGGATTGTGCTCGCCGAGCAGATCGTCGGGCGCACGCCTCCGGCGATTAATTACGATCAGGTGCCCGGCTGCACCTATTGCGATCCCGAGATCGGCAGCATCGGCCTCACCGAAGCCGAGGCGAAGAAGCGCGGGTTCGACGTCGCCGTGGGGGTGTTCCCGTTCGGCGTGCTCGGCCGCGCCAAGATTGCGGGCGAGACCGACGGGTTCGTGAAGATCGTCGCCGACAAGAAATACGACGAAGTGCTCGGCGTGCACATGATCGGTCCGCGCGCGACGGAGCTGGTCGCCGCGGCCGGCATCGCGCTCCGCACCGAGGCAACGGTGGAAGAAATCATCCGCACCATTCACGCGCATCCGACGATGTCGGAGGCGCTGGCGGAAGCGGCGCACGCGGTGCACGGCGCCGCGATACATTCGTAGGGAGTTATGGCACACGAAGTCCTCATGCCGCAGATGGGCGAGTCGATCGCCGAAGGCACGATCGTCCGCTGGATCAAGAAGGTCGGCGATGCGGTCGACCGCGACGAGCCGCTGTTCGAGATTTCGACCGACAAGGTCGACGCGGAGATTCCGTCTCCCGCGGCGGGCGTGCTGATCGAGATTCACGTCAAGGAAGGCGAGACGGTTCCGGTCAACAGCGTCGTGGCGCTCGTCGGCCAGGCCGGAGAGAAGAGCCAGAGCGGCGAGACCGCAGGCGCGGGCGTTGCGGGCGGCGCGCCCGAGGCCAGCGCGGCGGCCGAAGCAGGTCAGGCGCCGCAGGCCGACGGTGCAGGTCCGGCCGCCGCACCGGCATCGGCGCCGTCGCAGCCCGCCGCATCCACTCTCGAGGATCTCCGCCGCACGAAGTCGTCGCCGGTCGTGCGGAAGATCGCGGCCGAGCACGGCGTCGACATCACGGCGCTGCAGGGCAGCGGCATCAGCGGCCGCGTGACGAAGAAAGACATCCTCACGCACCTCGACAATCCCTCCTCCGCGTCCGCTGCCGCGCAGACTGCCGCGCCGCAACCACCGGCCGCGCGTGCGGCGTCACCCGCGATGCCCGCTCCGGCAGCGTTCAAGCCCGGTGAGAACGTGCGCATCGAGAAGATGTCGGTGATGCGCAAGAAAATCGCCGAGCACATGGTCTACAGCCTGGCGACCTCGCCGCACGTCTACAGCGTGTATGAGGTCGACTTCCATCGCATCTCGAAGCTGCGGGAGAAGCTCAAGGGGGAATACGAAGCGGCGGGCGCGCGGCTGACGTTCACGTCCTTCATCGCTGCGGCCACGGTCGACGCGATTCGCCAGTTCCCGTTCGTCAACGCGTCGATCGACGGCGACAACATCATCTACAAGCGCGACATCAATCTCGGCATCGCCGTCGCCCTCGACAACGGACTGCTCGTGCCGGTGATCAAGAACGCCGACGAGCGCAACCTGCTCGGGCTGAGCCGTACGATCGCGGATCTTGCGGCGCGCGCGCGGTCGAAGAAGCTGAACCCCGAAGAGGTCCAGGGGGGCACGTTCACGATCACCAACCCGGGGATCTTCGGCGCGCTCTACGGCCTGCCGGTCATCAACCAGCCGCAGGTCGCCATCCTGGGCGTCGGCAGCATCGACAAGCGCCCCGTCGTGATCGACGATGCGATCGCGATCCATCCGGTGTGTCACCTGACGCTCGGCTACGACCATCGCCTGATCGACGGCGCCGAGGCCGGCAAGTTCCTCGCGTACTTGAAGGAGCGGCTTGAGAACTTCGAGGCGTAAGTGCAGATTCGCAGGCTCGGCCGGATCGGCTACCAGGAGGCGCTCGACCTCCAGGCCGATCTCGTCGAGCAGCGCAAGCGCGGCGGCGTAGGCGATCTGCTGCTGCTCGTCGAGCACCCGCCGGTCATCACGCTCGGCGTGAAGGCACGCAACGACCGCACGAACATCCTCGCCAGCGACGCGCAGCTCGCCGAGGCCGGTGTCGCCGTGTTTCAGACCGGCCGCGGCGGCGACGTGACGTACCACGGTCCCGGGCAGCTCGTTGGGTATCCGATTCTCGACCTCAATCCTCACCGCCGGGACGTGCACAAGTACGTCCGGGACATCGAGCAGGCGCTGATCGACGCAGTTGCGCCCTTCGGGATCAAGGCGGAGCGCGCCGAGGGGCTGACCGGGATCTGGGTGGGTGAGTCGAAGCTCGCCGCGATCGGCGTGCGGATCTCGCGCTGGGTCACCAGCCACGGCTTCGCGCTCAATGTATCGACCGACCTTTCCCGGTTCGATCTCATCGTGCCCTGCGGCATCCAGGAGCGCGGCGTGACGTCGATGGAACGCCTGCTGAGCCGTGCCGTGCCGATGGACGAGGTCGAATCGGCCGTGGGGAAGGCTTTTCGCGCCTGTTTCACCCGCCTGGAATAAAAGCCGCCTCCCGGGGTTCTACCTAGTGGAGGCCAGAACAAGATGTTCAAATCCGAGGTCGATCGGGAGCTGATCGGCCGCCTGCAGCGGCACGAAGAAGGCGCGGTGGATCAGCTCGCCACGGTCTACGGGCCGATGATTCATCAGCTCGCGTTCCGCTACATGAAGAGCTGGGAAGATGCCGAAGAGGTCGCGCAGGACGTGATGATGAAGGTCGTCCGCCGCATCGAAGCCTTTCGCGGCGACTCCGCGCTGTCGTCGTGGATTTACCGGATCACGTTCAACACCGCGATGTCGCGGCTGCGCAATTCGAAGCACTCGCGTCCGCTCGAAGTGCTGCAGTCGGAGCTGTCGGCCGATCCCACGCGTCCTGACGCGTTCGAGCAGGCCGACTGGTCGGGGCTGGGCGACGAGGCCGTGCTCCGCGCCGAGATGCGCCGCAAGCTGTCGAAGGCGCTCACCGAGCTGCCCGACGTCTACCGCGTTCCGGTCGTCCTGCGCGACATTCAGGGACTGACGACGGAGGAGGCGAGCATCGTGCTCAACGTCAAGACGCAGACGCTCAAGTCGCGGCTGCATCGCGGCCGGCTGATGCTGCGCGAGCGGATGGTGAATTTCTCTGACGGGCTGAGCCTGCACAGACAGGCGGCTTAGCTACCGTTCGAACTCAGGGCGTTGTCGAATTCGACCTGTTCTCTCGAGGAGAGGACGGGTCGAATCGCTTTAACAACCCTGCCTGAGGCGATGTCGACGGGAACGGACGCGGCGACGCCGCGCGGGGCGGCCGTGCCGTCGCCGATCACGAGGCACGTCAGCCGCCGGCGCGAGCCGTGAGCGAAGGCTTCCGCGACGCGTGCGCCCGCCGATCCGAGTGCGGTGGGCCCGGGCGGCCACAGGCCTTTCGCGCGGTCACTAATCGCGAGCCGCAGATGGGCGGGGAGCACGTCCTGCAGTGGCGCGCCGGCGGACACCGCGGCTTCCCACCCGATCACAATCCGCCCGGGAGGGCGGCCATAGGCGCGCAGGCTGACGTCCGACACGGCGGCGTCGATCGCAATCGCCGCCAGGGCGCGTAGCGCCGCTTCGAGCGCGATCGAGGCCGACCCGGCCATGCGGTCGACGGGCGTCTTCAACTCACTGCGCGCGGCTTCCATCAGCCAGATCTGGCGCGCGCCGGCGAAGACGATCGGTGCGTCACCGATCAGCGGGAGCAGCTTCGCGAGCATCGCGAGGCCGGCGTCCCCCTCCCACTCCGTTCCCCCGAAGCGGTCGGCAATCGCGACGACGCTCGCGCCGGTGGCGGCGTCGAGCGCGTTGTGTCCCGTTACTCTGGTGTCGTAGCGATCGACTGGCCCCGCCTGACGGATGTCGAGCGCCTTGCCCGCGGCGACCGTACCCGCCTCATCGATGAGGCGTACTTCGCGGAACCGCTCGCGTGACGCCACGCGCTGAGCGAGTGCTCCCGCGATATCGCCGGCGCCGACAATGGCAAGCATGAGAGGTCATATTCTATGGGGATGCATACCGCTGCTCAACTCAACGTGCGCACAGCCGTCGTCACCGGCGGATCCAGAGGGATTGGCCTGGCGATAGCGGAGGCCTTTGCCGCCGCCGGCGTCAATGTGGCGATCACCGGGCGGGACGAGGAGGCGCTGGCGGCCGCAGAGCAGACGCTTTCCCGTTTCGAAGGGCGCGTGCTGGCCAGCCGCACCGACGTGCGCGATTACGGCGCCGTCGAGACGTTGATGCGGACAACGGCCGCGGCCTTTGGCGGGATCGATGTGCTCGTCAACAATGCGGGCGTCGGTATCTTTGGTCCGATCGACGAGATGAGCGTGGAAGACTGGCACACCGTAATCGACACCAACGTCAACGGCGTTTTCTACTGTGCGAAAGCGGCGCTGCCGTATCTGCGGAAGAGCCCGAATGCATACGTGATCAACATCAGCAGCCTTGCCGGGCGCAACTGGTTCGCCGGGGGCGCGGCGTACTGCGCCTCGAAGGCGGCCGTGAATGCATTCAGTGAGTCGATGATGCAGGACGTGCGCAACCAGGACATCCGCGTCAGTTACATCATGCCCGGGTCGGTGGCGACCGAGTTCGGCGGGCCGGCGGCCGGAAAGCCGTCCGACTGGAAGCTGCAGGCAGACGACATCGCGCGCGTGGTGCTCGACCTCGTGGGCAGCGACAGACGTGCGCTCGCGAGCCGGGTCGAGATGCGGCCGTCGAAGCCTCGCTAGTCACGCCCGCTCGGCGCGTTCGGCCGACTCTTCCTCGGCGTGCTCGGGCACATCCGGCACCGGCACGGCGCCGGCCGCAGCCGCCGTCGGTGCGAACAGGATCCAGACGATGCCCGGTATCCAGAGCGCGGCGCCGATGACGAGTGCCATCGTGCGCGGGTCGATCTGCATCGATTCCACGGCCGTCGCCGTCGCGAACGAGATCGCGGCCTGCATCAGCGTCACGGCAAACAGCTCTGCGGCGAACACGCGGCCGCGGTAGCGATCGGGCACCGACAGTTGCAGCATGACGCTGCTCGCGACCCACAGGAGCGAGCCGAAGATGTGGGCCGCGACGACCGTCGCGGCCGCGGACCAGATATTGGGAGCGATCGCGAGCGTGCCGTACGCCGTGCCCGCCATGAAATAGGCGGGGCCGATGGCGCGCCGCAGTCGGCCGGGATCGCGGCCGACGATCTGGTTCACGAGCAGCGCTCCGGCGGCGGCGCCGACGCCGCGCGCCGCGTAGAGCACGCCGATCCCTGCCGCGGGACTTCCGCCCATGGGGAAGATCCGCTCGCCGAACACGGTCAGCAGCAGCAGCGCGCCGCCTGCGATCGACCAGCCTCCCTTGACGAGTGCGACGGACCCGACGGCCGGATGCGCCCGCATGTAGGCGAGCCCTTCGGCGAGCTCCCGGAAGCCTCCGCGCGACGCGGGCACCTGTCGCGCCGGTATGCGCACGCGCCAGATCAGCGCGGCCGACGTGAAGAACGAGAGTGAGTTGATCAGAAACGCGGCATCGCGGCCGAAAAGTGTCGTCACGAGGCCGCCGAGCGACGCGCCGATCGCCAGCATCGCCGACCAGCTCGCGGTGGAGAGCGCGTTGGCCCGCACGAGATCGGGTTTCGCGACGATCATCGGGATCGTCGATGAGCGCGCCGGCTCGAAGAAGCCGGTCGCGGCGACCGACACGCCGACGGCCACATACGCGATCCACACGGTCGACGCGGAGTCGGCCAGCAGCAGGCCGAGCACGGCCGCGCCGCGAACGATGTCGGCCGCAATCATGATCCTGCGCCGGTCGTAGCGATCGACGACGACGCCGGCCATCGGGCCGACGAGCGCGATCGGCAGGAACTGCACGACCATCATGCCGGCGACGGCTGTGGCGGAATGGGTGACTTCGTAGAGGAGTGCGTAGACGGCGACCGTGTTGAACCAGTCGCCGAGCTGGCTGACGAGCTGGCCAGACCAGAGAAGCCGGAAGTCACGATTGCGCCTGATCAGCGATGCCTGCGGGCGCGCGCGAGGCAGGTGTCGATCGCTGGGCGCCAAGTCGCGGTCAGTATAATCGCCGCATGCGCGAGACGATGGGCGCGTATCGCCTGCTCGAACGAACCGGAGACGATCGTCTCGGTGAGATGTTCCGCGCGCGCGACACGGAGCGCGGGCGCACCGCGTCGGTGCGCGTGATTCATGCGCGTCTCTCGGGCGATCCCTCCGTGCGCGCGGCACTGGCCGCCGACGCGTCGAAGGCGGCGCGTCTCTCGCACCCGACGATCGCGGCGCTGTTCGACGTGATAGACCTGACGGACGGCGGGGGCGAACTCGCGCTTGCCCACGAGCACGTCGACGGCAAGTCGCTTGGCGCCACGCTCGGAGGCACGCCGCTCAACGCGCGGCTCGCCGTCGCGATCGGCATCCAGATCGCCGACGGGCTGGCCGAGCTCCACGCGAGCGATCTCTCGCACGGCGCGGTCGATGTCGATCATGTCGTGGTGACGCCGCGCGGCCAGGCCAAGCTGATCGACGCGGGGCTCGTGCGCTGGCTCTCGCCCGAGGGCAGCGTCCGTACCGACGACATCGAGGCGCTCGGGAGACTGCTCACGACCATGACGGGCGGCGTGCTGCCGTCAGCGCAGTGGGCCTCCGATCTACGGCAGGTCATCGAGCGCACGCGGCCGGGCCATGTGCGCCGCTTCGCGGCCGCCGCCACCCTTGCAGCGGAGTTGCGCAGTGTCGGTGCGATGCTCGAGGCGCGCGCCGATGCCGCCGCCGTGGCCGCCGACCCGGGCAATTCGTTCGTGCTCTGGGGCGTGCTGGGGACGGTACTGCTCGCGCTGGGCGCGTGGTTTCTCTGGCCGTGACTCAGGGCGCGTCGGTATTGCCGCCGGAGATCATCACGACCACGCGGCGGCCGGTGATGCCGCCGATTCCCGCGAGCAAGGCTGCCACGCCGACCGCCCCCGCCCCTTCGACGCGCTGATCTTCGTGCGTCAGGAGGCCGCGCATCGCCGCCGCGATGCCGTCTTCCTGTACGGCGACGACATCGGCAACGAGATCCCGCACCAGCTCGAAGGTCATGCTCCCCGGCTCGGCATTGCCGGCGAGACCGTCCGCCAGTGTCGGGCCGACCTCGACGTGCACCAGGCGGCCCGCGGCGAGCGCGGTCGTGAACACCGGCGAGGCCGCGGCCTCGACGCCGATCACCGACGGTGGCTGATTCCCGGTCTGTGCGGCCAGTGCCACGCCGCTGATCAACCCGCCTCCGCCAACCGGCACAATCACGAGATCGGCGGCCGGCACGTCCTGCAGCGCCGCCAGCCCCGCAGTGCCGGCCCCGGCGATGACATCGGAATGGTTGTACGGCGAGATGTACGGCAGGCCTTCACTGGCCGCGGCCTGTCGCGCACGTGCCTCCGCTTCGTCGTAGGTATCGCACAGCTCCAGCGCCGCCCGATGATGGCGGATGGGATCGAGCTTGGCCGCGGGCGCGGTGCGCGGCGCGAACACCGTCAGGCTCACGCCGAGCTCTCGCGCGGCGAAGGCCAGGGCGCGGCCGTGGTTGCCCGCCGACGCCGTGAAGGCGCGCGCCGGACGCGTGCGCAGCAGCGCGTAGTATGCGCCGCGCGCTTTGAACGATCCCTCTATCTGTTGATTCTCGAGTTTCAGCCAGACGTCGGCACCGCTGACGGCCGACAGCCATGACGACCGCACCGCCGGCGTGCGGCGCACGTGCCCGGTGAGCACGCGGTCGGCGCGCGCGACGTCCTCAGGAGTGGGTCTGGCCATCGCCAAGCAGGGAAGCGAGCGCGCTGACGAACGCCGAACGGGCCATGACTTCCCCCACGCCCGCCGCGCGCGCCTCGCGAATCCGATCGGCATGCACGTGAGAGACGAATCCGACGGTGCGCAGCGCGGGCCACGCGGCGCGGAGTGACGCGATTGTCGGCACCGCGTCCGGCCCGTCGAGATCGATGATGGCGAGCGCCGCACCCGACAGCGACGGATGATCGCCCGCCTTCATGAAGCTGAGCGTCGCGCCGGTGCGCGCCGCCACTGCGCGAATCTTCGATCGGAACAGCAGGTCGTCGACGAAAACGGCGATCACGCTCCCATGATAGCCGCATCCTCCGGCAGCGGTTCGGCGCGCGGCAGCGGCTCCGCGCGATACAACTCTCGCGTGTGGCCGATGGCCGCGAGTGCCGCGGTCAGCACCAGTCCCGCGGCGCCGATCCATGCGCCGAGGTCGAACATCAGGACCGCGTGGCCGAACACCGTCACGTCAGCCCCCCAGAACAGGCGCAGCGTACCGGCGGCGAGCAGAATGCGAAGCTCGGTCGGCCCGATGCGCCAGAACGACATGTGGAAGCGTCCGAGCGCGTGCGTCGCCAGATACACCTCGATCGACAGCAGGTAGTACGCGACGAGGAACACGAGGATGGCGACCGTGCTGGCGAATCCCGAGAGCACCAGACCCGTCATCAGCACCAGGATGCCCGCCGCGTCGAGCACGTGGTCGAGATAGAAGCCGTAGCGCGGGCGCTCGTGACGCCGCACTCTCGCGAGTGTGCCGTCGAGGCTGTCGCCGAACCAGTTGAGGGCGAGGAAGACGACCACCAGCCCGAGCGCGGGAGGCCATGTCGCCGCCAGCCAGAAGCTGGCCCCGGCGCCCACCATCGCCAGCCCCGCGAGGGCCGTCAGGTGATCGGAGTTGACGGCCTGCGGCAGCCTCCTGGCCATGGCAATGAGGGCCCGCTTCTCGACGAGGGCCAGGACGCTGTGGTGTTCCCGGACGGCTGAGACGAATGGTTGTGACATGAGTTCCCCTTACCGGATCAATGCGAGAATCGACGGCAGGATGGCTCAGGAAATGATTCTGGAGGTCAGCGCCGCGCCGCCGTTCATGAAGAACGGCTTCGTGCTCGGCTGCCCCCGCACCCTAGAAGGAGTTCTCGTCGATCCGGGCGACGAGGTGGAGGATCTGATCGCTGCCGCACGGCGGCACGGGCTCATCATCACGCGCATCCTGCTCACGCATGCCCACCTCGATCACGTCACGGGGGTTGCGGCGGCGAAGCGCGCCTTCGACGTGCCGGTCTACCTGCACCGAGACGATCAGTTCCTCTACGACGCGGTCGTGCAGCAGGGGCTCATGTTCGGCATCAAAGTCGACGCGCCGCCGCCGGTCGACGCGCACTACGACATGGACCGCACGCTCACGTTCGGCGACTACACGGTGACCGTGCACCACACGCCCGGCCACTGTCCGGGGGGAGTCTGCCTGCGCGTGTCCGGGCCGGATGGCGGAATTGAAGGACTGTTCGTCGGCGACACGCTGTTCGCGGGCTCGATCGGCCGCACCGATCTGACCGGCGGCGATCACGAGACGCTGCTGCGATCGATTCGCGAGGTGCTGTTTGCGTTTCCTGACGAGACGCCCGTCTATTCCGGGCACGGCCCGGAGACGACGATCGGGCGGGAGAAGGCGACGAACCCGTTTCTCAACTGAGCCGGCCGCCGGCGGGGACGACTACTTGTCGTGGCGCTCGACCGCGAGCGTGACCTTGCCGACGCCGATCTGATCGCCCGCCTTGGCGACGGCCCGCTGCACGCGCGCGCCGTTGACGCTCGTGCCGTTCGTGCTGTCGAGATCCTCTACGACGAGCTGGCCCGATTTGTCGGCCGTCAGCCGGCAATGCACGCGCGAGACGAGCGGCGCATCGACGATGAAGTCGGCGCGCGTGGCGCGGCCGATCGTCTTGATGTGGCCGTCAGTCAGCCGGAAAATTTTTCCTTCGGGCTCGTCCGGCAGTCCCGACGCGCGCAGCACCCACATGCGTTACGTGATCCTCTCGTGCACGACGGCGCCGTCGCGCGTGACGAGCGTGTCGCGCGTGATCTCGTCGGAGGTGTCGAGGTTGAGCGCCGCCGGACCCTCCTGTCCTTTCTCGCGGCGCGCGAGGTGAAGGAGGAAGGTCGTGATGTTGCGCGCGTACATCTGTGACGCGTCGTGCGGCACGGTGGCGGGCAGGTTGGTCGGTCCGAGAATCGTGACGCCGCTCGCGATGACGACTTCGTCGGCTTTCGTGAGCTCGCAGTTGCCGCCGCGCTCGGCCGCGAGATCGACAATCACCGAGCCCGGCGCCATCGCGGCGACCATCTCGGCCGTGATGAGAACGGGGGACTTCTTGCCCGGGATCGCAGCGGTCGTGATCACGATGTCGGAGCCCGACACCCACTTGAGCATCATCTCGCGCTGCCGTCGGTAGAAGGCCTCGTCCTGCGCGGTCGCGTAGCCCCCCTTGTCTTCCGATCCGGCGGTCTCGAGGGGCAGCTCCGCGAAGCGCGCTCCGAGGCTCAGCACCTGCTCCTTCGACGCGGGCCGCACGTCGTAGGCTTCGACCCTGGCGCCGAGCCTGCGCGAGGTCGCGATCGCCTGGAGTCCGGCGACGCCGGCGCCGATGACGAACACACGCGCGGCCGAAATGGTGCCGGCCGCGGTCGTGAGCATCGGGAATATTCGCGGCGCGACCGCCGCGGCCTCGAGCACCGCCTTGTAGCCGGCGATGGTCGCCATCGACGACAACACGTCCATGCTCTGCGCGCGCGTGATGCGCGGCATCAGCTCCATCGCGAAACTCGTGACGGACCGCGCGGCCATCTGGCGCGCGCCTTCGGGATTCGACAACGGATCGCTCATGCCGATCACGATCTGTCCTGGCCGGTAGGCCGCCAGGTCCGCGGCGCCGCGCGCGCTGGCCGCGGACGTGCGGACCTGCAGCACGATCGCGGACGCGAAGACCCCGGCGCGATCGGCGAGACGCGCGCCCTGCTTCTCGTACTCGGCGTCGGGAAAGCCGGCTTCGGCCCCGGCGCCGTGCTCCACGACGATCTCGAAGCCCGCCTTCTTCAGCGGCGCCACGAGCGCAGGCACGAGCGCGACGCGGCGCTCACCGGGGGCGGTCTCTTTCGGAATGCCGACGGTCATCGCGAGAGAGTCTATCGCAGTGCCAGCGCGCGATTGAGAAACGCCACGATCGCCTCCGCGACCCGGGCGCTGATGACCGACCCCGACAGCGCCGGATACTCGGCCGTCTCGCCCGTTTTCGCGGCAACGAGCAGGTGATTGACGCCGTCGATCATCACGAGCTCTGTTGGCGCGGACTTCCTGCGCTGATTGGCCAGCGCCGCCAGCTTCTCGCCGTGATGCGGCCGCACCTGGGTGTCGAGACGCGGCTGCACGATCAGGAGCGGCTGCCGCACTTTGGAGATGACGGCGGCCGGGTCGAACAGCAGCAGGCTGCGGAACCAGGGAGACTCGACCGACCGCCGAAGCTCGATCGGGATTGCGTCGAGCCCCTTGCCGGAGACGCTTGCGTCCATCAACTGGCGCTGGAACGCGACCTTCTGATCGCGCTCGGCCTGCGGCACCTTCATCCGTTCGAGCTCGTGGCGCTGCTGCTCGAGGATGAGCTCATAGCCGGTCGTGCCGGGTCCCGCGACGAGCGCTGCGGCCTTGATCTTCTTCTCGCGCGACGCCGCGATGAGCGCGACGGCTGCGCCTTCGCTGTGTCCGACCACCGCAATGCGATCCTTGTCGACGTCCTTGCGCCGCGCCAGGAACGTGACTGCCGCGCGCACGTCCTCGGCGTAGTCGGTGAGCGTGGCCGACTCGAACCGGCCGCCGCTCTGGCCCACGCCGCGCTTGTCGTACCGCAGCACGAGGTAGCCCGCCTTCGCGAGCTCGCCGGCAAGCTGGCCGAAGATTGGAATGCCGTGCGCCGTTTCGTCGCGGTCGGTCGCACCGGATCCGGCGATCAGCACGACGGCGGGCGCTTTGGCCGGCGCACCCGGCGGCCGCGTCAGCGTCGCCGCGAGGTTGAAGCCGAGCGCCGGCACGAAGACGTTCTCGTCGCCGGGGTTGCGGTACGTTTCGGGCCGCGACGACACGCTCGCAAGATCCTCGCGCACCACCGACAGTTGCACGCTTGGGATCACCACGCGCGCGAGACGCCTGCGCCCGTCGACGTCCACCGTGATGTCCAGATTGCCGCCCGGGTTGGTGACCGTGATCTCGTAGCGGCGCAACGACACCGTGCCCCCCGTCGTCGAGACCTTCTGCTCGGTCACCGACTTCACGACGGCGTCGATCTCGGGCTGCGGCGCCACGAAGATCCTGAACGATGACCCGGCGCTGAGGGCGCCGAGCCGCGCGGCAAGCGCTTCGTAGGGGGCGTAGAACGCGTTGGGCAGGACGACCGTCCGCGCCGTGATCTGATTCGTCGTCGATCCCCGCTGGCCGTTCTGCACGTAGTCGGTCACGGCGGTGGTGACCCCGAATGTCGTGGTCGAGGCGATGGGCTGCCCGCGCAGGAGCGCTTCGAGCTTGAGCTCGCGCGGATGCCAGTCGGTGCCGAGGGTGAGCTGCAGGTCGTTGAGCACGAGCGCGGCCGGCGCCCGTTGGCTGCCGCTGGAGCTGATGCGCCATCCATCGGCAAGTTTGGTGACCGTCGTCTCTTCCGTGCCGATCGGCGTGTTGCCCGCGAAGATCGTGAACGTCGCGGAGCCTTCGCCCGGGTCCGGCACCGGCACGCTCTGCGCGGCGCCCGCGCCGGCCGCGAGTAGGACGACGGCAGACACGGACGTAAGATCACGTAGCACGCGCATGGAGTCAGGATACCAGCAGGCCCGCCAGTCGGCGGCGTTCGACGAGCGGCGCGACCGGGGGCGGGTGCGCCTCAGCGGCGCCGACGCCCGATCGTTCCTGCACGCGCAGCTCACCAACGACATCCAGGCGCTCGCGCCAGGAGCGGGATGCTACGCGGCGCTGCTGACGCCGCAGGGACGGATGATCAGCGACATGGCCGTGCTGCACGAGCGGCACGCGACAGCGTTGTGGGCGGTCGTGCCCGTGGATCTCGCCGCGGCGCTCGCGTCGCGGTTCGACCGGTCGATCTTCACCGAGGACGTGTCGGTTCTCGATCAGACAGCGGCCACCGCCCACTTCAGCATCACTGGTCCGGGCGCGAGGGAGGCGGCCGATCGCGCGCTTCGCGATCTCGGCTGCGGCGGCGTGATGCCCGCGCTCCTGCGGCCGTACGACAACGACGGGCACGGCGATGGCGACGGACCAGCGATCTTCTGGATCAGCGACGACCTCGAGCCGGGCGGCGTCGACATCGCCGTGCCCGCCACGCGCGGCGGAATGCTGCGCGACGCGCTCGCGCGCGTCGCGGCGCCGTTGTCGCCGGGCGCGCGCCTCGCGCTCCGTCTCGAAACCGGGCGCCCCGAGTTCCACGTCGACATGACAGCAGACACCATTCCGCTCGAGGCGAACCTGCTCGATCGCGCCATCAGCACGTCGAAGGGCTGTTACGTCGGACAGGAAGTGATCATCCGCGTGCTGCATCGCGGCGGTGGCCGCGTCGCGAAGCGCCTGATGCGGCTGCGGTTCGACGGAGGCGAGAGCGATGCGCCCCAGGCGGGCGCGGTGCTGTCGGCCGACGCGCGCGAGGTCGGCACGGTCACGAGCGCCGCGTGGTCGCCGCGTGACGCCGCGCTGATCGGTCTCGGCTACGTGCATCGTGACTACGCGCGCGAGGATGCGGCGCTGACCCTCGCCGGCGGGCGCGCGGCCGTCATCACCGGCGCGTAGAGTCACCGCGCCGAAAGCAGCGCGATCAGCTCGGCGTCCGCCTCGGGGAACTCCAGCGTGCCGAGCTCTGCGCGCGCAATCCACTGCATCTCCTGGCCCTGACGCGCCACCGGCTCGCCCGTCATGTCACACGCGACGAAATGCAGCTCGACCGTCTGCCCCGGGTACGCGTGCGTCGTCACCAGCAGCGTCGGGCCCGGCGTCACGACCGCGCCCAGTTCCTCGTCGATCTCGCGGACCAGGCATGCGTGAATCGTTTCCCCAGGCTCGCATTTGCCTCCGGGAAACTCCCAGCGTCCCTCGAGATGCGTGCCTTTCAGGCGCCGTGTCACGAGCACCGACGCGCCGCGCTCGACTACGGCCGCGGCGACGATGATGGCCATGGGTAGGAGAGGCACTGGCGCTTCATCGGGCACTGCGGGCACAACGGCTTGCGCGCGGTGCAGACGGTCGCGCCGAAATCCATGAGGGCCTGGTTGAAATCGTAGAAATGGCGGTGCGCGAGCACCGAGCGCGAGATGTCCCAGAGCTGCTTCTTCATCGCGTGCGACTTCGGATCCCCCTCGGCGACGAACATGCGGAAGAGCACGCGCGCGACGTTGGTGTCGAGGATGGCGGCGCGCTTGCGGAAGCCGAAGCTGAGCACCGCACCCAGCGTGTACTCGCCGATGCCCTTGAAGCGGCCGAGTGTCTCGGGATCCCCGGGCAACTCTCCGCCGTACGTTGCCACCGCCTCGCGCGCGATGGCCTGCAGCCGGCGCGGCCGGATGTTGTAGCCGAGCGGACGCCACGTGTGGTTGACGTCGCTCTCTGGCGCCTCCGCCAGCGCCGCCAGCGTCGGGTATTTGCCGAGCCACTCGTGATACTTCGGCAGCACGCGGTCGACCTGCGTCTGCTGCAGCATCACTTCCGAGACGAGGATGTGGTACGGATCGCTCGTCTCGCGCCACGGCAGGGAGCGCCCGTGCCTGCGATACCAGGCCAGCAGTGTGCGCCGGAACCGCTGGCGCGTCAGGGGCAGCGGCGGCATCGGCGGCCGCTTCGCCCTCGGTCGTGAAGCTCGGAACATATAATCGTGACGGGTGAAGATCTATACCAGGACCGGAGATGAAGGCCAGACGTCGCTCTTCGACGGCACCCGTGTGTCGAAGGCCGATGCCCGCGTCGACACCTACGGTGACGTCGACGAGCTGCAGGCCTGGCTCGGTTTCGCTCGCGCCACCGGGGCGCCGGCACAGCTCGGCGCCATGCTCGAGCGCATCCAGCGCGATCTCTTTGCTCTTGGCGCGCAACTGGCCGATCCACAGCATCGCATTGCCGCACGCGTAACGAAAGCGGCGTTGTCGCCCGACGACGTGGCGCGGCTCGAGAACTGGAT
>JALYRV010000252.1 GCA_030855205.1 Acidobacteriota bacterium | reverse complement strand
GGCCTGATATGCGCGTGGGTGATGTGACGGTATCCGACATCGAACGCCTCGAAGCCGTGCGCGCCGAGGATTACGCGTTCGAGATGGACGAAGAGGCCTTCCGGTCGTTCTACGACCGGACGGCCCGTCCGCTTTGGGCCTACCTGTCGCGCCTGGCCGCGGATCCCGCGCAGGCCGACGACCTCCTGCAGGAAACCTATTACCGCTTCCTCCGCGCGAAAGCGCAGCACGAAAACGAAGCGCATCGACGCCATTCGCTCTTCCGCATCGCCACCAACCTCGCGCGCGACGCGCACCGGCGGCGCCGCGCCGATCCCCTGCGCCACGCGGAAGATGCGGCCGCCGAGGGCATGGCCCTGCCCGAGCAGGGTCCGGCGCCCGACGCGCGTATGCATGCCATGGCCGAATCGGCCCACGTGCGGCACGCGATGGCACGTCTGGCGCCGCGCGAGCGCGCCATGCTGTGGCTCGCATACGCGCACGGTTCGTCGCATCGCGAGATCGCCGAAGTGGTCGGCGTCAAGGCGCCGAGCGTCAAGCAGCTGCTGTTTCGCGCCCGCCGCAAAATGGCCGCGCTCCTGAAGGAGCCGTCATGACGGAGTGCGCGTTCGAAAACGATGTGCTCGACGCGCTCGCGTCGCGGCGGTGGCCGGCGCGCATCGACGAGGACCTGCGCATGCACGTGGCCTCGTGCGAGGCCTGCGCGGATCTCGCGGCGGCGGCCGGCGCGCTGATGAACGAGCAGGACACCGCGTATGCCGAGGCGCGCATGCCCTCGTCAGCGTCCGTGTGGCACCGTGCGCAGATGCGCGCGCGCGAAGAGTCGGTCCGCGCCGCGACACGTCCCATCGGGTTCGTGCAGGGTGTCGCGTTTGCGTGCGCGCTTGCCCTGACCATCGGGGTGGCGGCGTGGGGCCTGCCCTTCATCGGCCGCCTGCTGCCCGACCTGTCTGCCATCGTTGGTTCGCTGCGCGCGCTGTCGCTCGCGTTGCCGCGCATCGATGCCGACGTCGCGGCGCTCCTCTCCAACAGCATTGTCCAGCTCGGTCTCGCAGCCTGGCTGCTGCTCGCCCCCGTCGCGGTCTATTTCGCCGTCTCGCGCGAATAGGGCGCGCTCGCGCTCAGGTGCGCGAGCATGCGGCGGCGATGCGCGATCTGCCGCTGCACGTCGTGCCGCAGGCGATCGGCCAGCCCTTCCCCTTCGAGGCGGGACTTTCTGCCCTCTCCCGCCGGGCGGCGCTCGCGCCGGGGCTGAAACGGAATCACGGTGTCAGGAAAGAGTATCTGCGGTTGTTCCATGCCCCATCGTGGCCGAGGGGTATGACAGAGCAGGTCCAGGCCGGCAAGCGGTGTGGAAGCAGCACACCCGCCTGGGCGGACGGGTGTGCTGTCGTGTTACTGCGGCGGCTGCTCTTCTTCCGGAACCTCTTCCTCGAGCTCATAGAGTCGCGGCTGCGGGCCCGGCTTGATGCCGGCGAGATCGGGATCGTCGCCGGGTGCGAACGTGGGCGAGCTGCCTTTGTTGGCCTTCTGCGCCTCGCGCTTCGCGGCTTTTTCGTTACGGCGTTCCACCAGCGCGCGTTCGCGCTGGCGCTTCAGATGTGTTGGTCGTGGTCCGGCCATGCATTAAGGTTACCACCGAGGCTCGCGAGGACCACCACCTCCGCCACCGCCCCGGCCTCCGCCGCCCCCTCGCCCGCCGCGTCCGGCGCCTCCGCCGGGCCGTCCGCCGCCGCCCCCGAATCCTCCGCCGCCGCCTTCAGGACGCGGACGCGCTTCATTGACCGTCAGCTTGCGCCCCCCGAGCTCCGCTTCGTGGAGCTCTTCGGCCGCCTTTGCTGCTTCCTCGTCCGTGGACATCTCCACGAACCCGAACCCCCGCGGGCGCCCGGTCATGTTGTCTTTCATCACGGTCACGGTGTCGACCGTGCCGCACCGTGTGAACAGCTCCTGCAGGTCCGCTTCGGTGCTGTCATACGGCAAGTTGCCTACGAAAAGCTTCCGGCCCATCTGCTACTCCCAGGACGAGGTGAACGAGTGTCGGCGCCCAATGCGCCACGCGAACGATGTCGGGGGTTTAAGCACTAGTCGGGCCAGCCGTTTCCGAGAGATCATCCGGGCAGAATCCTCCGGCTGCAGTCCGCCGCCGGAGCCGACCCCAGGCCTGATGCCATTTCCCGTCGGACGCCTGGAAGGTATTCACGCTGCGGCCGGCGCCTCCGAGTCCGCCGCTCCAGTTCTCATGGATGCCGCAGTTGCCGGCAATGGGCTCGATGATGTTCGCGCCGATCACGCGCCCCTGCGGCCCCTTGACCTCCCACGATCCGATCCAGCAATCGAACTGACGGAACTCGGCGCGGTCGCAGGGATTCGGGCGCTGCGCGGCCGGCACCTGGGGCTGCGGAGGGGGCGTGGCTTGCTGTTGGATGGAGGCCGCGGCAAGCGCGGCAGTCAGCATGATGGTGAGCATGGCGCCAGCGTAGCGGGCTGCGCGCCACGGCCGCTATCACCGGATTGCTCAGCGCGTCAGAGCAGCGGAGAGAAAAGCCGCGCCATCGAGTCGGCGAACCGCGACACCATCGGGCGGGCCTTGTATTCGCGGACGGAGAACGGCACGCACTTGAGGATGTCAGCCTCGAAGTCGGCCTCGAGCTCGCGGGTGATCGTCTCGTCGTAGATGACGAGGTTGGTCTCGTAGTTGATGGCGAAGCTGCGGATGTCCATGTTGGCGGATCCAATCGAACAGATCGCCGAGTCGACGCAGATCGTCTTCGAGTGGAAATACGCCCCCTCATAGAGGAGCACTTTCACGCCGGCGCGCGCCATGTCGACCGCATACGTCATGCCCGCGCGATACGCCGGAGAAATCTCTCCGCCGCGCGGGGCGATCATCAGCCGCACGTCCAGGCCCGCGAGCGCAGCTGTCTTCATCGCCTCTGCCAGGCTGTCGTCGAGGATGAGGAACGGCGACTGCAGATAGACGTGGTGGCGCGCGAGCGCCAGCATCGCCAGATACGAATGGCGGATCGCCTTCCACTCCGAGTCGGGTCCGGCGCTCACCACTTGAATCGGCAGCGACCCGCCGCCCGGCTTCGCCTCTGGAAAGTACTGCTCCTCGAACAGGTTCTCGCCCGTCGTGTTGTGCCACATCGTGGCGAACACGGTCTGGAGCACGAGGGCCGCTTCGCCCGACACGCGCGCGTGCGTGTCGCGCCACCCCTCGAACCCGTCCGGGCCGGTCAGATGCTTGTCGGTCATGTTGAGGCCACCCGAATAGGCGACCTCTCCGTCGATGATCGCGACCTTGCGGTGATTGCGATAGCTGAGCGTGTGCAGGTTGTAGAGCGGAGAGAACGGGCGGATGCGAATGCCCGACGCGCGCATGCGCCGCAGATAGCCCCAGTCGAGCATGGTGAGGCTGCCGAACGGGTCGTACATGATCCGCACCTCGACGCCGGCCTTCACCTTCTCGGCGAGCAGGTCGAAGACCTGCTCGGTGAAGGGGTCGGATGCCCACTCGTAATAGAGCAGATGGATCGAGTGCGCGGCCTTCTCGAGATCGCCCATGAGGCGCGGATACTTCTCGGACGCGTCCTGGAGGATCTCGAGCTCGTTGCCGAGCGTCAGCGGCGACCGCGCCGACGCCCAGAGCATCGCCGCCACGCGCGCGTAGTCACCGACCGGCCCCGCCGCCAGCGTGTCGAGCTTGTCCGGCTGCTCTGCCATCAGCCGCGCCGAGCGTCCGGCCAGCTCCGATCCGTCGATCAGCTTCTTGAGAATGCGCTTGCGGCTGAAGGCGTGCCAGCTGCGTCCGAACATCGCGTAGAGCACGAGACCGGCAGGCGGAAACAGAATCAGCGTGAAGAGCCACGCGATCGTCGAGTGCGGGCTGCGGTTCTCGAGAATCATGAACGCCGCGATACTCAGCGCGTACAGGATGACGCCGATGGCGAGGTACGTGATCCACGCCCCGTCGGCGAGAAAGCCGGCATCCATCGGCTATCTCCCCCCAGCGGCGCGCGCGAATGCGGCAGCACCGCCGACGACGGGCAGACCGAGCGACGTGGCGTCGAGATCGATTGTCAGCTCCGTGCCGGCAGCGGGCCACAGCGTGAAGTCGCGGTCGCTCGAGAAAATCATCAGCGCCAGGCGCCTGCCCGCGGGAATGATCTGATCGTCGGGCTGCAGGCTGAAGGTCAACGTATAGAACCTGCCCGGCTCGAGAGGCTGCCCGCGCGCCATCGCGTCGTAGTTGCCGCCGTCGCGCAGCGACCGGTGATTCTGCGGATCGGCCCAGCCGCGCGTCACGAGATTCGCCGGACTGATCGGGCCTTCGGTCCAGGGCAGCTGCACCAGCCACACCGACAGATTCGCCGCGGGCTTGCTCGACGCGAGCCGGATCGTGACGCGCGGCGTGCCCGAGATGTGCAGCGGCGCCGTGAGCTCCGGCGTGGCGTAGAGCAGCCGGTGCGGCGATCCGCCGGCGAGCGCCAGCGCCCCCCCACCGTGCGCCACATCGTCGATCAGCATTTCGGTGCCCTGCTTGCCTTGCCTGGACGTGTGCAGCCCGCCGCGCGTCGCACCGCCGGCCGAAAGCGCGAAGGT
>JALYRV010000251.1 GCA_030855205.1 Acidobacteriota bacterium | reverse complement strand
CCGTTCTTCGAGCTGTCCCATGCGCAGCTCGACCTGCGAAACAGCGTCGCGGATGCCGTCGCCGGTTCGTGCTTGTTCGTCCACTCTGCCCTCGAGAAAAGCGACCCGTTCTTCGAGCGTCACTCGATCCTCCCCAGCATACGCCTGTCGTCAGCGAATACAAGCGATTGGCCATACACTGAACACCAAGGCGGTGAGCACATGGCACTTCCAGTTATCGCGATCACCGTCGGCGACCCCGCCGGCATCGGTCCTGAAATCGCGCGCAAGGCCGCGGCCGCGCCGAGCGTCATCGCCTGCTGCCGTCCGGTGCTGTATGGACCGTGGCGTGAGGATGCGCTCGGCGCGTTTCCGGCCGGCACGCCGACAGCCGCGAGCGGCCAGTCGGCGTACGAGGCCATCGACAGCGCCGTGCGTGATGCGCGCGAAGGCAAGGTTGCCGCGATCGCGACCGGGCCGGTGAGCAAGGAAGCGCTCGCGATGGCCGGCTATCCGTGGAAGGGGCACACGGATCTGCTCGCGCATCTCACGGGCGCATCGCGTGTCGCGATGATGTTCTGGTCGCCGCGTCTGCGCGTCGTCCTTGCGACCGTGCATCTTCCGTTGTCTGAGGTTCCCGCTGCGCTCACCGCGGAGAAGCTGCGCGACGCGGTGGAGCTTTCGCACCTCGAGTTGCCGAAGTTCGGCGTGCCCTCGCCGCGCATCGGCGTTGCCGCGCTGAACCCGCATGCGGGCGAAGGCGGTCTGATGGGGCATGAGGAGGACTCGGTGATGCGTCCCGCGATAGCGGCCATGCGCACCGAGGGCATCGATGTCACCGGTCCGTTCCCGGCCGACACGCTCTTCGTCCGCGCGGCTCGCGGCGAATTCGACGTCATCGTCGCCGCGTATCACGATCAGGGATTGATTCCCGTGAAACTGCTCGGCTTTGGCGCGGCGGTCAACGTCACGCTCGGCCTGCCGATCATCCGCACGTCGGTCGACCACGGCACGGCGTACGACATCGCGGGAAAGAACCAGGCGGATGAGGGGAGTCTGATCGAGGCGGTGATGCTGGCCGCGCGTCTCGCGGGCGGCCCGCTGCCGCCGCCGACGCACCGGATCGGGCCGTAGGCGGCAGGCTCAGGAACGGTCCGTTGAGCGCCGCGCTTCGCGTAGCGAATCCATTACGCGATCGAGGATGCCATCGAGGTTGATCCTCGGTTCGTAGCCGATGAGGGTCCGAATTTTCGTGAGGTCTGGCACACGGCGCGGCATGTCCTCGAATCCAGCCTCGTACGCCTCGTCGTACGGAATATAGGCAATCTCCGAGTTGCTGCCTGTCTTCGCGCGAATCTTCTGCGCGAGATCCTCGATGCTGACTTCCTCGGTGTTGCCGATGTTGAACACCTGCCCGATGGCTGATTTCTCGGCCGAGAGGCGAATGAGGGCGGCAACGACGTCCGAGACGTCGGTGAAGCTGCGTGACTGTTTGCCATCGCCGTAGACCGTCAAGGGCGTGCCGGCCAGCGCCTGCCGCATGAGCGTCGGGATCACCATGCCGTAGCGGCCCGTCTGCCGCGGGCCGACGGTGTTGAAGAGCCGGACGATGATTACGGGGAGTTTGCGCTCCTTCCAGTAGGCGAGCGCGAGAAACTCGTCGATGGCCTTGCTGCAGGCATACGCCCATCGGTGCTTGACCGTCGGGCCCATCACGAGGTCGGAGTCTTCGCGGAATGGCAGGTCGGTGCTCTTGCCGTAAACCTCCGACGTCGAGAACACCATCACCAGCTTGCCCTTCTTTGCGGCATGCCTGAGCACGACTTCTGTGCCGTGAATATTCGTCTCGATCGTGCGCACCGGCGCTTCGACGATGAGCTTTACGCCGACTGCCGCCGCCATGTGAAATACCACGTCGGCCACGTCGATCAGTTCGGCGAGCAGTCGCTCGTTCTCGACATCGTCAATCACGTACTCGAAGCGCTCATGGATCTTGAGGTGCCGGATGTTGTCCATCGAGCCGGTAGAGAGGTTGTCGATGACCATCACCCGATACCCGGCCCCGAGCAGGGCTTCCGCGAGGTGCGACCCAACGAATCCGGCTCCGCCGGTGATTAGAGCCTTCATGAGCCCTCAATCATAGCCGAGACCCTGGGAGAACCCCCGGCATCCCGTACAATCAACAGGTGCCGACGGAACGCGAAGCCGCGCGCGAGAACATCGCGGAGAACCGCAAGGCCATGCACGACTATCACCTTCTCGAGAGCTTCGAGGCGGGGATAGCGCTGCAGGGCACCGAGGTCAAAGCGATCCGCGAGGGACGTGTGAACCTGCGCGACAGCTATGCGCGTGTCGAGGGAGGCGAGGTGTACCTCTACAACGTCCACATCAGCCCGTACAGCGCACGGGGATATGCCGACCATGAGCCGACGCGCAAGCGCAAATTGCTGCTGCACAAGCAGGAGATCCGGAAGCTTATCGGCAAGACGGTCGAGAAGGGCATGACGCTCGTGCCCGTGCGGATGTACTTCAAGGGCGGACGCATCAAGATCGCGATCAGCCTGGCGAAGGGCAAGCAGCTGCACGATAAGCGTGAGACGGTGAAGAAGCGCGAGGCCGACCGTGAGACCCGCGCGGCGGTGAAGTCGCGAGGGCGGGGATAGCCGCTGCTCGCGCGGCGCCGACATTGAAGACGTTCGGGTGCGATCCTTTGATCGCGTTGCGGGTGTCGACGATGACGTCGGCCTCGCGCAGGATCTGGTCGTAGTCGAAGGCCTTGTGATCGGTCGTGATCACGACGCAGTCCGCCGACTCAGCGCCGCGCTGGTCATCTCGACGGCCTCGAGATCCACGCCCGCCTGCCACTCGTGCCCGTCGAGAGGCGGCACCCACGGATCCGCGAACGTCACAACCGCGCCTTTCGCGTGCAGCAGCGACATGACGTCGAGGGCGGGCGACTCGCGCATGTCGTCGATGTCGCGCTTGTAAGCGATGCCGGCGATGAGCACCTTGGCGCCGTTGATCGACTTGCGGCGGCTGTTGAGCGCGTCGGCGACCTTGTCGACGACGTAGTGCGGCATGTTGCTGTTGATGTGGCCCGCGAGCTCGATGAAGCGCGGTTCGAAGCCCGTCTGGCGCACTTTCCACGACAGATAGAACGGGTCGATCGGGATGCAGTGGTCGCCGAGGCCGGGTCCCGGGTAGAACGGCATGAACCCGAACGGCTTCGTCGCCGTCGCGGCGACGACTTCCCAGACGTCGATGCCGAGCTTGTCGCACATCAGCGCGAGTTCGTTGACCAGCCCGATGTTCACCGCGCGGAACGTGTTTTCGAGCAGCTTGACCATCTCGGCGACGCGCGTCTAGCTGACGGGGATGATCGCCTCGATGGCGGCGCCGTACAGGTCGGCCGCGAGCGCCGAGCACGTGGGCGTGAGCCCGCCGACGACTTTCGGCACGTTGTGGGTGTTGAACGTCGGATTGCACGGATCGACGCGCTCAGGGGAGAACGCGAGAAAGAAATCGACGCCCCCTTTCAGCCCGCCGCGCTCGAGGATCGGCTGTACGACTTCATCGGTCGTCCCAGGATACGTCGTCGACTCGAGGACGACGAGCGTGCCCGGCTTGAGGAATTCGGCGGTGCGCTCGGTGCCCGCGACGATGTAGGAGAGATCCGGGTCCTTCGTCTTACGCAGCGGCGTCGGGACGCAGATGTTGATCGTGTCGAGGTCCGCGACGCAGGCGAAGTCGGTCGTCGCCGACAGCTTGCCGGCGGCGGCCAGCGCGGCGACGTCGGCGGTGGACACATCCGGGATGTACGACGTGCCGGCGTTGACCGCGTCGACCTTGCGCGCGTCGCGGTCGACGCCGACGGCGGTGTACCCGGCCTTGCCGAGCTCCACCGCGAGCGGGAGCCCGACATAGCCGAGACCGACGACGCCGGCGCGCGCCTGCCGGGAGCGGATGCGCTCACGCAGAGCGGCCGCTGAGAGCTGACAATCGGCCTTGCGGCATCAGGGGCGGACCGCCGGGGCCTGCGTGTGTAGGAACGACGCGTTCACGCGTCGAAAATGGGCTTTCACAAGGCCTAATCATAGCCGAGGGGCGCCTACCTTGCCCGACAGCTACAGCGGTCGAGGCAAGCAGCGGCACCACTAACGGGGAAACGTGAAGAAGCGCGCGGTTGCTCGCGAAACCCGCGCGGCGGCGAGCCGCGCTACCAGTTAGTCAAAGCACTCGGCGTCGGCCATCGCCTGACCGGCCGCATCTTTGGCAGACAGGATCGGTCTGCCCGACAACGGCCATGCGATTGCGAGTGCAGGATCGTCCCAGCGGATCGTGCGCTCGCAGGCTGGCGCGTAGTAATCGGTCGCCTTGTAGATGACCTCGGCGCTCTCGGACAGGACGAGGAACCCGTGCGCGAAGCCCTCCGGGACCCACACCTGCTTACGGCTCTCGGCGTTCAGCGTGACCGCGTCCCATCGGCCGAACGTCGGCGAACTCCTTCGCAAGTCTACGGCGATGTCGAATACCTCGCCGCTGACGACTCTGACCAATTTTCCCTGAGGTCGGCCGATCTGATAGTGCAGGCCGCGCAGCACGTCCCGTGCGGACGTCGAGTGGTTGTCTTGCAC
>JALYRV010000076.1 GCA_030855205.1 Acidobacteriota bacterium | reverse complement strand
AGATCGCGGCGAGCACGAGCCCGGCCGCCACAGCCTGCATCCAGGACAACGAGATCCGGCGCGGCCCGGTGCGCTCCGCGCGGCGCGCGAACGCCAGCGGCGATCGTCCACCGGGCTCGAGGCGAGACTCGACGCCGGGCCACAAGTTCGCATCGGGAGCGCGATCGATATCGTGAAGCCGGGATGCGACGTCCCTGACGAGCGCGAGCCCGGTGAGCACCTCGCGGCACTCCGCACACGCGGGCACATGCAGGTCGACCTCGCGGCGCTCGCCGGGCGAGAGCTCGTCGTCCAGATATGCAGACAGTCTGTCGGTGTTGCAGCTCATAGTTGTCTTCTCAGCAGCATGCGCGCGCGGTGCAGCTGCGCCTTGGACGTGCCCGCCGAAATCTCGAGCAGGGCCGCAATTTCGTCGTGCTTGTAGCCTTCGACGTCGTGCAGCACGAAAATCTGCCGGGCGCCCTGCGGCAGGTGCTCCAGCGCGGCGTCGAGCTGCAGGCGCTTGTCGGGGCGTTCAGGGCGCGACGGCAGCGCGTCGAGCACCACGCCATCGTCGTGCATCTTCGACCGCTTCGTGGCGGCCGAGCGGAAGCGCTCGATGACGACGTTGACCGCGAGACGATGGAGCCAGGTGGAGAAGGCCGAATCCCCGCGGAAGGTGCCGAGCTTCTGCCAGGCGCGCACGAACACGTCCTGCGTGATCTCTTCGGCGTCGCGAGGCCCCGCCATGCGGCGCACGAGCCCGTGGATACGGTTCAGATGGGTTTGGTACAGGCGCTCGAAGGCGAGCGCGTCTCCGGCCGCGGCAGTCACCGCGTCCTGATTGTCACGCCCGGCCGTCGCCAGACGGTTACTCGTCAGAGAAGCCACTCCTGCCTGCGCCATCCCGCCACAAGCTTGGATGGCAGCGCGCCGCGAAAGGTTGGAGACGCTGAAGACTAACGCAGGACGAGGAAGGGATCCACGGGCGTGCCCTCCCACCAGCGCTTGCCGTCGCTCATCTCGAAGATCGCGAAATGCAGGTGAGGGGTGTTGGGCGGCGCGTTGCCGCTCGTGCCGACGTAGCCGAGCACCTGGCCGCGACGGATGGGTCCGTTTTCCTTGAGGCCGTCGGCATACCGTTCGAGGTGCGCGTAGTAATAGACGAACCGGCTCGAAGGGTCGTACTGATACAGCGTGATCCCTCCCGCGCGGCTGTTGAAAAGCCGGGCGACCGTGCCGTCCTCGACCGCCAGCACCGGTGTGTTACGCGCCGCGAGGATGTCGATCGCCATGTGTACGCGACCGTTGCTGCGGGGATCCGTAAATGTGTGCTGGAGCTGCGCGGCCTCGATTCCCTGGACGGGAATCGCCAGGCGCCGCGTCTTCAGCTCGTCGATCGCGACACTCGCACCCGCTGAGAGCGTGGGCACGCTCGAATCGATGGGGATGGGCGCCGCCGGAGTTCCGGCCGGAGCGGCGGCTCGCTCCGGACGGCTGGAGCCAGGTTGCGCGTCGAGTACTGCCACGACATCGTCGGACTCGACGCCGCCTGTGAACCGTTCGGTGGCCGCGGGCGCGGCGGCCGACCGGCCGCCGGCCGCAGGGCCGCCGATGAAGTTGCCGTAATTCCAGACGAGCACGGACGTCGCGAAGGCGCCGAACAGCACCCCCGCGAAGCCCGCGGCCATGACATTCCGGGTCTCAGGCGTCATCCGAGGCTAGTGTAGCCGACGTCTCGCCGGCGTCTACTCGCTGACGTCTACTCGACCAGACGGACGACCGTGCCTTTCCCCACGAGCGCCGCGACGCGCAGCGCGTCCCAGTTCGTGAGGCGGATGCATCCGTGCGACTCGCTGTAGCCAATCTTGCCCGGCTCCGGCGTGCCGTGAATCCCGTAGTGTTCCTTCGACAGATCGATCCAGACCACACCGACAGGATTGTTGGGGCCTGCCGGAATCTTCGCCTTCGCGTGGGCAGGGTTCGCATCCCAGAAGAGACCCGGGTTGTAGTTGAACACCGGGTTCCTGCTCACGGTCGTCACGGCCCAGACGCCGATCGGCAGCGGATCCTTCTCGCTGCCGGTGGTCACCGGCGCACGGAAGACAACGGCGCCAGACGCATCGAGGACCTGGAGGGCGCTCTTGGACTTCGAGACGGTGATCGATACGTTGGTCGCGAAGCTGCCACCGGCGGCCTGTCCCTGTGGGCGCGCGTCCGGAATGGCGATGACTTCGATGCCCGGCACTTTGATCGCGACGCCCGAGGCGAACCGCTTGCCGGGATTGATCTTCTGCAGCAGCGCAGGTGCGATGTGGAACCGCTCGCCGAGTTTCTCGAGGAGCGATGCGTAGTCGAGCTTCTCGAGCTTCGACTTCGCCATCATGTCGGCGGGGGCCTTCACGAACGGGCCCGCGGCGTCCTCGGCCGTGATCGTGTAGTCGATGAGTCCGTTGTTGGTTGCGGGCGTGGCCTTGCGGCCCTTGGCGCCCTCGAAGGCTTCGAGCGCGCGCAGCGTGTTCTTGCCGAGACGCCCGTCGATCTCTCCCGGGGAGAAGCCTTCCTTGTCGAGCGCGATCTGCAGACCCAGCGCCTCGGATTCCTTGTACTGCGATGCCGTCGCACGATCGGCGTCGGTCATGCCAGGCATGCCCTGCGCGGCGGCCGCTTTCGGAGGGGCCGGCGGACGGCGGGTGGACTGGGCGACGACGGGGACGGCGGTGACGACCGCCAGAAGGGCGGCGCCGGTCATCAGACTTTTCTTGTTCACTGTAGGACCTCCATCGCTGTCTCGACTTCCAGTACGCGATACGGCCGGTCGGCCCGGCCCTCACGCATGAGCGACAGCGAAACGTTGTAGACGGGAATACCGTTGCTGGTGCGGCCTTCAGGCGCGCCGTGATGCGCGTGCCCGTGGAAGACCGCCGTCACGGGATAGCGGGTGAGTGGCTCCTCGAGCCGGCTGCACCCGAGATAGGGATAGATTTCGAGCGGTTCCCCCTCGACTGTGTCGCGCACGGGGGCGTAGTGCAGAATCGCGATCTTGGCCGGCGCGCGCAGCCGCGCCAGCGCGCTCTCGAGTTTCATGGTTTCGGCCACGGCCTCGTTGACGAACTGCTTGACCGTGGCCTCACCCCACGCGCCGAGCACGCCGCGTCCGAATCCTCCACAGAATCCCTTGATGCCCGCAAACCCGACGCCTTTGATCTCGGTGGTGTCGCCGTCGAGCAGGGTCACGCCCCCCTCGCGAAGGATGCGCGCGACTTCCACTTCCTGTCCCGACTCGTAGTCGTGATTGCCGAGCACGCCGACCATGGGGATGCGCACGGCCGCCTGGAGATCGCGCGAGAGCAGTGTGGCTTCCTCGGCAAGGCCGTAGTCGGTGAGGTCTCCGCAGAGCACCAGCACGTCGGCGTCTTCATGGACGCGCGACAGCACGGAGAGCGCGGCTCCCTGTGAAGTGCGGGTGTAATGGAGGTCGCCGACGGCCGCGATGCGGACCGTCTGCGCAATCGGGTCGAGCACACTACTGCCTACAGCAAGGGATGTGCCCGCCCTTCTGCGGCACATCTATTGCCACTGACGAGCCCTGGAGGCATTTCGTTGCACACTGTCATCCCCGACGACCAGTCCGTCCAGCTGAGCCAGACGCCCGAAGCATTCATCGACGAGGAAACGTCGGACTTCTACCGGCGGGCCATAGACATCCTCGATGCCGCGCATGTGCCCTTCCTCGTGGGTGGCGCGTATGCCTTCTCGCAGTACACCGGCATCGCCAGGCCCTCGAAGGACTTCGACCTCTTCCTCAAACGCGGCGATCTCGAGCGCGCGATGGCGGCGTTCAGCGCGCAGGGATTCGCAACGGAGATCCGGTTCGAGCACTGGCTCGCCAAGGTGTTCGGCCCCCGCGAGCTCTTCGTGGATCTGATCTTCAGCTCCGGCAACGGCATCGCGGAAGTCGACGAGGGCTGGTTCACGTACGCCCCCGAAGGCACCGTCTTCAGCCGTCAGGTGAAACTGTGCCCGCCCGAGGAGATGATCTGGTCGAAGGCCTTCATCCAGGAGCGCGAGCGCTTCGACGGCGCCGATGTCGCGCACATCTTCAAGTCGCGCGCGGATCGCATGGACTGGCCGCGGTTGATCGTCCGGTTCGGGCAGAACTGGCGCGTGCTCTACAGCCACCTCGTGCTGTTCGGCTACATCTATCCCGACAACCGCGCCCTGATCCCCAGCTGGGTGATGTCGGAGCTCAACATGCGGCTCATCGAGGAAACCACGACCGCGGTGCCTGTCGATCGCGTGTGCAACGGGCCGGTCCTGTCGCGGCAGCAGTACCTGCCGGATCTCGCGCAAGGCTATGAAGACGGCCGCGTTGCGCCGATCGGCAACATGACGGAAGAGCAGGTCGCGGCCTGGACCGACGCGATCCAAGTGGACGGCGACGGCGCGCCCAGGAGTTAGGGCATGGCGCGCGGCTGGGAGTCGAAACACATCGAATCGCAGCAGGAAGAGGCGCAGAAGGGACGTCAGATGCGTCCGGCGCTCACTGTCGAAGAGCGCGCGCGCCACGACAGGCGCCAGTCGCTCGAGCTCGCCCTCGCCACCAAGCGCGAGGAGCTCTCGGCCTCGACATCCGAGTCGCACCGCCACTATCTCACCCGCGCGATCAACGACCTGGAGACCGCCCTCAGCAATTCCTGATTCTTACTTCACCGGCTCTTAATCAGGTATAGCCGTTCCTGTCGCCCCGCGATCCAGCGCCAGCCGGCATCCGACAGCCCCGCATCTTCTTCGAGCATGAACCGCACCGGCTGATTGCCCCACTCAGGCACCGGGTGCGTTGCGCTGAGCTCGATCGAGTGCCAGGTGTCGGGCCTGAAGATGTACTCGCCGCGCACCGGCACGCCCTGCTGGTAGTCGGTCATGCCGATCGGCGGGCCGGCGCCATGACCGTGGTATCCGACCGGGTGCGAGTAGATGAGCGGCGACAGCCCCTCCGCCTTGGCCTGCGCGAGCGCTCCCGCAAGCGCCGCGTTGCCGGTCACGCCCACCTTCGCATGCAGCATCGTCAGATCCTGCAGGCGGTTGGCGGCGGCAAGGCCTGCGCGAAGGCCGGCAGGCGCATCCTGCTCGCCGGGCGCGAGGACGTAGGCGTGGTGCTGCGTGTCGGTCGAGAGGCCGAGGTAGACGAGGCCGAAGTCGGTGTGCAGCAAATCGCCAGGGCGGATCGTCAGATCGCCGTTCTGCACGCCCCCTTTACGCTGAATGCTGACCGAGGGATGGAACCATCCGCCCAGGCCGAGGTCAGCGACGCGCTGCCGCATCCACCACACGACGTCTTCACTGGTGGTCGTGCCAGGGGTGATGACCTTGTTCGAGAACGCATCGCGGATGATCTGATGCGCGATCGTCATCACGTGCGCATACGCCACCGTTTCTTCGGGCAATTTGCGCTCGAGCCAGCCGACTGCGAGCATCTCGGCGCTCCTCAGTCGCGGCGCGAACTCCGCGCCGAGGGCGCGCTCGAGATTCGCGCGCTCGTTGGCGGTCAGGCCGTCGGCATGCGCCCAGTGCTCCGATGAATTGATGCCGATGACCTTCGGCTGCCGCTCCTGCACGAGCGCCCGCAGACCGTCCCACTGGCCGTCGTTCGTGGTGCGCGCGACCGTGAAGAGCCCGTCGTAGTCGAAGCGGCCAATCGACAACGCCTCGACACCCTGCTCGCCTCGATCGTGGAACACGAGAATCGTGCGCCGGCGAGAGGAGTAGGTCGTCAGCGGGGACATCGATCTGAACACGGGATCGTCGTTGTACTCGCGCGAGACGATCACCCACATGTCAATGCCTTCGCGCCGCATCAACTCGGGCAGCACCGTCCTGAACCGCTCCTGGATCCAGCGCTTGACGATGGGCGCCTGCTCGCGATGCGTGAGCACACGATCCGGAAATGGCGCCTGTGCCGACAGGGCCGCGGCGGCGCATATCGACGAGAGTGCGACGGCTGAAACCACGCGGCGGAAGCGAACGTCTTTCATAGCAGCCGTAGGATAATGGAAAGCTGATGTTTCGCGCGCACACCTCTCATAAGAAGACCGCTGCGGCGTGCGGGCTGGTGCTGGCGGCACTTGCCTCAGGGTGCTCGTGGGGCGCTCCGGCCGCCGACACCGCGGCCAAGCCGGCCGTTGCCGCCCCGGCTGCGTCCGCCACGGCTCCCGGCCAGCCGGCTTCGGACCGGCCCCGGGTCGTCTTTCTGGGCGACA
This sequence comes from Acidobacteriota bacterium, assembly GCA_030855205.1. GTDB lineage: Bacteria > Acidobacteriota > Vicinamibacteria > Vicinamibacterales > SCN-69-37 > JALYRV01. The sequence continues at coordinate 9,283 of JALYRV010000076.1, read as the reverse complement.
GCATCACCGCCGGTCTCGGACTCGCCTCGTCGCAGGCGTTCCCGTCGGTCATCGCCGAGAAGCTGCGCGCAGAGGGATATCAGGCCGAGGTCGTCAACGCCGGCATTTCAGGTGACACGGCAGCCGGCGGGCGCAGGCGCCTGGGCTGGGCGCTCGATGGCAACGTGCGCGTGCTCGTGCTGGCGCTGGGCGCCAACGACGGTCTGCGCGGCTCACCGGTCGCCGACATGAAGGGGAACCTGCAGGCGATCATCCGGCAGGCGAAGGCGCGCAGCATCCCCGTGCTCCTGCTGGGCATGGAAGCGCTGCCCAACTTCGGGCCTGAATACACGACGCAGTTCCGGCTGGCGTTCCGCGATCTCGCGGAAGAAGAGGATGTGGAGCTCGTGCCGTTCTTCCTCGACGGAGTCGCCGGCGTGCCGTCGCTCAATCAGCCAGACGGGCTGCATCCGAACGCCGACGGCGCGCGCAGGATCGCCGATACGGTCTGGAAGGCGCTCGAGCCGATCGTGTCGGCGCAGGCGCCGAAGCGATGATCGAACTGCACGACGTCACCAAGACGGTGGTCAGCGGCAGCAGCACGCTCACGATCCTGCATCCGATCTCGCTCACGATCGACGCGGGCCGTACTGTCGCGATCACCGGCCCGTCCGGCAGCGGCAAGTCCACCCTGCTCGGACTCATTGCGGGCCTCGACGCGCCGACGTCGGGACGTATCGTGATCGACAACGTCACGCTGACGCGGCTCGACGAAGAGAAGCTTGCGCGCCTGCGGGGCTCGCGCATCGGCATCGTCTTTCAGTTCTTCCACCTGATCCCGTCGCTGACGGCGCTCGAGAATGTCATGGTGCCGCTCGAGCTCGCCGATCGACCTGATGCGCGCACGCGCGCGACGGCCCTCATCGCCGACGTCGGGCTGCAGGACCGCGGGCATCACTATCCATCGCAGCTGTCGGGAGGGGAGCAGCAGCGCGTGGCGATCGCGCGGGCGCTCGCCAACAATCCCGCCGTGATTCTCGCCGACGAGCCGACCGGGAATCTCGACAGCGCGACCGGCCGTCAGGTCATCGAGATTCTGCTCGACGTCAATCGCCGCAAGGGCACCACACTCGTGCTCGTCACGCACGACCCCGAGCTCGCCGCGATGGCGGATGTCACCGTGCAGTTGCGAGACGGGCGCATCGAGCGCATCACTGAAGGGGCGCACCTCGGCCTGCCGCCCCACGCCGCCGATCCCGTGCGCGGATGACTTTCGTCCTGCGCATGGTGTGGCGCGAGACGCGCGCGGTCTGGCGCCGTCTCCTCTTCTTCTACATCTGCGTCGCCGTCGGCGTCGGTGCCATCGTCGCGATCCGCTCCATCATCCAGAACGTCCGGGTCACGCTCGTCGGCGAGGCGCGCGCGATCTTCGGCGCCGACGTCATGGTGTCGACCGGCCGTCCGTGGCGTCCCGAGACGCGCAAGACGCTCGACGCGTCGCTCGCGAACGTCCCCAACGTGGCGCGCACGGAAGTCGTCGAAACGTCGACGATGGTGCGGCCGGAGCGGACGGATCGTCCGGCGGCACGCATGGTGGAGCTCAAGGCTGTCGAGGCGGGGTTCCCGTTCTACGGCACGCTGGAGCTCGAGAGCGGCCGGCCGTGGTCGCACGATCTGCTGGCCGGCAACGGCGTCGTCGTGCAGCGCGATCTGCTGCTGCAGCTCGGCCTGACGGTGGGCGAGCGGATCATGATTGCCGGTGCGCCGTTCACGATCACCGACGTCGTGACGCGCGAGCCCGGCCGGCAGGTGAGTACGTTTACGCTCGGGTCTCGCGTCTTCCTCGACAAGCAGGCGCTCGAGCGGCTCAACCTGCTCGGCTTCGGCAGCCGCGCGTCTCACCGGATCCTCCTCAAGACGGCGGGCATCGAGGAGGGTCAGATCCTCTCGCGTCGCCTGAACCGGGCCAATCGCGACGGGTTCGTTCAGATCCGGCACTACCGCGGCACGGAAGCGGGCATCAACGAAGATCTCGTGCGCGCTGAGGACTACCTCAGTCTCGTCGGCTTCGTCATCGTCGTGCTCGGCGGCATTGGCGTGTGGAGCGTGACGCGCGTGTTCATGCAGCAGAAGATCCGCACAATCGCGATTCTCAAGTGCCTGGGCGCCTCGTCACGCCAGGTGCTCGGCACGTACGTCGCGCAGATGGCGACGCTGTCGGTCGCGGGCGGCCTGACGGGTGTCCTGATCGCCGGCCTGGCGCTCGCGGCGATTCCCGAGTCGCTGGTCTCGCTGCTGCCGTCCGGGCGGCCTGCGCTGACCCCCTCTGCGTCGCTGCAGGGTGTGGCCGTCGGTCTGCTCGTCTCGATTCTCTTCGCGCTGGTGCCGCTGCTCGAGACGCGGCTCGTCAAGCCGCTGCTGCTGTTGAGGGCCGACAGCGCCCCGCGCGCGCGGCGGCGCGACTGGGTGGCGTGGGGGAGCTACGCGGTCGTCGTGGCCGGACTCGCCGCCGTCGCGGCGTGGCAGGCGGGATCGATGCGCGCGAGCCTGTATGTGATGGGCGGCCTCGCGGGTGTGGGCCTCGCGCTCCACCTCGCGTCGGCGGTGCTGGTGCGCGCGGTGCGTCCGCTGACGCGCGCGCGGTCGTTCGCCGTCCGCCACGCCATCATCAGCCTCGGACGCCCGGGCAATCAGACCCGCGTCGTGCTGCTCACCGTCGGCCTCGGCGCGTTCTTCATCATCGCGATCCAGCACGTGCAGCGGAACCTGCTCAACGCGTTCTCCCTCGAGATGCGCGACAACTCGCCCGACATGTTCCTGATCGATATCCAGCCCGATCAGGAGCCCGGCGTGCGCGCGCTCGTCGATCAGCGCGCGGAGGCGCCCGCCAACTTCATCCCCGTGCTGCGCGCCCGCGTCGTCGGTGTCTCGGGAAAGAGCATCAATCTCGATCAGGTCGAGGACGTGCGCCGGCGCGGCATCGGGCGCGAGTACGTCATCACGTACCGGTCGCATCTCGAGGCGAACGAGGTGATGCGGACGGGGCAGTTGTGGGACGGTCCCGTGCCGGCCGGCGGCGCGCCTGAAGTCTCGATCGAGGAAGGGATTGCCGCGCGCGGCATCGGTATCGGCGACCGCATGCGCTTCGACGTCGCCGGGCGCACGGTCGAAGCGACGGTGTCGAGCATCCGCGAGGTGGACTGGAGCGAGGCGCGCAGCGGCGGTTTCATGTTCGTCTTCCGTCCTGGGCCGTTGGAGGAGGCGCCGCGCACGTTCATTGCGCTGCTCAGGGCGCCGCGCGACGCCACGGCGCGCGCCGCGCTGCAGCGGGACCTCGTGACCGCGTTTCCAAACGTCTCGGCGATCGACGTGCGCGAGATCATCCGATCCATTCAGGGCGTGGTGCAGAACATCACGCTCGCGATCACCATTGTCGGCATCATCGCGCTCTCGAGCGGCATGCTGATTCTCATCGGCGCGGTGGCCATGACGCGCTTCCAGCGCCACTACGAGGCGGCGGTCTACCGCACGCTGGGCGCGAGCACGAAGCGGATCGTCGCGATGGTGGCGGTGGAGTACGGCGTGCTCGGCACGCTGGCCGGCCTGCTCGGCGCGCTCGGCGCCGTGGCGCTGTCATGGGCGGTGACCACGCGGCTGCTCGAGATGGAGTGGGAGCCCGGCGCGCCGCTCGCGGCGGCGGGCGTCGCGGCCACCGCCGTCGTCGTGCTCGTCGTCGGGCTCGTGGCGAGCCTCGATGTGATTGTGAAGAAGCCGTTGGCCAGTCTGAGGGGGGAGTAGAGCGTGGTGCAACACGAGATCATCGGCGACGACATGCAGGCGGTGGTGCTGACGCTCGCCCAGGGGGACGTCGTGCGCGCCGAGGCGGGCGCGATGATGTACATGACCGACGGCATCGACATGGACGCGAAGATGGAGGGGGGCCTGCTGGGCGGCCTGAAGCGCAAGCTGCTGGCAGGGGAGAGCTTCTTCATCACGTACTTCCGCTGCACCCGGCCGAGCGCGCGCGTTGCGTTCGCCGGTCCCCACCCCGGCAAGATCATCCCCATGCAGCTCAACGCCCAGACGGTCTGTGCCAGAAGGACGCGTTTCTCTGCGCGCAGGGCAACGTCGACATCTCCATCGCGTTCACACAGCGGCTCGGCGCGGGATTCTTCGGCGGCGAGGGTTTCATCCTGCAGAAGCTCGAAGGCACTGGCCTTGCCTTCATCCACGCCGGCGGCACCGTGGTCGAGCTGACGCTCGCGCCGGGCGAGCGGCTGCGGGTCGACACCGGCTGTCTCGTGGCCTTCGATCCCGCCGTCGAGTACGCCATCGAGCGCGTGGGCGGGATCAAGACGTCGCTCTTCGGCGGGGAAGGCCTGTTCTTCGCCTCGATGACCGGACCCGGGCGCGTCTGGCTGCAGACCCTGCCGTTCTCACGTCTCGCCGACCGCATCAACCAGGCGTTCAAGGGGGACCGCGGTGAAGTGAAGCGCGACATGGGCGGACTCCTTGGCGGTCTGGGAGACATCATTGGCGGGGACAAATAGGCGAGGGGCCTGAGGCCTGTCGCCCATGGCCTCCAGCCTGTAAGATAGATGTTTGGAAAGGCCAGCCATGGACCAACAGAACGACGAGACGCCGCTCAAGGAAGTGTTGCTGCGCAAGCGTGGCGAGCTGCTCGCGGCCACCACGGGGACCAAGCCGATCGAGACGTCGCTCGACGTCAACAGCCGGCAGGGTGACCTCGCGGATCAGGCCAGCGGCAGCAACGAAGTCCACATCCAGCTGAAGCTGAAGCAGACCGACGCGAAGATCCTGGCTGCCATCGAAGAAGCGCTGTACCGGATGGAGAAGGGGACCTACGGCATCTGCCGCGACTGCGGCGAGCCGATCGCCCCCGCCCGTCTCAACGCGATTCCCTGGACGCGGGTGTGCATCACCTGCAAAGAGAAGCAGAGCGCGTGAACACTCCAGAGCTGCTCGACACCCTCCGCGACTTCCATCGCGAGAAGCTGACGATGCGCCAGCGGCACGTGGCCGTGGCGCGCCACGTCACGCACTACGACTTCAACAACACGTATCAATACATCATCAACCGCGAAGACGTGCACCTGCAGTGGATCGAGGCGGCGATTTCCGACCTCGGCGGCGAGGCGTCCGACGCCGGTGAGCCCGACTTGGGCAATCCGACGAAGAAGAGCACGTTCCAGCCGTTCGTCGAACAGGACGCCCGCGATGCGCGCGCGTTCGTCGATACGTGGCACACCCGCGTCGACACCCTCGACCACGCGCGGCACCGCGGCATGATGAAGGTGGTGCTCGGCGAAGTGCTCGAACACGAGCGCTTCTTCCAGCAGATGATCGCCGGCCGCGACGACCTCCTCGGCCGCCGCGCCGACGGCGCCGGCACCGGCAACGGCGTCCTCTCCGAACGCTGGCTCGGAGACAGGTAAGAAACCACGCAGCTCGTAGCACCGAACACTACCAGTCGATGAACATGATTGAAGTGGCAATCGCCCTGGGCTCGAACCTGGGGAACCGGGCCGCGCATCTGGATTGGGCCGTTGCGCGTCTGCGGGGGCTCGTCGACGGGCTCATCGTGTCCGACTACATCGAGACCGCTCCAGTCGGCGTGCCTGCCGATCTATCCCAGCGCGATTTCATCAATGCCGTCGTCGTCGGCAGTACGGCGCTGCCGCCGCGCGAACTGCTCGACGCGCTGCTGGCGCTCGAGGCGGAGCGGGGCAGGGTCCGCGAGCGCGAGGGTGAGCCGCGGCCGCTCGATCTGGATCTGATTCTCTACGGCACTCTGGCGATCGACGAGCCCGGTCTCGTCGTACCGCACCCGCGCTTCCGCGAGCGCGCGTTCGTGCTCACGCCGCTGGCCGCGATCGCCGGCAGCTGGGTCGACCCGGTGACCGGCACATCGCTCCGCGATCTTGCCGGGGCCTTAAACAAAAAGGGCCCGGCAGCCTAAGCCACCGGGCCCGTCGACCGGTAATCTGCAATCACAGATCGTCAATCGTCAATTCAAACTAGCCCTTCTTGTAGACCAGCTTCGACGTCATCGGCGTGCCGTCCTGACCCGTGCGGGTCGTTTCGACCACCATCGTACCGTCCGCTTCCATCCAGCGCGACTCGGTCGACGTGCCGCGCGGGTTCGTGATCGTCGTCACGAGCTTCGCGCCGTCCCACTTGCTCTTGTAGAGAATTTCCGTCGGCTCCCCGCCCTGGCGGCCCGGCATCATGTTCTTCGAGTCCGTGCCGTCGAGCATGAACACGGTCGTCTGCACGGTGCCGGCCTGACCCATGGTGCGCGAGATCGACATCTTCGGTCCCTCGACGACGATCGTCAGGGGCGCCGGGTTGCCGCCGCCACGGTTGCCGCCGCCCTGGGGCATCGTGCTCTTTTCAGCATCGAGCGTCCAGGTGCCGGCGAAGTTCGGCTTGGCCTGCGCCGAGGCGCCGACCGCGAAGAGGACCGCAAGGATCCCCGTGAAAATTGCACGCTTCATAATCGATGTTCCCCTTGTTGACAGTGTGAGAGAGTTTTTCTATTCGAACCTGAGGGCTTCGATCGGATCCAGGCCCGCGGCTTTGCGCGCGGGGTAGAAGCCGAAGAAGATCCCTGTCGCCGCGGCGAACCCGAACGCCACGCCGATCGCGTTTGCCGGCACGACGGCCGGCCACTCGGCGAAGCGCTTGACCAGCTCCGCCGAGGCAAATCCCATCACGATGCCGATTCCGCCGCCGACGAGGCTGATGACGATGGCCTCGACGAGGAACTGCAGCAGCACGTCTTTCCCGCGCGCGCCGATGGCGAGGCGCAGGCCGATCTCGCGCGTCCGCTCGGTCACCGACACCAGCATGATGTTCATGATGCCGATGCCGCCGACGAGCAGCGACACGCCGGCGATCGCGGCGAGCAGCGACGTCATCGTGCGCGTCGCTTCGGTGCGCGTGGCCGCGATCTCTTCGTTGGTGCGGACCATGAAATCGTCTACGTCGCCGGGAATCAGCTCGTGCTGCGTGCGCAGCGCCGCCCGCATCGATTCCGCGGTCGTGTCGACCGCGCCTGGCATGCCGCCGACGAGGATGCTGTTGACGTGTTGGATGCCCATGAGCTTCTTCTGCACCGTGGTGAACGGCGCGAACATCCGATCGTCCTGATCGCCGCCCATGGCGAGCGCGCCCTTGGGCGACATCACGCCGATGACGCGGAACGGCTGCGAGGAATTGCCGCCGCCGCGACCCACGCGGATGATCTCCCCGGTCGGATCGACGCCCTCGCCAAAGAGGATCTCGGCGACCGTCTTGCCGAGCACGACGTTCTTGCTCGCCGACGTCACGTCCTGCGTGCTGAACCACGACCCGTATCTCATCGGCCAGGAGCGGATCTGCGGCAGATCCACGCCGGTGCCCTCGAGCTGTGTCGACCAGTTCTGGTTGCCGGCCACGACCTGCACGCGCGTGCTCACCTGCGGCGAGACGTACTGCACTCCCGGCACCAGGGCGAGCGCCTCGGCATCGGCCGGCGTCAGCGTCGTGTTCATGCCGGCTCCCTGGCGCACGCCCCCCTGGGAGAAGTTGCCGGCCATGACGGTGATCAGGTTCGTGCCCGCCGCCGAGATCTGCGACTCGATCGTCGCCTGCGCGCCGTTGCCGAGGGCCACCATCGTAATGACGGCGCCGACGCCGATGATCATGCCGAGCATCGTCAGCATCGTGCGCAGCTTGTTCCGGTTGAGCGCCTTGATCGCGATGCGGAACGTCATGAGTATCGCCATGGGTTAATTCTCCGTGTGCGTCGCGGCCGCCGCGGCGAGTTCGTCCGCGGCATGCTCGGCCAGCGTGTCTTCGGGCGGCGGCAGCGCCGCCAGTTCCTCGCCGGCGTCGCGCCGATTGGTGACCTGCTTATCGTCGACGACCTTGCCGTCGCGGAACTTGATGATGCGCGTGCCGTGCTCGGCGATGTCGAGTTCGTGGGTGATCAGCATCACGGTGATGCCGCGCTCGCGGTTGAGCGTCTGGAAAATGTCCATGACCTCGATGCTCGTGCGGGTGTCGAGGTTGCCCGTCGGCTCGTCTGCCAGAATGATGGCCGGGTCGGTGATGAGCGCGCGCGCGATGGCGACGCGCTGCTGCTGTCCGCCCGACAGCTGGTTGGGATAGTGATCGTAGCGTTGCTCGAGCCCGACCAGCGCGAGCATGTCCTTCGCCTTCTTGTGCCGCTCGGACCCCTTGAGCCCGCTCTTCGAATCGTAGAGCAGCGGCAGCTCGACGTTGTCGAGCGCCGACGTGCGCGACAACAGGTTGAAGCCCTGGAACACGAAGCCGATCTTCTTGTTCCGCACGCGCGCCAGATCGTCTTTCGACATCGTCGACACGTCGTTGCCGTCGAGGATGTACTTGCCGGTCGACGGCCGATCCAGGGCGCCGACGATGTGCATGAAGGTCGACTTGCCAGACCCGGACGGGCCCGTGACGCACACGAACTCGCCCGGCTCGACGTCGAGAGACACCCCACGCAGGGCGCGCACGACGTGCTCGCCCACGTGGTAGGTCTTCGTGAGATCGCGAACGGAGATAACGGCCATCAGCGACCGCGGCCCGCCGGCGTGTTGCCCTGACTGCCCTGACGCTGTCCGGGCTGCTGGCCGCGCTGCGGACCCATCAGCGGATTGCTGCCCGCCGTGCCCGGGACCTGCGCGCGCGCGCTCGGCAGGATGACGCCCGTCACGATTTCCTGTCCCTCGTTGAGCTCGCCTTCGACGAGTTCCACGAACTGGCCGTCGCTCACGCCGGTGCGCACGTTGATGGACTTGATCTGCGGCTTGGCTGGATCGCCCGTCAGCATCCACACGCGGCCGCGCACCGTGGTCGTCACGAGCGGAGCGAAGAGGGCGTCGACCGTCTGCGCGCCCCCCGAGAATGTCGAGGCGGGCGTGTTCGCACGAGCGGAGGTGTTTGCCCGAGCGGTCTGTCGCGCGGGCTGGCCCGCGCCCTGACCGCGTCCAGTGGTCTGGCGATCGGCGCCGGTCTGCCCGGGCTGTCCGGAGCCCTGACCGCGTCCGCCACCCTGGCCGCGTTGCGCCATGCGCTGCTGGAAGGCCGCGCGCTCTTCAGGCGTCATCGTCTTCATGCGCTCTTCCATGCGGCGCTGACGCTCTTCCGGCGTCATGTTGGGATCGCCTCCGCGGCGGCTTGCGTTGTCGCCGCCGCGCTGGGCGTTGTCGCCGCCGCGCGGCGTGGTCGCACCCTGCGTGGCCGGAGCCGGCGTCGTCGGGGCGGGCGCCTGCAC
>JALYRV010000250.1 GCA_030855205.1 Acidobacteriota bacterium | reverse complement strand
GAGTTGACGCGCGGGGCCTCGATGGCGGCCTGTACGTCCATGCCGAAATCAATGATGTTGAGCAGCACGAGCAGAATCTGCTGATCCTGACTGTCGCCACCGGGCGTGCCGATGGCGAGGAACGGCTTGCCGTCCTTGAGCACGACCGTGGGCGTCAGCGTCGTGCGCGGACGCTTGCCGCCCGCAAGGACGTTGGGGCTGTTGGGGTCGAGGCGAAACGCCTGCATGCGATTCGACATCGGGATACCGGTATCGCCTGCAACGAACGCGCCGCCAAGCAGCCATCCGGAGCTCGGCGTCGCCGAGAAGAGGTTGCCGTCGCGATCGACGACCTGCATGGCGGTCGTGTCGCCAGGTTCCTTGAACTCGGCGGGGCCGGCGGCATCGGCGGCGGGGCGGAGCGTCAACAGCAGAGACGCCGCCTCGTTGCCCGCCTCGAATGCCCACGGGTCGCCGGGGCGATTGTCACGGCTGGCCGCGCGCGGATCGATCAACGCGCGCCGGAGCTCGGCATACCGCTTCGACAGCAGCCCCCGGCCCGGCACCTTCACGAAATCCGGATCGCCGTAGTAGCGATCGCGATCCGCGTATGCGAGCTTGATCGACTCGGTGATCGTATGCACCGCGTCAGCCGATCCGGCCCCCATTGACGCGAGATCGAATCCCTCGAGCAGGTTGAGCGTCTGCAGCAGCACGGGACTCTGGTTCCAGAAGCCGGCCTTGTAGACCTGGTAGCCGCGGTACGTCGTGCTGACGGGCTCTTCGAATTTGCCCTCGAACGCTGCGAGATCCTGCGCGGTCATCAGGCCGCCCGCGTCCTGCACGCCGGCGGCGATGCGCGCGGCAAGCTCTCCCTTGTAGAACCGATCGCGCGCGGCGCGAATGGCGGCATCGCGCGAGGCGCCGGAGGCCTTCGCCTGCCGCTCCGCCTCGACGAGCAGGCGCAGCGTGCGCGCGAGGTTCGGCTGCCGGAAGATCTCACCGACCTCGGGCACGCGCCCGTCCGGATAGTACGTGCGCCTGGCCCACTCGTACTGCTCGCTCGCGCGGCGCTCGCTCGTCAGATACCGGCGCAGGAACTCGTACATCGGGAAGCCGTCGGCGAGCGCGATGGCCGGCTGCATCACCTCCTCGAACGACTTCGTGCCGTACCGCGTCAGCGCGAGCGCGGCCGCATCGATCACCGCGGGGATCGTCGCGGCGCGCGGGCCGTTGGCCGGCGGCGACGCCGCGCCGGGAAAATGCGACGGCAGCGCCGCTGCTGGGGCGCTGCCCTGCCCGTTGATGACGACGACCTTCTTGTCGCGCGCGGAATAGATGATGATCGGCGACTCGCCCCCCATGCCGAAGTGCGAGATCTCGACGACCGCGGAGGCGAAGACGGTCGCGACGCCTGCGTCGATGGCATTGCCGCCCGACGCCAGAATCCGCGCGCCCGCGTCGGCCGCATAGGATCGTCCCGCGGCGACGACTCCGTGATCGGCGCGGATCTCGCCTCGGAGCGGCTGTTGCGCGCCCACGCCGGCGAGTGCGAGCGTCACGCCACACGCGGCGGCTGCAAAAGTGCGTCTCATCCGTTCTCCTGTACCATCAGTAAATCAACAAACCAGCGGATCAACAAATCGACACGGCGGCCTGGCGCATGCTCGCGCTGATCGCCGTCGCCATGGTCGCCAGCATGGGGCCATGGTTCGCCGCCTCGGCGTCGTCTGCCGCCATCGAGCGCGAGTTCGGTCTCTCGGTCACCGAAGGCGCGTGGCTCACGATGATGGTGCAGTTCGGCTTCGTGGCCGGCACATTGATCATCGCGGCCACCGGCGCCGCCGACGTGATCAGAGCCCCCGTGCTCATGAGCGCCGGCGGCCTCGTGGCGGCCACCGCCACCGCCGCACTCGCGTTCACCGGCACGCCGGCGCTCCTGCTCATCCTGAGGTTTGCCGCGGGCGCCGGCATGGCCTGCGTCTATCCCCCGGGCATGAAGCTCGCGGCGAGCTGGTTTCGCGTGCGGCGGGGCACCGCGTTGGGCGTGATCGTCGGCTCCCTCGCGATCGGCAAGGCCGTGCCCTACCTGCTCGCCGCCCTCACCAGCGAGTGGCGCGTGCAGGTGCTCATCCTCTCGGGCGGAACGGTAGCGGGCATGGTGCTCATCGCCGGCTTCGCGCGCGAAGGCCCGTTTGCCGGCGCGGCGGCGCGGCTCGATCCGCGCGCCATCGCCGGCGTGATCCGGCAGCGCGAGACGCGGCTGGCGACGCTCGCCTATCTCGGACACATGTGGGAGCTCTACGCGGTGTGGACGTGGTTCGGCGCGTTTGCCGCGGCCGGCTTCCTGGCCGCGGGCCACGGCGCGCCCGCGCAGGCAGGCTCGATCGCAGGCTTCATCACCATCGCCGCAGGAGCGGCCGGGGCGATCGTCGCGGGACACTGGGCCGACCGCTACGGCCGCGTGCGCGTGGCCGCGGCCTCGCTCGTCGTGAGCGGCGCGTGCTGCCTCACGGCAGGCCTCTTCTTCGGCGCGCCGCCGTGGGTGATCTATCTGCTCGCGGCGGTGTGGGGCTTCAGCGTGGTATCCGACTCGGCACAGTTCTCTGCGCTCGTGACCGAGCACAGCCCGCGCGCGCATGTGGGCACGGCCCTCACGCTCCAGACGTCAGCGGGATTCCTGCTCACGACGATCCCGATGCGGTGGCTGCCGTCGCTCGCGACCGACTGGGGCTGGCAGTGGGTCTTCGTCATCCTGCTGCCGGGACCGATGCTCGGGCTCGCGGCGCTCGCCCGGCTTCGCACGTCGAACCCTGAATGTCGAACGTCGAACGTGTTGTAGCTACACCTGCATCAGCGGAATGAGCTTTTTCCCGCTGAACGACGCGATCGACACCTGCTGCGCCACGCGCTCGGCTGCGCCGAAGATCGCCTGCGCCGCGGGAGAGTCGGGCTCGGCCAGCACGATCGGATAGCCCGAGTCGCCGCCGCGCCGCACGGGTTCGTAGAGCGGCACGCGCCCCAGGAACGGGATCGCCTGCTCGGTCGCGAGCTGCTCACCGCCGCCCATGCCGAAGATGTCGCTCTCGTGCCCGCATGCGGAGCACGCGAAATGGCTCATGTTCTCGACGAGTCCGATGACCGGAATGTTGAGCTTCTGGTACATCTTGATCGCGCGCGTCGTGTCCGACAGCGACACTTTCTGCGGCGTGGTGACGACGACCGCGCCGGCGACGGGTACGCTCTGGCTGAGACTGAGCGCGACGTCCCCCGTGCCGGGAGGCATGTCGACGATCAGATAGTCCACGTCTTCCCATTGCACGTCCCGGAAGAACTGCTGCATCGCGCCGTGCAGCATCGGCCCGCGCCAGATGATCGGCGCGTCGTCCTGCGTGAGGAACCCGACCGAGACCACCTGTACGCCGTACTTCTCGGCCGGCTTGATCTTCTGGCCGATCGCTTCGAGCTGCGTCTTGAGGCCGAGCATGATCGGCACGTTGGGGCCGTAGACGTCGCCGTCGAGCAGGGCGACGCGGCTGCCGCGCTGCGCGAGCGCCACGGCGATGTTGACCGACAGCGTGGTCTTGCCGACGCCCCCCTTACCGGCGCCGACGGCGATGACGTTGCGCACGCCGGGCACGGGCGTGCGCGGCCCCTGCTCGGGACGATTCGCCGTGCGCACCTGCGCGGTCATCGTGACCTCGACGGCCGTCACGCCCGGCAGCGCGGCAATCGCGGCGTGCGCCTGATCGCGCATCAAATCCTTGACCGGACACGCCGGCGTCGTCAGCTCGATCGTCACGGCGATGCGCGAGCCGTCGATGCGTACGCTCTTCACGAAATTGAGCGCGACGATGTCCTTGTGCAGATCGGGATCACGGACGACGCGCAGGGCGTCGAGGACGTGCTGTTCGGAAACCATGATTATGTGCGTCTCTCCGCGAAATCGCCGACGACCGGAAGCTTGTACTTCTCGCCGTTGTAGGCCTTGAACATGAGCACCAGCCAGATCACCACGACGGCCGGAAACAGGACGAACGAAAACAGGAACGCGCCGAGGAACAGCAGCGAGTTGATCGCAATCGAGACGATCAGCACGCCCACGAACAGCGCCGTCGACTGCATCGCGTGAAAGCGCACGTAGCGGCTGTCCCGCTCGACCGCGAGCAGGATCAGGCCGGTGACGAAGCCGCCGAGATATGCGAGAGCCGCCGCGAGGTTCGGATCGAGCTTCGTCGACGAGGGACCGGCGGTGGTCATGGGCGCTCCTCCGCGAACATCTCGCGCACCTGATTGTTGAGCAGCACCCAGTAGCTGTAGATCCCGAGCGCCGTGCCGAACGGCAGCAGGAACAGGTTCGGCAGGCTGAGCGTCAGCGCGCCGAGCCGCCCGCGCGGCGTCCTGTGGCGCAGCGCGCGGCCGGTCCACAGACACAGCGCGCCGCCGGCGATCGGCATGACGGCCGCGGCGGCAATGATGATCGCGCCGATGCGAAGGCGGCCGGCCCCGTCCTGCGGCGCCGCGGCGGCGCCCGCTGCGAGCACCATCAGCGACACGCCGACGAGCACGCCGAGACTGCCCCAGACGAGATACAGGCGGGCAAGCAGGTCGAGGTGCGCGCGCACGGTGTCAGAACCGCGCCTCGTCGATGCCGACCGACACGG
>JALYRV010000075.1 GCA_030855205.1 Acidobacteriota bacterium | reverse complement strand
CAGGATGAGCGCCACGATCGGGCGCGTGCCCGCTCTCTGCCGCAGCGACAGCAGCGCGACGAGCAGCGACGCGCCGAGCAGGAGCGGGCTGACCTCAGGCGCGCCAACCGACAGCGGCAGCAGGAACCGCGAGGGTGCGGCGACGACGATCCAGATCGAGAGGAAGAAGAGGGCTGCGGCGAGCGCCGACAGCGCGAATGCCATCGCGCTTACTGCCAGCCGCCGTACATGGGGTTGGGCACCAGGAAGAAACGCGCGCCGAAGTCGACGAACGCGGCGTCTCCCTGCTTGCGTGTCGCCTGGCTCAGGCGCGGGAAATCGTGAATGTTGTCGCCGACGAATGCGATCACTTCGATCGGCGCCGTGAGACCGAAGGCTTCACCGCGCGCGACCACGTCGAAGCGCGCGTTCTTGTCGGACGGCATGCCTGGCAGCCGGCACAGCATCACGTCGTACACGAGCTGGTGCGTGCGAAACACCGCCTCGGTGTCGGGACATTCAACGCCAAGCCGGTTGGTGACGATGGCGATGCGTCCACCCAGCTCGCGCACACGCGCGAGGAACGTGGCCGCGCCCGGCAGCGGCGTCGCGGCGCGCCGCTGCGTCCACGGCGTCCAACTCTCCTGCGAATACGGCAGGCCCTGACGGCCCCGCTCGATCTGATACGTGAGGTTGCTGATCACGGTCTCGTCTGCATCGAGCACCACGGCCCACGCGCCTTGCGCGCGCGACGCGGCCTGTTCCGCCACGCGCTCGCCAGCCACCCGGTACGTCTGCAGCACGGCCGCGTGATACTCCGCCGAGTCGCGGACCCACTTGAGATCGTTCGCCAGCGGCGGAGCGGCACCCTGCGCCGCGGGCGCCGGCACAGGCGCGGCCGTTCGCGAGGGCGCGCAAGCCACTGACAGGCCGACCGCCAGCACGACGAGCACGGGCGCCTTGATCAGCGCGTCACTCCAGGCTGCTGCGTCGAGAACACGCGCGAGGCGCCGCTCTTCTCGAACACGAGCACGCTGTACGGCGGCAGCTTGATATTGCCGCCCACTTCCATCCCGGGCGATCCCGAGGGCATGCCGGGCACCGCGAGGCCGGCCACCTTGGGCTTCTCACGGAGCAGCCGCTTCACGTCCGACGCGGGGATGTGCCCTTCGATGACGTAGCCGTTGACGATCCCGGTGTGGCAGGAGTGAAGCTGGCGCGGCACGCCGTGCTTCGTCTTGATGGGCGTCACATCGTTCAGGTCCGTCACCGTGACGACGAAGCCGTTCTGCCGCATATGGTCGACCCACTTCGAGCAGCACCCGCAGGTGGGAGTCTTGTAGACGGTGATCGACGGACCGGCGGGGCCCTGACGGCCGGCCTGGCCGGCGGCGGTCACGGACACAGTTAGAAACAGGGCGATGAGTGCGGCGGCTTTCATGAATACCTCGTTATTCCCTAATCGTTACATAATCGACGCTATGGTTCGCTCGAAGTCGATTCTCGCGGTCGTGATGGCGGTGGCGGTATTCGGACCGGCGACAGCCGGCTGCAACGATTCGCCCACCTCCCCCAACAACAACGCGGCATTCAGCCAGACTGACTTGCGCCTCGGCACGGGCGCCGATGCGGTGGCCGGCAAGACGATCAAGGTCAACTACACGGGCTGGCTGTACAACTCGGCGCAGCCGGATCAGAAGGGCACGCAGTTCGATTCGTCGGCCGGGCTCGCTCCACTGACGTTCGTGCTCGGCGGCGGCCAGGTGATCGCCGGCTGGGATCAGGGTCTCGAGGGGATGAAGGTGGGCGGAATCCGCCGGCTGGTCATCCCGCCGTCGCTCGGCTACGGGTCGCGCAGAAACGGCCCGATCCCTCCGAATGCCACCCTCGTCTTCGAAATCGAGCTGCTCGAGGTCGTGACGCCAGGCCCCTGAGCCTAGCGCTTGACGTTGACCCTGAGCCCGACCATCACGAACGTCGCGCGGTCGTTGACCTCGCCGTCGCCCGGACGGCGAGCCTTTCCTTTGATCCACGCGGTGCCGGCTTCGGCGTAGATCGCGAACGCCGGCGCGACCCACGCTTCGCCACCCGCGCTGACCTGCCAGCCCCACCCCGCCGTCGTCAGTTGAAACGTATCCTTGATCGTCGACCCGACCGTTGTCTGATTCGTCGTGAGCGTGGCGCGGTGATAGTTGGCGCCACCGCCGCCGAACAACCGGACCGGGCCGAGCGGAACGGCGAGCTTCGCTCCAAGCAGCAGCAAGTGCGACTCGGAGGTCGTGTCGAAGCTGAACGCGTCGCCGGCGACGACGACCCTGGTGTCGGACGGGATCAGGTAGCTCAGCTCTACGCCGAAGGCAGGCGCGAGCCAGTAGGCCGTGCCGATCGAGTACGCAGCGCCGCTGTCCTTCGCGTCGCAGGGCACGATGTTGCCGCAGGCGAGGAAGCCGAGGTCACGGAAGCCCGTGAGGCCGGCGCCGCCGAAGACGATGAAGCCGAGCGGCGCGCCACGCCACGTGCGCGGCGGAGCGAGGCTGAACGATCCCTGCCGCAGCAGGACGCTGGGATTGGCCGCATCCATGCGGACGACCACAGTGCTGATGCCGCGCACGATGAACGTGCCGGGCACGAGCCGGCGCACGCATCCCTCGGCGGGGGCCGGGGCTTCCACGTCGCGCTCGAGAATGATGACGCGCCGGACGGCGGCGCAGGTGTCGACGAAGATTGACGCCGGGGCTTCGGCCTTCGCGGCGCGCAGGGGCGGGTTGATCACGATGGTCGCATCGCCGCCGGCGTTTGCGACGCCGCTGCCCGAAAGGGTCGAGTTGACGAGGACTTCGACGGTCGAGCCGGCGGGCACATTGCGCGCGACGATGGTCTGCGCGGAGGCGGCAGCGGCCGAGAGTGCGACGCAGGCCGCAGCGAGCGCGAGCGGGCGGCCGCTCCGGAACGATGAAATCATGGCAATGATTATCGTTCAGACGCGGGCCTGTGCGTGGCGGCCGTGTGTTTTCAGCGCCCCCAGCTGCGATTGCTGTCGTAGCGGCTGGCCGACTGCCTTCGCCCGGCGTTCCACACTTCGCCGCACTTGTCGCAGCGCCAGTAGTTCGCGGAGTTGACGACCTTGCCGGTGGTGTGAACCTCCTTCGAGGTGCACATCGGACATTGCGACGGGGGGACGAACTCAGCGGCGTCTGGGGAGTCGGTATCTCGCATCAGGTCGTTAACACCGTACTCCCTTTGGCCCGAGGGCACAAACAGGTCCTTCAGGCCGGGCTGGCGGGAACTCGGCGCTTCTTCCGTCGCGCTCTTGCGATCAACATCTGTTTCTGGACCCGGGTCAGCTGCTTCAGCGCGTACTCGCGCTTCAGGGCGGCACTCGCCGACTCGCAACATTCCTCGTAGACGAGCGTCACCGGCAGCCGGCTTGCGGTGTACTTCGCGCCGCGCCCGGCGTTGTGCGCCTCGCAGCGCCTGGCCACATCCACGGCATAGCCCGTATAGAACGTCCCGTCGGCGCATCGGACGATATAGACGGCCGGCATCTGCCCTGATTGTACCGGCGGTTCTGCCGGAACCGCGTCGAGGGGCGAGACGTGTCAGCCTTGGCGCTCGCCTCTGACGGCGTCCTCGATCGCGCTGAGGTCCACGGGTTTCACGAGGTGGCGCTCGAAGCCGGCCTCGCGAGTCTTCTGCCGGTCGGACTCCTGGCCGTAGCCGGTGAGCGCGATCAGCCGCAGCCCGCCCAGAGCGGGATTGCGCCGCAGCCTGCCGGCCAGCTCATACCCGTCCATCACCGGAAGCCCGATGTCGAGGAACGCGACGTCGGGCAGGAACTCATCCACCATCTGCAGCGCGGCCGGCGCATCGTACGCCACGCGCGCATCGAAGCCCTGCGCGTTGAGCGCGAAACTGAGCATGTCGGCAGCGTCCTGGTTGTCGTCGACCACCAGCACCCTTCGACGGCCCACGGAAGCACCGGGCGACTCCGAGGGCGACCCGGCGCCAGGCATCACGGCGGCATTCGTGTCGGCGGCAGTGGGCAAGCGCACGATGAACTCGCTGCCTTTCCCCTCGCCGCCGCTGTGCGCCGAGACCGATCCTCCGTGGCGATCCACGAGGTTCCTCACGATGGTCAGTCCGAGGCCGAGGCCGCCGTGCGAGCGGTCCAACGCCTGGCGCTCCTGCACGAACAGATCGAAGACGCGTGGCAGCACGTGCGCCGAGATCCCGATGCCCGTGTCGCGCACCCGCAGCACGGCCTCGTCTCCCTCGACGGCGCCGGTGATCGTGACGTGTCCCCCGGCAGGCGTGTACTTCGCCGCGTTGGTGAGCAGGTTCGACATGACCTGACTCAGGCGCGTCGGATCGCCCAGCACCGCGAGGCCGCGCGCCGGCACGTCCACGTCGATCGTATGGCCGCGGGCTTCGAGCAGCGGACCGTTCATCTCGATTGCTTCGGCCACGACGGCCGACAATTCTACGATCTCCGTCTTCAACGCCACCTTGCCGCGCGCAATCCTCGAGACATCGAGCAGATCGTCCACCATGCGCGTCAGATGTTTCACCTGGCGCCCGATCACGATCCTCTCGCGCACGTGCGCATCCGAGCCGCGCAGATTCATCAACTGCAGCGCCGTCAGAATCGGGGACAGCGGGTTGCGCAGCTCGTGCCCGAGCATCGCGAGAAACTCATCCTTCGAGCGATTCGCTTCCTCGGCTTGTTCGCGCAGCTCGTCGAGCTGCACCCGCGCGGCGACCTGATCGGTGACATCCGACGCGATGATGAAGAGGCCATCGATGGCGCCGTCGACGTTGCGAAAGGGCGTATAGACGAAGTTGAAATACAGCGTTCTCGAGGTGCCGTCGCTGTGCATCACGGCGGGCGTTTCCCGCCCGACATGCGGCACGCCCGTGCGGTAGACATCGTCGAGCAACCGCTCGAAGCCCTGGGCCCTGAGATCAGGCATCACGTCGAGCAGCGGGCGCTCGTGCAGCTCGGCCTCCGAATGTCCCCACACGTCACAGATAGGCGGATTGGCGAGCTCGACGGTGTGCCGGGGCCCGCGCAGCACGGCGATAAGCGTCGGCGCCTGCATGAACAGGGAGTACAAGAGCCGCTTCTGGTGCTCCGCCTCCTCGCGCGCCGCGCGCTCCAGTTCCTGGAGGCGCGCGTTCGCCTCGGTCATGCGCCGCTCGGTTTCGACGTCGGTGTTGGTGCCGAACCAGTGGACGACGCGGCCCGTGGAGTCCTTGACGGGATTGACGCGCGTCAGGAAGCGGCGGAAGATGCCGTCCGCTCCACGCAGCGGAAAGACCATCTCGAACGTCGTGCCCGTCGCGAGCGATGACTCCCAGCGGTCCGTCACCGACGCGAGCACGATCGGATCGTGCACCGACTGCCAGCCCCAGCCTTCCATCTCCGCGGGGGTGGCTCCCGTGTACGCGTACCACTGATCGTTGAACCAGTAGATCCATCCGTCGGGTCTCGCCATCCAGGCCAGGTTCGGGATGGAGTTCGCGAGCTCCCTGAACTGCTGCTCGCTCTCGCGCAGATCCCTCGTCACCCGCGCGCGCTCGATCGATTCCCAGCTTCGGCTCGCCACCTGCTGGACGACCTCGACTTCCTCGGCATGCCACACGCGAGGCACGGCGGCATGCACGGCCATGGCCGCGACGAACCGGCCCTGCTTGAGCACCGGCACGCAGATCACGGCGGCGATGGCCGTCATCTCATAGGACGGACGTTCGGCTTCCGTCACGCGCGGGTCCGTTCGCGCGTCGGTGACCACATACGATTCGCCGGCCCGCATGAGCCGCAGACACTCCGCGCCGAACTGGCGAAAGGTGTAGCGGCCGACGATGCTTTCGACGCCGTTGTTGTAGTTGCCCGTCAGGACGAACGTGTCCTGATCGTCCTCGACCGTGGCATAGGCGCACCGGTTGACGCCGAGATGCTCGCCCAGCGCGCGCGCCGACGTGAATGTGATCTCTTCCGCATCCGTGAGCGGGCGCACGGCATCGTCGAGGCGCACCAGAAAGCGGTAGCGCTCTTCAGGGGGTATGTTCCGGCCGGCTGTCGGTGTCACGTGCGTCAAGTATGGTGCGAGCGGGGCCGGTACAAGGCCGGCCCCGCCCGCTGTCTGATTACCCGCGGCGGGATGACTTCTTCTTCGAGGCGCCCTTCGGCCGTGGCGCACTCGCGGCCTGCGCGTTGATGCCCCCTTCGGCGAGCCCCGAGAGCTTCTTGTCGGCCGCGCCTTCCTCATTGAGGTTGGCCTGCAGCAGACGCGCGGCTTCCGCGTGGCCGAGCGCTTTGGCCCACGCGACGAGCGTGCCGTAGGCCGCCATCTCGTAGTGCTCGGCGCGCTGGCCCGAAGCAATCAGGCACGCGTCCATCGTCGTGTCGTCGAAGTCCTCTTCCATGACGGACTTGCCTTCTTCGATGATGCCCGCGATGCCGTCGCAGTGCTTGCCGCGCACTTTCTCGCCGAGCGACGCGAACGCCCGCTCGAGGCGCGTGACCTGACCGCGCGTTTCCTCGAGGTGTGCTTCGAACGCCGCGCGCAGCTTCGGCGCGCTCGCCGCTTTTGCCATTTTCGGCAGGGCTTTGATCAGCTGCTTCTCGGCGTCGTACGCGTCGCGCAACTCGTCGATGAATGCGTCCTGCAGTGTTCCCGGTTTCGCCATCTTCTGTCTCCTGTGAAAATTTATACGAGAGGTGGATCGGTTTCGCGCTCGAAATGCCGATGTTTCGCGAGCGCCTTGAGAAACGGCTCGATGGGCGCCTTGCCGGCGCCTGCGATGAGCAGGCCGGGATCGGCCTGGCCTGTGGGGAGTGCCGTGGGGATCCCCGCTTTCTCGAGCAGCGCCGACGCGGCGCCGAGCACGAGGATCGGTTTGCAGTGGCGGTATTGATCCTTCAGGAACTCGAGCGTGCGGCCGTCGGCCGCGAGCTTCTGCACGGCGTCCTTGCCGTCGGGCAGCACGAGCGCGTCGAAGAGCACCGCGGGCGCCGCCGCCATGGTGACGTCGACGTCGATATCGTCACCGTCGCGCGGCGCGACGGTGCCGAGACGCATGCCGACGAATCGCGGTACCGCGCCCTTTTCGAGGAGGCGCGCGGCCAGGGCCCGCGCGGGCGCGGCGTGCATGCCGTCGGCGACGAGGATGGCGACGCGACGCGCGCGGATGCCGCCGTCGCCGGGACGGGCGAACAGCGACAGCGCGGCCGACTGTTTCACTTCCGGCGTGACCTTCTTCTGCAGCGCCTTCGGCATCGGCTCGGGCATCGTCCGGATCCCGAGACCTTCGGCGACTGCCGACGCGAGCGTCGCGTCGACGTGCATCAGGCCCGACACCATCCGCTCGCGCACGGCCGGCGTCTGCACACGCGAGAGCTCGAAGCGGAACGCGTTGATGATGTGCGTCTTCTCGACGTCGGTCTGGCTGTTCCAGAAAAGCGTGGCCTGCGTGTAGTGATCGGCGAAGCGCTCCGGCTTGCCGCGCACCTTGTGCGTGTCGGGCTCGGCCGGTTCCGGGAACGACACGAAGCCCACCGCGCCTGCCTGGAACGGACATCCGCCGCCAAGGGAGTTTGGCTCGTACGCCACGCGCCCGCGGTTGATCGCCTGGCGATGCATGCCGTCGCGCTGGTTGTTGTGCACCTGCGTCACCGGGGCGTTGATCGGGATCTCGTGGAAGTTGGCGCCGCCGAGACGCGAGATCTGCGTGTCGACGTAGGAGTGGATGCGGCCGGCCAGCAGCGGGTCGTTCGAGAAGTCGAGTCCGGGCACGATGTGCGCCGTGCAGAAGGCGACCTGCTCGGTCTCGGCGAAGAAGTTGTCGGGGTTGCGGTTGAGCACGAGTTTGCCGACCGGCATGACCGGCACGAGCTCTTCGGGCACGAGCTTGGTGGCGTCGAGCACGTCGAACGTGAAGCCCTCGGCATCCTCTTCAGTGAAGATCTGCATGCCGAGCTCCCACTCCGGGTACGCCCCGCCTTCGATGGCCTCCCAGAGATCCCGGCGATGGAAGTCTGCGTCGGCGCCGGAGATCTTGACGGCCTCGTCCCAGACCAGTGAGTGCGTGCCCGCCGTAGGGGTCCAGTGGAACTTCACGAACCGGGATGCGCCCGCGGCGTTGACGAGCCTGAAGGTATGCACGCCGAAGCCCTGCATCGTGCGGTAGCTGCGCGGGATCGCGCGGTCGGACATCGCCCACATCAGCATGTGGGTGATCTCGGGCATCAGCGACGCGAAGTCCCAGAACGTGTCGTGTGCCGAGCCGGCCTGCGGCATCGCGTGATGCGGCTCGGGCTTGGCGGCATGCACGAGATCCGGGAACTTCATCGCGTCCTGGATGAAGAACACCGGGATGTTGTTGCCGACGAGATCCCAGTTGCCTTCGTCGGTGTAGAACTTCACGGCAAATCCACGGACGTCCCGCGCGGTGTCGGTGGAGCCGCGCTCGCCGAGCACCGTCGAGAAGCGCACGAACACGGGCGTCTGCTTTCCCGCTTCCGCGAAGATCGACGCGCGCGTGTAGTCGCCGAGCGGAGCGTAGCACTCGAAGTAACCGTGCGCGCCGGAGCCCCGCGCGTGCACGATGCGCTCGGGGATGCGCTCGTGGTCGAAGTGGGTGATCTTCTCGCGGAGGATGAAGTCCTCGAGCAGTGTCGGCCCGCGCAGCCCGGCCTTGAGCGAGCTCTGATTGTCGCCAACCGGCACGCCGAGGTTGGTGGTCATCACACGGTTCGACGAATCCACGCGCACGCGATCGAGCGGCGCAATGGTCTTGTTGGTGCCGAGCGGCGGCGCCCCGCTGCCGACCTTGTCGGAGCCCTGCATCTCGGTCACGGTGCTGGCGGTCACGATCGGATCGGCAGGAGCCATCGACGGGCCCCGGGGCGGAGCGAGCGCCGCGGCGGGATCGTATTCGGCCGCCTTGTTGGGATTGAACGGAAAGCCCGAAGCCAGCTCCTCGGTCCCGGCGAATTTCGCCGCGAGATCGTCGTTGGGTACGGTGGCGATCGGAGCAGGCCTGGCGGGCCCGCTCACGGTAGCGCGGCTATTGCGCCGGGCGGCATCAGATTTTGCACGAGGAGCAGGACGCTTGGTTTTCGACATGGCAGCCGACTAATAGCAATTGAGTTGCCAGCTCGTGCTAGGGGCAGCGGAGTGATAATCAATCCGATGACGCGCCACGCATGAAACCCTGGCAGGTGCTCGGCGAGACATCCACGCCAGACGGCGGCGCGATGCGGCTCACGAAGCGCGACACGGAGTTCGTCATCCTGGTCGATGGCAAGCCGCTGATGTCGAGCCGGATGCACGGCTCGGAAGAGGCGCTGGCCGCCTTGTCCTGCGTCGATGCACGCGCGCGAAAGCGGCCGCATGTGCTCGTAGGCGGGCTCGGCATGGGCTTCACGCTCCGGGCCACGCTCGACCTGATGCCGCCCGGCGCCACTGTCACCGTCGCCGAACTCATCCCCGCGGTCGTCGAATGGAACCGCGGCGTGCTCGGGCCGCTGGCCGGAGACCCGCTGACCGATCCGCGCGTGCGAATCGAGCTGGCAGATGTGGGTGACGTGCTGAGGCGCCGGCGTGCCGCGTTCGATGCCATCCTGCTCGATGTCGACAACGGCCCGGAGTCGTTCACGTCGGCGCCGAACGGCGCACTCTATGACAACGCAGGGGTCGCGGCGGCGCACGCCGCGCTCAAGGACGCCGGCACGCTTGCCGTCTGGTCAGCATGGGAGGACCGCAAGTTCGAGCAACGGCTCCGGCACTACGGCTTCGAGGTGAAAGTGGAACGGGTGCGCGCGCGCCTCAAGCAGGGGGGGCCGCGCCACACGATCTTCGTCGCGGTGAAGAAGCAGACCACCTAGCCCGGCGTGCCGCCGATGATACGAAGGTACGCCAGCCACGGGCCGACCTCGTCCGCATACTGCCGCGCCAGCGCACGCGAGACTTGCATCAGATGATCGAGGTCGTGCGCGACCCACGTGGCGAGCAGCTGCCGAAGCGTCACGACGCCGAGCGCGGGATGCCGTCCGCGGCGATCGAGGTCGCTCTCGGTCAGGCCGAGACCCGCGAGCTCCCGCAGGCTTGCCTGACGAAGTGACGCGAACTCATCGAGCAAACTCGGCAGCGTGCGCCCTTCGGAAGCCGCGAACTGCGCGAAGCGATCGAACACTTCGAACGGGCGGGATTCACCAGCCTCGAGAATGACCCGCGCGCGCGGAAGCCAGTCGGTGCGCTCTCCATGAATCAGGTGCCCGACGACGTCGAATGGGCTCCATGTCTCGCCCCCCTCGTGCGCTCGGGCCCAACAGTCCGGCAGGTCACGCAACATGGCGTCGAGTGCCACGGGCGTCCTCGAGAGCATGCCGGCGGCTTCGTCCAGCACGAACGGGCGCCGTGTACGGTCGTCCAAGGTGATCATGAAACCTCCAGCGCGGAACGCAGCCGGCCGCCGTGCGCGGCAAGCGCGCGGCGCGCGGCATCGGGATCGTGTCCTTTGCGCAACATGAGGACGGCGACCTTGATTTCCCCCGAGGCGGAGCGGAGTGCCGCCGCCGACGCCTCTCTGCTCGCGCCCGACGCGAGCTCCACCATCCGCACCGCGCGCGCGCGCAGCTTCTCGTTGGTCGGAGGCATGTCGATCATGAGATCGCCATAGACGCGGCCAAGACGAATCATCACGGCCGTCGACAGCGCGTTCATGATCAGCTTCTGCGCGGTGCCGCTCTTCATGCGGGTCGATCCCATGATCACTTCGGGGCCGACGTCCGCCACGATGCCGACATCCACGACATCCGGCTCGAGGACGAGCGGCGTTCCAGGACGGCAGGCGATGCCCGCGGTGAACGCGCCGATCCCTTTCGCCGCTCTGACCGCGGCCACCGTGAACGGCGTCGTGCCCGACGCGGCCACGCCGACGAGGGCATCCTTCGACGTGACGAGCGCGCGCACCTGCTCCGCGCCCGCCTCCGCATCGTCTTCCGCACCTTCCGCGGCGTGAAGGAACGCGCGCTCTCCCCCGGCCATGATCACGGTCACGAGCGACGCGTCCACGCCGTAGGTGGGACGAAGCTCGGCCGCGTCGAGCATCGCAAGACGTCCGCTCGTGCCCGCGCCCGCATAGAACCACCGCCCGCCGGCGGCGAGCCGCGCCGCGACGGCGTCGACGGTGCGCGCGATCGCGTCAGCGCTCGCCGCAACCGGTATCGGCTTCCTGGATCACGCGCACGATGTCGGAGGTCGACAACAGGTCGATGCCGACGCTTCCCGGATATCGCTCAGAGGCCATGTCGCGTCTAGGATACCGGCAGCTAGCCGGGACTTGCGACGAAGCGGTACCCGACGCCGCGCACGGTCAGCAGGTGCCGCGGCTTGGCGGGGTCCGCTTCGAGGTGCCGGCGCAGACGCACGATGAAGTTGTCGATCGCGCGCGTGTCGGTGTCTTCCTGCAGGCCCCACACGTCGCCGAGCATGGACCGGCGCGACACCGCGCTGCCCTCGTGCTGAATGAGGTACCGCAGGAGGTTCGCCTCCATCAACGTGAGCGGGAGCACTCGGTCCTCGACGCGGAGCTCGAGCGTGTCGAAGTCGATCGTGCGGCCCGCGAACGTGTACTGGTCCGCGGTGCGCTTCGCCCATCCGCTCCGCCTCAGGAGGCTGTTTGTGCGCGCAATGAGAATGGCAAGCTCCGTGGTTTTTGGCAGATAGTCGTCGGCGCCTGCCTCAAAGCCCTTCAGCACATCCTCTGGCCGTCCGAGCGCCGTGAGAATCAGCACCGGCACGAACTGCTTCGCGGTGCGCAGCGCCGACACGACGGCGAATCCGTCCATGCCAGGCAGCATCACATCGAGCAGCACGAGGGCGTACGGAGCGCCGCCGGCGAGCAGCATCTCGAGGGCGCGCTCTCCGGTCTCGGCCACATCGACGCTGTGTCCTTCCGCTTCGAGGTTGAAGCGAAGTCCGTCTGCGAGATGACGCTCGTCCTCGACAACGAGAATGCGTGCGGCGGTGCTCATGCGGTGTCAGGCCCTCGCGGGAGCAGCATCGTGAACGTGCTGCCGCGGCCGGCCCCTTCACTCTCGGCGTAGGCCTTGCCTCCGTGACGCTTTGCGACGGACCGCACGATGAAGAGGCCGAGCCCGCTGCCCTTCGCGCGAACCGACATGCCATGAATGCGGTAGAACCGGCCGAAGACGCGCTTGAGCTCGTGCTCGGCGATTCCCGCGCCGCGGTCCGACACCTTGAGCGCGTAGCGTGAATGGTCGGCGGTTTCCTCGAGCGTGATGCGGATGCGCGGATCGGCCGGCGAGTACTTGACGGCGTTGTCGATCAGGTTCCACACGGCCGCCTTCAGCTCGTCGCCGTCGCCGAGCACGATGGCCGGACCGGCGGTCCGATCCTCGATGGTGACGGCTGATTCAGGAAGATGGAAGCGCGTCAGCGCGAGCGCCACACAGTCCTTCGCGAGCTCGCCGAGATCGATGCGCGCCTGCGCGATGCGCCGGAACTGCGAGACGGTGCCCCCCGCGCGCAAGACCTGTTCGATCGTGTGCAGCAGACGGTCGCTGTCCTCGAGCATGATCTGGTAGAACTCGCGCCGCTTCGCCTCGTCGACCTCGCGCGTCTGCAGCGTCTGGAGGTAGAGGCGGATCGAAGCCACGGGGGTCTTGAGCTCGTGGGTGACGGCGTTGATGAACGAGTCGTGCTGCTCGTTGCGCCGGATTTCGCGGACCAGGAAGATGGTGTTGAGCACCATGCCCGCGATGATGACGAGAAAGAAGAAGAGGCCCAGGGCGGCGAGGAGTCCTCGCTGCCAGCTGATGACCAGCCAGCCGACGTTCAGCGCCACCGCGATGACGACGAGGCAGACGCCGAAAACCGTGAAGAAAATGACGGAGCGGCGCCGCCCGGAAATCATGCTTCCGGAAGGATACCGCCCCTTGGCGCGTTCAGGCTCTCAGGCGGCTTTTTCTTCCGGCAACGGCTGCCGGATCTTCGCCACCTTGAGGTCGCGCACGATCCCGACGGCGTTGAACGCCTTGAGCGTGATCCAGGAGACGTCGAACTCGTACCACGCCAGGCCGTGGCGCGCCGATACGGGGTGCGCGTGGTGATTGTTGTGCCAGCCTTCGCCGAACGTCAGCATCGCGACCCACCAGCTGTTGCGCGAGTCGTCGCGCGTCTGGAAGCGGCGGCTACCCCACATGTGCGTGGCCGAGTTGACGAGCCACGTCGCGTGGAGGCCGAAGACGACACGGAAGAAGATGCCCCACAGCACCATCGGCCAGCCGCCGACGGCGAGCAGGATCAGACCGAGAATGGTGATCGGCACGAAGTGCCAGGTGTTGAGCCAGCGGTAGAACGGGTCGCCGGCGAGATCCGGCGCGTACTTCGACATCAGGGCCGTGTTGTTGTGGTTCGAGTCGCCGAACATGATCCAGCCGACATGCGCCCAGAAGCCGCCGTCATGCGGCGTGTGCGGGTCGCCTTCCTGATCGGAGTGCTTGTGGTGCACGCGGTGCGTGGCGACCCAGAAGATGGGCCCGCCCTCGAGCGTCAGCGTGCCGCAGACCGCGAGGAAATACTCGAACGCCTTCGACGTCTTGTAGCCGCGGTGCGTGTGGAGCCGGTGATAGCCGAGGCTGATCCCGAAGCCCACCGCGAACCAGTGCAGCGCGAGCGCGACGAGCACGTTGGTCCACGAGAAGAAGAACAGCGCCGCGACCGCGCCGACGTGAAACAGGCCCATCGCGATGACCGTGACCCAGTTCATGGTCGTGATGTTGTACGGCAGACGCTTCGAGCTGTAAGGGACGGCGGCTGTGCTCAAGTGACAAGACTCCCAGGAAAAAAGGCCTGAGAAGAGAGTAACTGCTCCCGGCGGAGGCGTTTGTAAGACTTCTGTACGAGCGTTGGCATCGACGAACAGGCTCATCCGGCGCGCCAGGCGTGCCGAACCAGAGCTTCTTCACGGTCTGGCACCGTTTGTCGCACTCTCAGCCGTGGAAATACATCGCCGAATGAGCTAGCGGCTTACCGACGGCGGCGGTTTTCCCGGCGGGCGGAATAGCGCTGCATCAGCGGCGTGACCGACACGCCGTGCACGACAACGGACGCGGCGACGACGACGAGCGTCATGTCGGCAAGCGCGCGCGCCCATGGCAGGCTGGCCGCATGCGCGAGCGCATACGCCAGGTAATAGATCGATCCCACCCCGCGCACGCCAAACCACGCGATGAATGCGCGCTGCGTGCCCGTCAGCCGCGCCCGCACCAGCGTGAGCAGCGTCGCCGCCGGCCTGATGACGACGAACAGCGCAAAGGCCAGCGCGAGTCCGGTCCCCCACGTTTCGATGTCGGCCAGCAGCGCGCCGACGACGAGCACGACCGCGAGCTCGCCGAGCCGTTCGAGCTGCTCGTTGAAGTTCAGAAGCGCGCGCGCCATGAAGGCCGGCGCGGTCGCGGGATGGGTCGCTTGGTCCTCTACGGAGCCGGCGGCGGGGGTGCGCCGGTCGATCGCCGCGGTGTTCGTCCGCTCGATATGGCGTAGAGAGAGACCGGCCGCGAACACGGCGAGGAATCCGTAGGCGCCGACGAGCAACGAGACGCCGTACGAGAGCGCGATGAGACCGAGGGCGAGGAACTCGTCGAGTCCTACCGCTTCGCGATGCTCGCGGCGCAGGTAGAGCACCAGCTGTCCGACTCCCGCACCGCAGATCGCGCCGACCGCGAGGCCCGCGCCCACCGCCCACACGAGGTCGATCGCGAACCATCGCCAGCCCGACGCGCCGAGGTCGTGTGCGCCGAGGAGGCCGAGGGCGAGCATGACGAAGGGGAAGGCCGTGCCGTCGTTCAGTCCCGCTTCACCCGTGAGGCTGAACCGGACGGGCTCGGCGTCGTGTTCGTGCGCGACCTGCACGTCGGACGCGAGCACCGGATCGGTCGGCGCGAGGATCGCGCCGAGCAACACCGCCGCGGCGAGCGGCAGCCCCGCGGCGAGCACGCCGAACGCGGCGATGCCCGCAATCGTCACCGGCATCGCAATCGCGGCGAGGACCATCGCGTTGCGCCACCGCCGATCCGAGAGTGGGAGTCTGAGCTTCAGGCCTGCCGTAAAGAGCGAAATGATGACGGCGATCTCGGTCAGACGCTCGAGCCCGCGCGCATCGTCGATGACATCGAGATTGAGAAGGCCGGCGCCCCATGGCCCGAGCAGCGCGCCTGCCCCGAGGTAGAACATCGACGCCGTCAGCGGCAGGCGCTTGAGCACGGTGCCCGAGAGCGCGACGCTGATGAGCAGGATGCCGGCGATGACGAACCAGATCGTGGACATAAATTCTGGATGCTACTAGGGCCGTGGCAGCTCCCGGCAAGATCAATGCATCTGTAGCTGCCCATGAAGGATACCAACACGATTACGAAAGCTGCGGCGGTGCTGGCGCTGACGAGCTTGCTGGGCGGCGCGGCGTGCGCGAGTGCGAGCAAAACCACGCAGGGCGGCGCGATCGGCGCGGCGGGTGGCGCGGTTGTCGGA
>JALYRV010000249.1 GCA_030855205.1 Acidobacteriota bacterium | reverse complement strand
CCCGTGTCGTTCATACAGCATACGGAGACGGGCCGGCTCGAGCCCGTTGCCGAGAAAGGCATGCTTGCGGTTCTCGTCTCACCCGACGGCCGGCGGCTTCTCATCAGCGATCCGACCGCCGGATACCTGATGTGGCCGCTCGACGGAGGGCCGCCGGTCGAGCTGAAGAGGCTGGACGCCGAGGACCGGCCGATTCAATGGAGCGCGGACGGACGGTTCCTTTATGTGAGACGGGCAGGAGAGCCTGTGGTCCGGATGTATCGCTTCGATATCGCGACCGGCGAGATGGTCCTCCTCACAGAGCTGGCGCCGCGAGATCCCACCGGGGTCATTGGGGTCGCGGACGGTCGCGGCCAGCTGGCGGTTACACCGGACGGCAAAAGCTACGTGTACACTTACTGGACGTTTCTGCGAGACCTCTTCCTCGTCGAGGGACTTGCTAAATGAGCGGTTCGAGGGCGGGCTTCACCAGATGGTCATTGCTCCCCGTGCGGGCCGGGTGTAGAGTTCGCACCATGGAGTGGTCGAGATCGGCCGCGTCAGGCATTATTGAATGGAGGCGTGCGATGAAGCGAATCCTCGCGTCGGTGGGACTCCTGGCGGCAACAGTGCTGATGCTCGGCCCCGACCTCCAGGCCTGCGGCGACAAATCGCTCTCCGCCGGCGGCATCCGCATGCAGCGGGCGCTGGCGGCTCGGAACCCTGCGTCGGTCCTCGTGTATGCTCCCGCGTCGTCCCGCCTCACCGGAGCCACGAGCGAGCTGAAGTTGCAGCAAACGCTGCTGCAATTCGGCCACAAATACCGTGAGGTGGCGAGCTGGGCCGAATTCCAGGATTCGGTCGCGAGCCGTCAGTACAATCTTGTGCTCGCCGACGTTGCCGACCTCGTCGAGGTGCAGCAGAGGCTGGAATCGGCATCCTCGTCCGCCATCGTCGTTCCGGTCGCGTACAAGTTGACCAAAGCGGAGATCAAGGCGCTCGAGAAGCAGTGCCGCTTCCTGATCAAGGCGCCGAGCAAGCAGCTGCAGTATCTCCACATCATCCACACCGCACTCGAGGCCAGACGCAATATTCCGCGTCGAAGCTGAGTACGGGCATGCGCGCCGTTGCTGCAACAAGGGCGGCGCGCCGCGCCGGAATCGCGATCGGATTGCTCTGGCTCGTGCTGCCCGCAGCCGTGGAGGCGCAGTCCGCCTGGGTCCCGCTAAAGGGCGAAGGCGCGATCTCGCTGGTCTTCCAAAATCTCGAATTCGGCGGCCACTTCGACGAGCACGGACAGAAACTCGATGGTGCAGTGCCCTCTCGCGCATACATCGGGATCTTTCAATTCGAGTATGCCCTGACCGATCGGGTGGCGGTGACGGCCCGCCTGCCGTACGTCGCTTCGAAGTTCACCGGTCACGACGACGAGCCAGTCACCACTTTTCTGCGTGAGCAGTACGAGGAATTCCGGCGCACACATCCCGAGGCTTCGGGGTCGTCGCTCGACACGGGCGAGGTCTACTCGACGTTCCAGGATTTCAATTTCACCTTGCGTTACAACGCCATCGATCGTGGCGGGGTCGTGATGACACCGGTGATCGGCGTCACGATTCCCAGCCATCGCTACCGGACGATTGGCGAAGCGGCCCCTGGACAGGATCGACGAGCGCTCCATCTCGGCGTCAATATCGGCCGCCTGCTCGATCCGGTGGTCCCGAACGCGTACGTCCACGGCCGCTACACCTACTCGTTCGTCGAGGATCTCCTGGGCATCAACCTCGATCGAAGCGTGGCGGAAGTCGAAGTCGGGTACGCCATTACGCCCATCATCAGCGCACGCGCGCTCGTCAACTGGGCGCGCACCCACGGCGGCATTCCGTTCAGTCGCTCGTTGGAGGATCCGTTTCTGTTCCTCGCCCACGACCGTCTGCTCGCAGTTCGTTACTGGCATGCCGGGGCGGGTGCGACGGTCTCACTCACCGACTCGATCGATCTCGACGGGGCGTGGGTCACGTTCGTGTCAGGCAGCGACACGCATTATGGGATGGGCGTGAGCGTGGGATTGACGTGGCGTGTTCTTTCCGCAACCATTCCGCAGCCGTAAGCCGTTATCGGCCGTCAGCGCTCTCAGCGATCAGCCGCTTCCTCACATCTCGCTTACCGTCGACCCCACACCCGCGCTGATCCTGAACATCAACGTAAACGGTCCGAGGCGCACCTCGTCGCCGGACACAAGCGCCGCCGGTGCTACGATGCGTGCGCCGCCGACAAACGACCCGTTTTTGCTCCCGAGATCTTCGAGCACGGCGCGGCTGCCGCTTACGGTGATCCTGGCGTGGCGGCGAGACACCCTCGGTGAGTCGAGGCAGACGCTCGCCTCGGGCTCACGGCCGGCGATGTGCTCGCCGTCAGGCAGCGGAAACTCGCGCGTGCCGCAGAAGAGCCAGCAGACGACTGCCCGTGTGTTGACGGCGTCGGCGCGCGCGCCAACGATCACGTTGGCGGCGAACGCGTAGCCGTAGCCGTGCACCGTGCGGATGACGGGTGCGTTCTCGTCATGCCCCAGCGCCTCCCGAACGTTGCTGATGACCTTGGCGAGGCTGGCCTCTGAGACGAAGACGCCGGGCCAGAGCCGCTCGAGCAGCTCGGTCTTGCCGAGCGCGCGCGGCCGGCCCTCCACCAGGAGCTTCAACAGCTCGAAGGCTTTCGGGGCGAGATGGACTTCGTCCCGGCCCCGGAGGAGTCGCCGTGCGTCAGTGTCAAGGACACAATTTCCAAAGAGAACCCTCACGTGGATACCCTAGGCGAAAGGCAGACGGCATAAGGCAGCAGGCAATGTGCAAGGAACCGGGGCGATTCTAGCAGCGTTTTACAATTCACAAAAAGTACAGGAAACCATCAAGACATCGGGTGGCAGGAGCCGGATAGTGAGGGTCAACAAAGAACACAGGAGGAACCGTGTATCGGATCACCTTGACTCTCGTTTTCGTACTCAGCCTCAGCGTGCTCTCGGCGCGCCCTGCCGTAGCGAATGCGGTCATCCAGTGGAACGCGAATGCCGGGAAGGCCGCCTTAGCGGCATGCATCTCTCCGGCGAACGATCCGCTGCACGAATCGCGCCTCTACGCGATGATGCACATTGCCATCCACGACGCGCTGAACGCGATCGATCGGCGTTCGCGACCGTACGCGTTCGACACGAGAAGCGGCTCGGGGGTCTCCCCGGAGGCGGCGATCGCCGCCGCCGCACGCGACGTGCTGGTGCCGGTCATCGGCGCCATTCCGTTTCCGTCCGCGTGCCTGGACGCGGGCATCGAGAGCGTCGAAAACGACTATGCGGCTGCGCTGGCAGCCATTCCGCCCGGGGATGCCAAGACCAACGGCATCGCGTTGGGTCAGGCGGCAGCGGCGACGATTGTCGCCCTTCGCATGGGGGATGGCTCGGAGACACCGCTCCTCGATTTCTCGTATCAGCAGGGGAGCGCTCCCGGCGAGTACCGCTTTACACCGGGGTTCGACTTCGTGTTTGCACCGGGCTGGGCGAACGTTACGCCGTTTGTCCTCCACCGCAGCTCGCAATTCAGAGCCGGCCCGCCCTATCGAGTGCAGAGCGCCAAGTACGCGGACGAGCTCAACGAGGTGAAGGCGCTCGGCGGCGATGGCATCACCACGCCGACGATTCGCACGACGGAGCAGACGATGATCGGCCTGTTTTGGCTGGAGAGCTCTCCGCTGCAGTGGAATCGGATTGCGCGGTCGGTGGCCGACAACCGTGGCCTCGGCCTGTGGGAGAGCGCGCGGCTGTTCGGGCTGCTCAATCTGGCGCTGGCCGACGGCTACATCGGGTCGTGGGAAACGAAGTTCCACTACCGGTACTGGCGACCGGTCACCGCCATTCAGACGGCCGATACCGACGGCAACCCGGGCACGTCGGGGGATCAGGCGTGGACGCCGCTGCAGGTGACCTATCCGATGCCGGACCACGACTCGGCGCACAGCGTGGAAGGAAGCGCCGCCGCGGAAGTACTGGCGCAATTCTTCGGCAGCGACGACATCGCGTTCGACGCGTGCAGCATGTCACTGTCGGCGGGCACTCAGTGCGCCGATGCCACGCCCGCCTGGCGTTCCTATACCAGCTTCTCGCAGGCGGCGGAAGAGAACGCAGTTTCGCGCATCTACGTCGGGATTCACTTCCGGCGCGCCTCGGAAGAGGGCCTGCAGCACGGTCGAAACATCGGTCGGCGTGCCGTGACACTCTTCCTTCGTCCGGTGCACTGACCGCGGGTGTGGCCCAGCTCGGGTCGTCAGCACGATCCGAGCGGCCTTCTGCCGATAGGATGTTCTGCTCGTGCGCGGCGCTCGAGCGCTTCCGCAATCTGCCCTGGCCATCGGCAGCGCCTCGTCAGCGCCATCGCGGGGATGTAAGCGGACTCCGTGCGACGTTTCAATCAGCGTGATGCTGGAAGTGCCGACGATGCCACGGGTTTGGGTGAGGATGCGCGAGCCGTCAGGCGCCAATTGTAGCCCGCTGACCGAACGTGGGCAGCACCAGACCGCGAGCGGCGGCATCGAACAATCGCACCGGCGGCGCACGGCGACCACCGGTCGACGCGTCAATCGGCGCCACGCAGAGATACCTCGACGACTGTGGATCGTCTCCAAATGTCGGCCCGCACGGG
>JALYRV010000074.1 GCA_030855205.1 Acidobacteriota bacterium | reverse complement strand
GTCATCGGCGCCGGCATCTTCGGCGCGATCGGCACCGCCGCGGCCGGCCAGTCCGGGCCGAATGGGGAAGTCATTCGGTACGGCGCCGGCCCCGCGCTGATCTTCTCCTTTCTGCTGCTCGGCGGCGCCTGCGCGCTCTGCGCACTCTGCTACGCGGAGCTGGCATCGATGATTCCGCAGGCCGGCAGCGCGTACGCGTACACCTACGCGACGCTCGGCGAGCTGATCGCGTGGATCATCGGCTGGGACCTCATCCTCGAGTACGCCGTCGGCAACGTCGCGGTCGCGATTTCGTGGGGCGACTACTTC
This sequence comes from Acidobacteriota bacterium, assembly GCA_030855205.1. Lineage (GTDB taxonomy): Bacteria > Acidobacteriota > Vicinamibacteria > Vicinamibacterales > SCN-69-37 > JALYRV01. Next base: position 15,296 of record JALYRV010000074.1, on the reverse strand, counting down.
GAAACACTGATGCGCGGCGTCGGAGTGAGCGTGCCCGAGTGGCTCACGACCGGGTACCGTACCGCAGCGCTCAGCTCTGACCCGGCGGTGCACGGCCTGCTCCAGACCGCGCCGCAGCTCTGGGGCGTCCCGATTCTCGTCAACATTCCGGCGTGCGGCATCGTGCTGGCCGTGACGTGGCTGCTGCTGCGAGGCGCGAAAGAGAGCTCGCGCGCCAACAACATCATGGTCGTCATCAAGCTGCTGGCGCTCGCGCTGTTCATCGGCGTCGGCATGATGAGCATCGACAGCGCCAACTACGTGCCTTTCGCGCCGAACGGCTTCACCGGCATCCATCAGGGCGCGGCGATCGTGTTCTTCGCCTACATCGGCTTCGACGCGATCTCGACGGCGGCCGAGGAAACGAAGGATCCGCAACGCAACCTGCCGATTGGCATTCTCGGAGGCCTGGCGATCTGCACCGTCATCTACGTCATCGTCGGCGCCGTGCTGACGGGAATGGTGCCCTACGCGGATCTCGCGGTGGCGGATCCGCTGGCGCACGCGCTCGGCCAGGTCGGCTACTCCGGCGTCAGCCTGATCGTCGCGCTCGGCGCGGCCGTGTCGATGACCGCCGTCCTGCTCGTGTTCCAGTACGGCCAGCCGCGCATCTTCTTCGCGATGGCCCGTGACGGACTGCTTCCGAAGTGGATGGCGAAGATCGACGAGAAGACGCGCATCCCGTATCGCACCACGCTCCTCACGGGCGTGATCGTGGCCGTCGCCTCGGCGTTCGGCGACGCGGCCGAGACGTACGACCTGACGAACATCGGCACGCTCTTCGCGTTCGCGCTCGTCTGCGGCGGCGTGCTCGTGCTTCGCGTGAAAGAGCCCGACCGCCCGCGGCCCTTCAAGGTCCCGTTCGTGTGGGTGCTCGCGCCGCTCGGCATCGTCGCCTGTCTGTTCGTGATGGTCGGGTTGCCGTGGGTCGCCTGGGAGCGGTTCATGATCTGGCTCGCGATCGGGATAGCGCTCTACTTCGTGTACGGCTACCGGCACTCGAAGCTCAACGCGAAGGCGTGAACAAGCCCCTGGCCGGGGTAAGAGTCCTCGATCTCTCGAGGCTCTTACCCGGCGCCTTCTGCACGCACATCCTGCGGGAGCTCGGCGCGACGATCATCAAGGTCGAGCCTCCCGGCGGCGATCCGCTCCGCCGCCTTCCGCCGCTCGCGGCTGACGGCGAGAGCGTCTTCCATCACCTGCTCAATCGCGGCAAGGAGAGCTTCGTGCTCGATCTGCGCGTGGAGGCGGATCGCGCGCGGCTCGACGCGCATCTCGACGAGACCGACGTGCTCGTCGACAACTTTCGCGCGGCGACCGGCCGGCGGCTCGCGCTCGATCCGGCGTCCGTCCGCGCAACACGCCCGGCCCTGGTGCACTGCTCGATCACGGGCTACGGGCACGCCTCTCCCGATGCCGACCGCGCGGGCCACGATCTGAACTTCGTGGCGGAAGCCGGGCTGCTGTCCTTCGACGTCACCGGGCGCCGGGCGCCGGCGCTGCCGCGGATGTTCATCGCGGACGTCGGCGGCGGAGCGATGAGCGCGGCAATCGGCATTCTCGCGGCGCTGATCGGGCGAGGCCGGACGGGGGAGGGGGCGTTCATCGACATCTCGATGCACCACGCCTCGCTCTACTGGCTGATGCTTCCGGCCGCGCGCCTGCTGGTCAACGGGGCGGCGCCGGCCGGATCCGATGCCGGCGGCGATCTTCCGACCGACGGTAGCCACGCTTTCTACAACGTCTATCAGTGCGCCGACGGCAGATGGCTGGCGCTCGGGGCGCTCGAGCCACACTTCTGGACCCGGTTCTGCGAGCGCCTTGGCAGGCCGGAGTGGGGACCGCGCCACGCCGATCGCGAGGGTCAGCCGGAGATCATTGCCGCGCTGCGCGACCTGATACGCGCGAGGCCGCGCGACGCATGGCTCGAGACCTTCGCCGACCTGGACCTCTGTTTGTCGCCCGTCCGTGACCCTGCCGAAGCGCTCGCCGCAGCCGCCGCACTCTCGAGTGCGGCCGGCATCGCCGGTCCCTGGCTGCCATCGCGGCCGTAGCGAACCGCCCAGCTGAGAAGCGGCAGGAGACCCCGCCGCGGTGGTAAAATGACCCTTTTGGCAATCCAACCAAAGGCCCTGCAGTAGGTATGTCTCACGACTGGATCTCGGTGCGCGGCGCGCGGGTCCACAACCTCAAGAACGTCGACGTCGACATCCCGCGCGATCGGCTGGTCGTCATGACCGGCCTCTCGGGCTCGGGAAAGTCGTCGCTTGCCTTCGACACGATCTACGCCGAAGGGCAGCGCCGGTATGTCGAGTCGCTGTCGGCGTACGCCCGTCAGTTTCTCGAGCAGATGGAGAAGCCGGACGTCGATCTGATCGACGGCCTGTCGCCCGCCATTTCGATCGAGCAGAAGACGACCGGCTCGAACCCGCGCTCGACCGTCGGCACGGTCACCGAGATCTACGACTACCTGCGCCTCCTCTTCGCCAATATCGGCAAGCCGCACTGCCCGAACTGCGGGCGCGAGATCGCGTCGCAGTCGCTCGAGCGGATCCTCGACATGGTGATGCTCTATCCGGCCGATGCGCGCATCAACGTGCTCGCGCCGGTCGTGCGCGGCCGCAAGGGGGAGTTCAAGAAGGATCTCGCGGGTTTCCGGCAGAAGGGCTTCACGCGCGCGCGCATCGACGGCTCCTTCATCTCGCTCGAAGAAGACATCAAGCTCGACAAACGCCGCAATCACACGATCGACGTTCTCGTCGACCGGCTGATCGTCAAGGGAGGCATCGAGAAGCGGCTCTCGGACTCGATCGAGCTCGCGCTCAAGCTGGCTGGTGACATCGTCGTCATCAACACGCTGGACGGCGGCGACAGGCTGTTCTCGCGTCGGATGGCCTGTCCTGACTGCGCGATCTCGGTCCCCGAGCTCACGCCTCGCGCGTTCTCGTTCAATTCCCCGCACGGCGCCTGTCAGGCCTGCCAGGGGCTCGGCTCGGTCTACGACTTCGATCCCGCGCGCATCGTGCCCGACGAGACGAAATCGCTCGGCGAGGGAGCCGTCGTGCCGTGGGGCCGTACCGATCGCAAGCCCCTGCGCGAAGCGCTCGGCACGCTGGCGAAGACGTTCGATATCGATCTCACGCTGGCGTGGTCGCGGTTGAGCAGGAAGACGCGGGACCTCGTGCTCTTCGGCGCGCCGGGCAAGCGCGCGGCCGCGCCTGCCGCGGGAAAGAAAACCAGGAAAGCCGCGGGCGATCCGTTCGGGGCGGACTTCGAAGGGGTCGTGCCGAACCTGCGCCGCCGTTTCACGGAAGGCACCTGGGCGGATCAGGAAGAGCTCGAGCCGTACCGCTCGCTTCGCACGTGCCCCTCCTGCGAAGGCAAGCGCCTCCGCCCTGAAACGCTCGCGGTGCGGGTGAAGGCGCGGGCGATCAGCGAGTATGTCGATCTGCCGATCAGCGAGGCGCTTCCGCTCGTCGAGGCCATCCAGCTGAGTGATCGCGAGGAGATGATTGCGGGGCGCGTCATCCGTGAAATCCGGGATCGTCTGCGCTTCCTCAACGACGTCGGCGTCGGCTACCTCACGCTCGGGCGCAGCGCCGCGACGCTGTCGGGGGGCGAGGGGCAGCGCATCCGCCTGGCGACGCAGATCGGGTCGAACCTCACCGGCGTGCTCTACGTGCTCGATGAGCCGTCGATCGGCTTGCATCAGCGCGACAACCGCAAGCTGCTCGGCACGCTCGCGCGCCTCCGCGATCTGGGAAACACCGTCATCGTCGTCGAGCACGACGAAGAGACGATCCGGACGGCCGACTATGTGATCGATCTGGGGCCCGGCGCCGGCGAGCATGGCGGCAAGTTGATGTTCCAGGGGACGCCTGCGGAGCTGCTGCGATCGAATGTCGAATCGATGACGGGGCAGTACCTGCGCGGCGAGCGCTCGATCCCGACGCCGGAGAAGCGCCGCAAGGCCGACCGGAACGCACTCGTCGTCCGCGGCGCGCGCGAGAACAATTTGAAGAACGTCGACGTGAAGTTCCCGCTCGGTCTCTTCATCGCAGTCACCGGCGTGAGCGGGTCCGGGAAATCGACGCTGGTCAACGAGATTCTGTATCGCTCGCTCGCGCGCACGCTCTATCGCGCGGGCGACGAGCCTGGCGAGCACGATCGCATCGACGGCGTCGTGCACATCGACAAGGTCATCCAGATCGATCAGTCGCCGATCGGCCGGACGCCGCGCTCGAATCCGGCCACGTATACCGGCCTGTTCACGTTCATCCGCGAACTCTTCGCGATGCTGCCTGACGCCCGCGCCAGGGGCTTCAAGCCTGGCCGGTTCTCGTTCAACGTCAAAGGCGGCCGCTGCGAGGCCTGCCAGGGTGACGGCGTCATCGCGATCGAAATGCACTTCCTGCCAAACGTCTACGTGACGTGCGAGGAGTGCAAGGGCCGGCGCTACAACCGCGAGACGCTCGACATCCGTTACCGCGGAAAGTCGATCGCGGACGTGCTCGAGCTCACGGTCGAACAGGCGCTCGAACTGCTGGAACCCTTTCCGTCGATTGCGATCAAGCTGCGCACGCTCACAGAGGTCGGTCTCGGCTACATCACCCTCGGCCAGTCGGCGACGACCTTGTCCGGGGGAGAGGCGCAACGCGTCAAGCTGTCGAAGGAGCTGTCGCGGCGCGGCACCGGACGCACCCTCTACATCCTCGACGAGCCGACCACCGGCCTGCATTTCGAGGACACGCGGAAGCTGCTGGAAGTACTCAACCGCCTGGTCGATCAGGGGAATACGGTCGTCGTGATCGAGCACAATCTCGACGTCATCAAATCGGCGGACTACCTGATCGACCTTGGGCCTGAGGGGGGCGCGGCGGGCGGCCGCGTGGTCGCTGCCGGAACCCCCGAGGCGGTCGCCGAGTCCGTGGAGTCGGCCACCGGGATGTTCCTGAAAGAGCTGATGACGGGCCCGGCGTGCAGCGCCGATGGGGCGAGCAGGGCTGAAAGTGCGTAGGTCAGCTAATCATTTTTGTGTGGTAGGATTGCCACACTCAAGCCGATTCTGTCCGTGGCTATCGGGCCACACGGGGGAGCCGCCCGCAAAGAATCTGCTGGCACGTGTCCTTCTAAGATGTTATAAATACGCGGCTTGTGGACGCGGTGGAGTTTCTGATTCCGTGGCAGTCCGCTTGCTAAAGGTCATAATCGCTCAAGCCAATCAGGCCTCGGATCCCGTCTCGCGCAGGCGGACCCAGCGACCCGAAAATTCGATTGGCATTCTGTCGGCCTGGCGCGGCCGCGGAGAACGGGTTGGCGTTCCACCTGGGACGGCCTTCACCGCACTAGTAATCGAGAGGGCATGAAAGCCCAGCGAACACTTCGACGAACCGTTACGTGCGCCGGCATCGGACTCCATTCCGGGCACAAAGTCACGTTGTCGCTCAAGCCGGCTCCGGCCGACTACGGCATTCGTTTCCAGCGCGCCGATCTGGGCGGGCTGGAGATCCCGGCGACCATCACGCACCTTGGCGGCATCGAGCTGGCCACGGCGCTCAATGGCGGCACGGGCTCGGTCGAGACGGTCGAGCATCTGCTGGCGGCGCTGGCGGCGCTCCAGATCGACAACGTCTGCGTGGAGCTCAACTCGCCTGAAGTCCCGATCATGGACGGCAGCGCGGCCCCGTTCGTCTATCTCGTGCAGGACGCCGGCGTGAAGGAGCTGGGCGTCTCGCGCAAGTACCTGAAAGTCATTCGGCCGATCTCGCTCTCGAACGGCGACAAGCGCATCGCGCTCTACCCGTCGGATCAGTTCAAGGTGACCTACAGCATCAGCTTCGATCATCCGCTCCTGCGGCATCAGAGCCGGTCGATGACGATCACCGAGAAGTCCTTCATCGAAGAGATTGCGCCGGCGCGCACGTTCGGCTTCCTCAAGGAAGTCGAGATGCTGCGGCAGAAGGGGCTCGCGCTCGGCGGGTCGCTCGACAACGCGATCGTCCTCGGCGAGACCGGCGTGCTCAACAACGCGCTTCGCTTCGACGATGAGTTCGTGCGACACAAGATTCTCGACGCCATCGGCGACCTCGCCCTGGTCGGCTATCCGGTGATCGGGCATCTGGTCGCGCATCGGGCCGGCCACGCGCTGCACACCGCGTTTGCCGCGAAGATCCTCGACGAGAAGGACTCGTGGCGCCTGGTCGAAGCGGACGAGCTCATCCCCGCCGACACGCGGGTGCGCGCTGCGATTCACGCGCGCTCGTAGCACAGTCTTAAACGTCGAAGGGCCCGGTGCGCACGAGCGCTTCGGGCCCTTTTCCATTTCGCGGCGGCGCCGGCCTCAGGTCTGATCCGTCTCCAGCTTCGCCATCTTCTTCATCCACGCGCCCAGTCGCTCGTTCTCGTAGGAGACGCTGTTGAGGAACAGGCTCTCGGTGAGGTACTGCTTCATCTCCTCGGGCGACAGCTGCTCGACGAAGCGGGCGATCTCACGCGAGACGTCCTCGAAGGTGTGTTCGAGCTCGCGGCGCATCGCGACCTCACGGTAGAGCGCCTCGAGCACGGCGAGCAGGTCGCCATCGAGCGAAATCTCCTCGCCGGAGGTCGTGCGGATCGTCCTGACCGCGCTCATGATGGGTCCCCGAAGCTTTTGACGGCAGAGGCCTCGTCCCCGTGTACTTCGATGAAGCGATGCGCCCCGGTCATGGTCAGCATCGTCTCGACCCGTTTCTGCACGCCGGCCAGCTTAAGCGCGCCGCCCGACGCGGTGGCCTGTCGGAACAGGTCCATGAGGCACCCGATCGTCGCCGAGTCGACGTAGCCGACCGGAGACAGGTCCACCATGATGCGCTTCTCGCCCTTGGCGATCAGCTGCGTGACGGTGACGGCAAAGTCCTGGAGGAGCGGGTACATCAGGCGCGTTTCCTTCACGCGCACCACCGCGATGCCGTCGACGTAGTCCGTAGTGAGATTCATTCGGTCCTCCCGGCATCCGCCGGCTTCACGGCGCGTGTGCCCCCGGGCATTTCGGCCTGCAGTTTCCTGATCTGCCGCGCCAGCTCGAGCCGTCCCCGGTTGATGCGCGATTTCACCGTGCCTTCCGGCAGCTTCAGCTGGTCGGCGATTTCCTGATACGAGAATTCCTGCAGGTCGCGCAGCACCACGGCCGTGCGCAGGGTCACCGGCAGCTCCGCCAGGGCCTTGCGCAGCATCTCGCGCAGGTCGGCGTGCTCGGCCAGCGCCAGGGGGCCGCGTTCCTTGGAGACGGGTGACAGCTCCGACGCGTCGACGTCGCGCGCCATCGTCTCGCGCTCCTTGCGGACGCTGCGGTAGTGGTCGATGCACAGGTTCCGGCTGATGCTGATCAGCCAGGTCTGGAAGTTCGCCCGGCGGTCGAAGGTCTTCAGCGCCTTGAAGATCTTGACGAAGATGTCCTGCGCCAGATCCTCGGCCTCGTCGTGCTTGCCGACGAACTTGTAGGCGAGGTTGTAGACCTTCCGCCAGTGCTGGCGGACGATCAGCTCCCAGGCCTGCTGGTCGCCTACGAGGCAACGCTCGATGAGGAGGTCCGTCGCGGTGTCCCGCACGACCGGAGGGATGTTCATCTGACCGCCAGATCATATCAGCCCGGCACTGATATGATCTGACCGCTTTGCACGGCTTTTTCAGGGACAAACATTCGCTCGTCTGCGACGGTCATTCGCTCGAGGATCTCGCGGGGCAGCTGGGCACCCCCTGCTACGTCTACAGCGGGCCAGCCATCCGCGCGCGCTACCGGGCGCTCGATGCGGCGTTCGCCGGCCATCCGCACGCGATCCACTACGCGCTCAAGGCCAACTCGACGCTGGCCATCGTCAGGCTCCTGCGCGAGCTCGGGGCGCATGCCGACGCGAACTCCGGCGGCGAGATCGATGTCGCCCTCCGCGCGGGCTTCGCGCCGGGCGAGATCGTCTTCACCGGCGTGGGCAAGACGGCCGCCGAGATCGAGCGGGCCGTAGGGCTCGGCCTCAAGGCCATCAACGCCGAGTCGTTCGGTGAGATGGATCGGATCGACCAGATCGCGAGGGCGCTCGGCACGCGCGCGCGCGTGGCCGTTCGCATCAATCCCGACATCGACGCGATGAGCCATCCCGGCATTTCGACCGGGCGCAAGACCAACAAGTTCGGCGTCGCCATCGAAGACGCGCGGGCGATGTGCCGCGAGATGGCCACGCGCGGCGGCCTCCACGTCGTCGGCCTGCACGTGCACGTCGGCTCGCAGATCACGAAGCTCGATCCGCTGGCGCGCGCCGCGCAGGCCCTCGTCACGCTCGCGCGCGAGCTCGAAGACGATGGCGTGTCGGTGGAGCATCTGGATGTGGGCGGGGGACTCGGCATCTCGTACGACGGCGGCAGCGTGCCGAGCGCCGAGGAGTACGCGGCGGCCGTGCTGCCCGTGATTGCCGCGTCGGGACGAAGCCTCGTCCTCGAGCCAGGCCGCGTCATCGTCGGCGCCGCGGGAGCGATGCTGACGCGCGTGGTGGATCTCAAGCCCCAGGCCGGCGGCAAGATGTTCGTCATCGCGGACGCGGGCATGACCGAGCTGCTGCGCCCGATGCTCTACGGCGCGTACCACGCAATCGAGGCCGTCACCCCGCGCGACGGAGCCCACATCGTCGCCGATGTCGTCGGTCCCGTGTGCGAGACGACGGATACGCTCGGCAGCGATCGCGCGCTTCCCCCGGTGGAAGTCGGGGATCTCCTCGCGGTGCGCGATGCGGGCGCGTATGGATCGGTGATGGGATCGAACTACAACCGGCGTCCGTTCCCGCCGGAAGCGCTCGTCGAGGCCGACGGCTGGCGCGTCATCCGGCGCCGTCAAACCATCGACGATTTGCTTCGCACGGAGATGCCATGACGCCGCACGGCCTGCTCATCGCCTTCGAAGGGCTCGATCAGAGCGGCAAGGAAACGCAGGCCGCGCGTCTGCGTGAAACGTTCGCCGCGGCGGGACGCACGGTTCGCGCGCTCTCGTTCCCGGATTATGAAACGCCGATCGGACGTGAGATCCGCGCCGCGCTGAACGGCGATCGCGATTTCGCGCCCGATACGCTGCAGCTCCTGTACATCGCCAATCGCCACGAGTATCGCGAGGCGATGGAGGAATGGCTTGCGGACGGCGACGTGGTCGTCTGCGATCGCTATCGCGCGTCGAGCGTCGCGTACGGCAGCGCGCAGGGCCTCGACGCGGCGTGGCTGCACGACGTGCAGCGACACCTCCCCGCGCCCACGGTGGTGTTCCTGCTGGACATCGCGCCAGACGAGGCGGTGCGACGCAAAGCGGAGGGCCGCGACAAATTCGAGCGCGACCTTCCGCTGCTCTCGCGCGTGCGTGATGGCTATCGCCGGCAAGCCGCTGACGAAGGCTGGGAAGTGATCGACGGCGCGCAGCCGAAAGACGATATCGCGATGGAGATTTTCACGCGCATCACCGCGCGCGGGCTGATCCAGCAGGACGCGCGCTCCGCATCACCGCGCGCGCGGCCGTAATCGCGCGCACCTCTTTCGCTCCCGCCTCGTGGAGCCGCGCCGCGCATGCCTCCAGCGTCGCGCCCGTCGTCATCACATCATCGACGAGCACCACGACACGGCCGCGTACCGCGCGACCGGCGCATGGCATCAGCCAGATGGCTCCCGCCATGTTGGATCGCCGGCGCGAGGACGGCAGCGAGGACTGCGGGGGGCGGGGGCGCCAGCGCCCGAGAGGCCGCCTGACCGGAAGACCGAGCCCTCGCGCCAGATCGTCGGCCTGATTGAACCCGCGCCGCCAGGTGCGCCATGGCGTCATGGGCACCGGCACGGCGATGTCCGCGCCGTCGAGCGCGCCTCCTGCGCGCTCGCGCGTCAGGGCGGCGAGCCGCGGGCCGATCGAGCGCCGCCGCTCGAACTTCCACGCATGGATGATGTCCCGCAGCGCGCCGTCGTAGACGCCGGCCGCGACCACCTCGGACAAGCAGGAGCCGCCCGCGGGATGCCATGACAGGGCGAGCGGCGTGACGGCCGACCAGCACGCGGCGCAGATGGGGCCGTCGAGTGGGCGCTCGAGCACGGCCGCGCACGCAGCACAGGTGGGGGCGATCGCCATCGCGGCGATCGCGTTCAGCGTGGCGGATACCGGCGTGTGGAAGTCGAGGGAGCGGGTGACCGAGCCGGGCACACCGTCACCCTGCGCCTATTCGGTGACGGGAAACTTCTCCGCCGAACCCCACAGCCGCTCGAGCCCGTAGAACTCGCGCGTGGATGGCGTGAAGACGTGGAAGATGAAGTCGAAGTAGTCGAGCAGGACCCACTCGGCCTTGTTGTAGCCCTCAACGAGGCTCGGACGCAGGCCGTCCTTCTTGAGCTCCGCTTCGATCGCTTCCGCGATCGCCTTGACCTGCCGCATGTTCTGGCCCGTGCAGAGGACGAAGAAGTCGGTGAACGACGACGCCTTGCGCAGATCCATGATGACCACGTTATCGGCCTTCTTGTCATGCGCCGCGGCGATGCCGGCGGTGATGGCCTTCGGCATGCGGGGCGCGGCCTTGGCGCGCGGCTTCGCTGCGGCCTTGCGGCGGACCGGTGCCTTGGTGGCGGCTGCGGCAGCCTTGCGGACGGGAGTCTTGCGAACGGGTGTTTTGGCCATGTATCAGTGAGTGCTCCGCGGCTGCCGGGCATTGTACAAACCGTGCTTCCGGATGTGCCCTTCCACATCGTCCGGCAGCATGCCTTCGGTGGGCTGGCCCGCCGCGAGGGCCTCGCGCACCTGGCTCGAGGACACGGGCGCGGTCGCCGCGTCGAGGAGAATCACGCGCGTACCGGTTCCGGCGGTGAAAGCGGGTGCGTCGACCATTCTCTCCGTCAGCTGCGGGAGCAATCCCCGGACCAGCGCCGCGCCGTGGCCGGGCCTGGAGCACACCACGAAGTGTGCGAGATCCAGCAACGCCGGGGAGTCCTTCCAGGTCGTGATTTCTGCAAAGGCATCGGCGCCCGTCAGGAAGAACAGCGCGCCGGCAGCGAAGCCCTGGCGGTGCAGATCCCGCAGCGTATCGGCCGCGTAGGACGGGCCGTCGCGCAGCAGCTCGGCGTCGGAGGCTACGAACTGCGGATCGGAGCGCGCCGCGAGGCACACCAGCGCGAACCGGTGAAACGGCGAGGTGCCCGGCTCCTGCCGATGCGGCGGGATGTGCGAGGGCAGCAGGCGGACTTCATCGAGGCCGAGGGCGCGGGCCGACGCACGCGCCACGTCGAGGTGGCCCACGTGAATCGGATCGAACGTGCCGCCCATGATCCCGAGCCTCACGGGCGTCTCACCGCTCGCCGTCCTCCGGGATCATGATCGACGGCTGCTTCCGCACCGTTTCCTGTTCCGACGGCGCCGGCAGCAGCGGCCCGACTTCCTTCCACATCGCTTCGAGAACCGGCTGCAGCCCTTCGCCCGTGGCCGCGGAGATCGCGAAGAGCGGCACACGCTTCTTCTTGAGATGCTTCTTGAGCTTCTCGAGTGTCTTCGGATCCGGCATCGCGTCGATCTTGTTGGCGACCGCCATGCGCGGCTTATCGGAGAGCGCCACGGCGGTTTCATCACCGCGCCCCGCAAACAGCGCCAGCTCCTGCGAGATCACGTCGAAGTCCTCGACCGGATCGCGGCCGGTCTCGGACATGTCGATCACATGCACGAGCACCTTCGTGCGCTCGAGATGGCTGAGGAACTGATGGCCGAGGCCGTGCCCTTCGTGCGCCCCTTCGATCAGGCCCGGCACGTCGGCGACCACGAAGCTGCGGTCGCCGCTGAGACTCACGACGCCGAGGTTCGGCGTCAGCGTGGTGAAAGGGTAGTCGGCGATCTTCGGCCGCGCCGCCGAAATGCGCGAGATCAGCGTCGACTTGCCGCCGTTCGGGAAGCCGACCAGGCCGACGTCGGCGAGCAGCTTCAGCCGGAGCTCGAGGATGCGTTCTTCTCCCTCCCAGCCTGGCTCGAAGCGCCGCGGCGCGCGATTGGTCGCCGTCGCGAAGTGGGAGTTGCCGCGGCCGCCGTCGCCGCCGCGCGCGACGAGCACGCGCTGGCCGATCTCGGTCAGGTCGGCGATGAAAATCTGATCGCCTTCGGGCGTCTTCTCGTACACGACGGTGCCCGGCGGCACCGGCAGCTCCATGTCGTTGCCGCCCGCGCCGGTGCGGTTGGAGCCTTCGCCGTGCCGGCCGCGCTCGGCCTTGAACTCAGGGTGGAATCGGTACGTGACGAGGGTGTTGTGGTGCGGGCTGGCGACCAGATAAATCGAGCCACCGCCGCCGCCGTCGCCGCCGCTCGGGCCGCCGCGCGGCACGAACTTCTCACGGCGGAAGGCCATGCAGCCGCTTCCGCCGTCACCGGCCTTGACGTGAATGTCGACTTCGTCGACGAACAACGCCGGTTACTCGACGGGATGAATGCTGATGCGGCGCCCGCGTGCGCCGTGATCCTCGAACTTCACCCGTCCGTCGATTTTCGCGAAAAGCGTGTCGTCCTTGCCGAGGCCGACGTTGAGCCCAGGCTGGAACTTCCGACCGCGCTGGCGCACGAGGATCGAGCCGCCCGTGACGACGTTGCCGTCGTGGCGCTTGACGCCGAGGCGCTGCGAGTTCGAGTCGCGGCCGTTGCGTGAACTTCCCTGACCTTTTTTAGTAGCCATTTCGTGCTCGTTAGAACTTGATGTCGGTGATGCGCAGCTTCGTCAGAGTCGAGCGGAAGCCCTTCGTCCGGCGATAGCCCTTGCGGCGCTTCTTCACGAAGATGCGGATCTTCGGACCACGCTCTTCACCTGCGACCTCGGCCAGGATCTGGGCGTTGGCCACGAACGGCGCGCCGGCGACGAAGTCGCCATCACCATTCTCGACGAACAGCACCTTGTCGATCGTGATCTTGTCACCAGGCTGGGCGTCCATCAGGTCGACGCTGACCGTGTCGCCCTTGCCGACCCGGATCTGACGGCCGCCACTTTCGATAATCGCAAACATGATTGACTCGCTTGTCTTTAACTCGTATGGACGGCCCGAAAGCCGTGTCTAGAAAGGGTTAAGGATAGCACAGGAGAGTGCCAGCGCATCGGCGGGCCGGCTGGATCGGCTCGCGGCGCCCGGCCGGACGAAGCCGGCCGGGCTGATTTCAGGCCGAAACCGTGAGCCGCCCTACTTGAGCAACACTCGCGTCCCGCGGATCTTCTGGGAGCTCAGCGCACTCAGGAAGCTCGGCAGGTAGCGGTCCATCAGCTCGAAATAGGCCGACAGGGCGGGCGTGTTCTGCGACGCCTCGTAGAGAATCTCTTCCCGCACGCTCTCGGAATACAGGGTCTGTCCCGTCCGGCCGTCGATGAAGACCAGCTTCGGCACCAGCGTGTAGCCCTTGCGGTCCATCCACTGGCGCACCGTGCCGACCTGCCGGCGCCCGACCGCGTCCGAGTATTCCTGCGTGCGCTCCACGATGCCGCTCTTGTTGATCGGCGCGAAGTACACCGTGCCCGTGATGATCAGGGGCGCCTGGTATTCCTCGCCGAGCTTTTTCCAGTAGGCCACGTCCGCGAAGATCCGCTCGTAGCTCTCGAGCTCCTTCTCGTTCTTGATCTTCCCCTCGTCCTGCGCGGGTGCTGCCGCCGGTGCAGCCCCAGCGGGTGGCGTGGTCTCGGCGGGCCGTAGCGACTCCGTGCGCGCGCGATCGACCACGTCGGCCAGCGGCACGACTTCCGCCTCGATGACTTTCAGCTGCGAGCGCGTGCGAAGCTGGCTGCGCAGCAGACGCACCGTCTCCATGTTCGCGTCGACGTCCTTGCTGCCGCCCGGCACGAAGCCGACGACGAGCACGCGCTGGAACGCCGAGACATCGAGCTTCGGCTGGATCGGCGTCTCGATGCCGATCTCGTAGAAGCTCGAGCAGCCGGCCACGACCAAGCCGGCGAGAGCGAGGCTAACGGCGGTTGCGGCGCGCGATGCGGTCATAAATTTCCTTGAACAGATCGTAGTTCTGGCGGATGAGGAGGTTGTCGGGATCGAGCTTGAGAGCCTTGTCGTACGCCTTCTCGGCGTCCTTGAAGTTGCCCTGTTCCTCATACGCGATCGCGAGGTTGTTCCATGCCTCCGGATAGGTCGGATCGATTTCGACGGCCTTTTCGAAGCGGTAGGTAGCTTCGCGCCAGAGTTTCTTCTGCGCGACCTGGATGCCGAACTCGACCTGCGCTTTGGCCTCGCCACGCGCGTCGTCGTACGCGTGCGCGGCAGCGCCGTGGAGGGTCAGGGGAGGCGCCACGCCGAGGCTGATGACGACCATCAGACACGCGGAGAGCACGCGCTTGTTCATATTCACCTCGGAACTTCGATCACTATACCCCGGGGCCTGTGCAAGTCGAGTACCCCCGCACGGGCGGCTTGCGCCTCTCGAAAAGCGTCCCTATACTGGAGGCCGAGGGTCGGGCACCTGTTCCATTGCGGACTGGTGTACCGGCCCTTTCGGTTTTTCGAAGACGCCGTGACCGCCGGTCCGCCACAGGTGAGCGTGTGGCAAATGACGGCATCGTGACTCTGGATTGGGCGCATTCGCGTTATCCTGCCTGGCTTCGCATGGTGCCGGACCCGCCGCGGGTGCTGTGGATCCGCGGGGATCTCAGCGTCTTCGATGCGCCGTCGGTGGCCATCGTGGGATCTCGTGCGGCGTCTCACTATGCGATTGACGTCGCAAAGCGGCTGGCGGCCGGGCTCGCCCGCGCCGGGGTCATCGTCACCAGCGGCATGGCGAGGGGTGTGGACGGGGCGGCGCATGAGGCCTGTCTGGGCGCCGGAGGCCGCACGATCGCGGTGCTCGGCACCGGTGTAGACGTGGTCTATCCCGCTGAGCACCAGGTACTTGCGGGGAGAATCGCGACGTCTGGCCTGCTCATGAGCGAGCTGCGTCCGGGCTCCGTGCCGGAAGCCTGGCACTTTCCGAGGCGCAACCGGCTCATAAGCGGGCTCTCGCGGGCGGTAGTCGTCGTCGAGGCGTCTGAGAAGAGCGGGTCGCTGATTACGGCCCGGCTGGCTCTGGACCAGGGACGCGAGGTAATGGCGGTGCCGGGCAGCGTGCTCTACGGCCGGAACCGGGGCGCGCACGCTCTAATTAAGGATGGGGCCACGCCGGTAGAGGACGCGGCCGATATTCTCGATGCGCTTGGATTAGGGGGACGGGTCTCGGAAGGGAACCCCAGGGGACAGGTCTCCAGCGGAGACCTGTCCCC
>JALYRV010000248.1 GCA_030855205.1 Acidobacteriota bacterium | reverse complement strand
GGTCATCGCCACGCGGGCCGCCTCGATCTGGCGCGCCGTCATCCAGCACGGCTCCAGCGCGCGGAGCCCGTAGTCCCCGAACGACACCGTCGATCCGCGCCACGCCTTGCCGGTCATCCGGCCGCGCTGCTGCTTGCGGTACTTAACTTTCTTCGGCATCAACATGATGCGTTACCTCGCTCCCGGCCGGTCGCCGCGCGGCGCGCGATCCCGGTTGTCGTCGCGGCGCATCGGCGCCCGATAGTCTTCTTCACGGCCGACCTTCGGCGTCAGGCGCTCGCCCTTGTAGAGCCACACCTTCACGCCAATGCAGCCGTAGGTCGTGAACGCCTGCGCGAAGCCGTAGTCGATGTCGGCACGCAGCGTCTGCAGCGGCAACTGCCCGTGCAGATACCACTCCGAGCGCGCAATCTCGGCGCCGTTGAGACGGCCCGACACGCGCACCTTGATGCCGCGCGCGCCGAAGCGCAGCGCCGACTCGACCGCCTTGCGCATCGCACGGCGGAACGCCACGCGCTTCTCGAGCTGCATCGCCACCGACTCGCCAATCAGCTGCGCGTCGAGCTCCGGCTTCTGGATCTCCTGGATGTTGATGAAGACCTCGCGGTTCGTGCGCTTCTGAATCTCGCTCTTCAGCTTGTCGACTTCCGTGCCCTTGCGGCCGATGATGATGCCTGGCCGCGACGTGTGGATGTCGATCTTCAGCTTGTTGGCCGCGCGCTCGATGTCGATCTTCGACACGCCGGCGTGCGCGAAGCGCTTCTTGAGCGCCTTGCGGAGCGCGAGATCCTCGTGCAGGAGCTTCGCGTATTCCTTGTCGGCGAACCAGCGCGACCGCCAGGTCTTGTTGAACCCGAGGCGGAATCCGTACGGATGTACTTTCTGACCCATGACTTAAGCCTTCGCCTTTGATGACGTCTTCTTCGCGCCGCGGGCCACGGGCTTCACGCCGGTCGCCTTCTGCTTCGGCTTCGCGCCGGCCGACTTCTTCTTCGGCTTCGCGCCACGCGGCCTCGCGGGCGCGGCCGCCTTCGCACCGCCGCCGGCCGCCACGGCCGTCTTCTTCTCGGGCCGCTCCGCGACCTTCACCGTCAGGTGCGCCGATCGCTTCACGACACGGAACGCGCGGCCCATCGGAGCCGGACGCACGCGCTTGAGCGAGGGGCCCTGCCCCGCGAACGCCGCCGCGACATACAGCCGGTCGACGTCGCCGCCGAAGCCTTCCTTGGTCGACGCGTTGGCAATTGCCGAGCGCAGCACCTTCTCGATGTCCTTGGCCACCGACTTGCGCGCGAACGCCAGCGTCGACAGCGCGTGATTGACGTCCTTGCCGCGGATCAACTCGAGCACGAGCCCGGCCTTCTGCGCGGAGGTGCGGACGTACTTCGCGGTCGCTTCAGCCTGCACCATTAGCCACCCGCCTTGGGCGCGCCGCCCGAGGGGGCCGAGGCCGCGGCCTTCTCGGCCTTCGACGTATGGCCGCGGAAGTTGCGCGTGGGCGCGAACTCGCCGAGCTTGTGCCCGACCATGTTCTCGGTCACGTAGACCGGCACGAACTTGTTGCCGTTGTGCACGGCGAGCGTGTGCCCGACCATTTCCGGCACCACCGTCGACCGGCGCGACCAGGTCTTGATGACCTTCTTCTCGCCGGCGCGGTTCATGGCCTCCACCTTTTCGAGCAGGTGCAGGTCGATGAACGGGCCCTTCTTCAGTGAACGTCCCATAACGCTATTTCTTCCTTCGCTGCACGATGAAGCGATCGGTCTGCTTGTGGTTGCGCGTCTTGTAGCCCTTGGTCGGGAAGCCCCACGGCGTCACCGGGTGACGGCCGCCCGAGGTCTTGCCCTCACCGCCGCCGAGCGGGTGATCGACCGGGTTCATCGCCACGCCGCGCACGTGCGGCTTCTTGCCCTTCCACCGGTTGCGGCCCGCCTTGCCGATCGAGACGTTCTCGTGGTCGATGTTGCCGACCTGGCCGACCGTCGCGACGCACTCGATGCCGATGAGGCGAATCTCGCCCGACGGCATCTTGACCGACGCGTACTGCCCGTCCTTGGCCACGAGCTGCACCGACGACCCGGCGCTGCGCGCGATCTGGCCGCCCTTGCCGGGCTTGAGCTCCACGTTGTGGAGCATCGTGCCCAGCGGAATGTTCTTCAGCGGCAGGCAGTTGCCCGGCAGGATGTCGACGTTGACACCCGCGATGATCGTGTCGCCCACCTTCACACCCACCGGATGGATGATGTAGCGCTTCTCGCCGTCGGCGTAGGTGACCAGTGCGATGCGCGCCGAACGGTTCGGGTCGTACTCGACCGTCGCCACTTTGCCCGGGATCTCGAGCTTGTCGCGCTTGAAGTCGATGATGCGGTACTGACGCTTGTGCCCGCCGCCACGCCACCACATGGTGACTTCACCGGTGTTGTTGCGTCCGCCGCTCTTCTTGAGCGGCTCGAGCAGCGGCTTGTGCGGCGTCGACGTCGTGATCTCGTCGAAGGTCGGCGCCGTCTGGAACCGCCGGCCGGGCGACGTGGGTTTGAAATTGCGGATAGCCATTACGCGCCCTCGAGGAACTCAGGGATCTTTTCGCCGTCGCGCAGCCGGACGAAGGCTTTCTTCCAGTCCGACCGCTGTCCGATGAACTTGCCCTGCCGCTTGAACTTGCCGTGCATCGTCGCGGTGCGCACGTCGGCGACCTTCGACCCGAACAGCTTCTCGACCGCCCGCCGGATGTCGACCTTCGTCGCGTCGCGCGCGACTTCGAAGACGAGCGTCTGCCCGTTCTCCCGCATGAGGGTCGTCTTCTCGGTGATCAGCGGCCGGCGAATGACGTCAGTGAGCTTCATTGCCGTTACCCCAGCACTTCCTGCAGCCGCTCGACCGCGGCCTTCGTCGCGATGATGCGCGACGTATCCATCACGTCGCGGGCGGTCAGCCGCCCGCTCGGCACGAGCGTCACGCCGGCGATGTTGCGCGCCGACGCGGCAAACAGCTCGTCGTGGTGCACGTCGACCACCAGCGTCTTGCCCTTCGCGCCGAGGCGCTTGAGCAGCTCGGCCGCCGTCTTCGTCTTGTGCTCGGTCGCCTTCAGCTCCTCGACCACCGTGACGACGCCGTCCTTGAACTTCGAGGCGAGCGCCGCGCGCAGCGCGCCCTTTTCCACCTTCTTCGGCACCTTGAAGTCGTAGCTGCGCGGCTGCGGCCCGAAGACCGTGCCACCCTTGCGCCAGAGCGGCGTGCGGCTCGACCCGACCTGCGGACGGCCCGTGCCCTTCTGCTTGTAGGGCTTCTTGCCGCCACCGCTGACGAGCGCGCGGTTCTTCGTCGCGTGCGTGCCGCGGCGCTCCGACGCGTTCTGGCGCGTCACCGATTCCCAGATCAGGTCTTTCTTGATCGTTCCGCCAAAGACTTCGTCCTTGAGATCGACCGAGCCGACCGTCTTGTTGTCGCCGTTTACAACGTCCAGTTTCATGGCGTGTTCAGAACAGGCTGACGCCTGTCCCTACTTCTTGCCTTTCTTGACTTTTTCGACCTGCGGCACCGGCTCGGGCTTCGCGGTGATCGCGCGCCGGATGACCAGGTAACCGCCCGGTGCGCCGGGCACGGCGCCGTGCAGTACGAGCAGGTTGTTCTCGGCGTCGATCTGCACGATCTTCAGGTTCTTCGTGGTCACGCGCGTGTCGCCCATGTGACCGGCCGCGCGCATGCCCTTGACGACGCGCGAGGGAAACGAGGAGGCGCCGATCGAGCCGGGCGCGCGGTGGAACATCGAGCCGTGCGTCGCCGCGCCACCCGCGAAGTTGTGACGCTTCATGACGCCCTGGAAGCCCTTGCCGCGCGTCGTGCCGATGACGTCGACACGCTCGCCCGCCTTGAACATCGTGACGTCGAATTGATCGCCCGCCTTCACTGACGTTGCGGCGTCGTCGCCCGCCTTCGGCGCGTCGGCGCCCTTGGCCTTCTTCGCGGTAGCGAGCGGAATCTCGCGGCGCACGCGCGTCGGCGGCACGCCGGCCTTCTTGTAGTGGCCGGCCATCGCCTTGTTCGCCTTCGACGGCTTCTCTTCGACGAGGCCGATCTGCACCGATTCGTAGCCGTCGGTCGCCATGGTCTTCATCTGCACGACCACGCAGGGGCCGGCCTTGATGACCGTGGCGGGCAGCGCGGATCCATCTTTCTGATAGACCTGCGTCATCCCGACTTTCTTGCCGATGAGTCCAGTAACCATGGCTTACTTGTGGTCCTTCCCGAACGCCTTGATCTCGACGTCGACGCCGGCCGGCAGATCCAGCTTCATCAGCGCGTCAACCGTCTGCGGCGTCGGCTCGAAGATGTCGATGAGCCGCTTGTGCGTGCGAATCTCGAACTGCTCGCGCGATTTCTTGTCGACGTGCGGCGAACGGAGCACCGTCCACTTGTTCTTCTCGGTCGGCAGCGGCACGGGACCCGCCAGGCGCGCGCCGGTGCGCTTGGCCGTCTCGACGATCTCGCTCGTCGACTGATCGAGCACCCGATAGTCGTACGCCTTGAGGCGGATGCGGATCTTGTCGCTAAAAGTAGTTGCCATATGTAACTCGTTCGCTTACGCGAGAATCTCGGTGACCGTGCCGGCGCCGACCGTGCGGCCGCCTTCACGAATCGCGAAGCGGCTGCCCTTTTCGATCGCGACCGGCGCCATCAGCTCCGCGGTGATCGTCGTGTTGTCGCC
>JALYRV010000073.1 GCA_030855205.1 Acidobacteriota bacterium | reverse complement strand
GAACGCTGCTGAAGGAGGTCGTCGGCATCGTCGGCGACGTGAAGCAGGGCGATCTGGCGGACGCCGCGTCGGCGACGATCTACGAGTACACGCGCGAGCATGCGTCGCCGAGCCACACGCTCGTGCTTCGCACGTCCGTGCCGCCGTTGTCGCTGGCCCAGGCAGCGACCGGCGCCGTCCGCGGCATGGATCCCGAGCTGCCGGTGGAAGACATTCGCACCATGGAGGCGGCGATCGAGGGCACGCTGACGTCTCAGCGCTTCAGCGCGCTGTTGCTGGCGCTCTTTGCCGCCGTCGCGCTGGCGCTCGCTTCAGTCGGCATCTACAGCGTGCTCGCGTATATCGTCCGCGGGCGCAGCCGGGAGATCGGCATCCGTACCGCGCTGGGCGCGCGCACGGGCGACGTGCTGCGGCTCGTGGTGATGGAAGGCATGACGCCTGCGCTGATCGGAATCGGCGTGGGCGCCGTCGCGGCGCTGGGCAGCGCGAAAGTTCTCGAGCGGCTCGTCTTCGGCGTGAGCGCGGCGGATCCCCTGACGCTTGGCGCCGTTGCCGGTACCCTGGCGCTCGTGGCGCTGCTCGCGAGCCTCGTGCCGGCGTACCGCGCGTCGAGAGTGGATCCGTTGACGGCCTTGAGGGCGTAAGATCACGCCTCAATGAGGCGATTCGGACTGACTCCTCTTCTCGTCATGGCGGCGATCGCCACGGCGATGCTCGTTGGCGCTCGTTTCACGCCGCACTTTCCAGGCGACCTCGAGGTGACGCGCGCGATCCAGCCGGCGTTTCCCGCTGCCGACTGGGCGCGCGCGGTCACACGCGCCGCCTACGTCCCGTGGGTCTATGGCGTGCTGGCCGTGTCGGCACTGGCAGCGATGCGCGTCGCCGGCTGGCGCGCGGCGGTCGCCATGATCGTGACGTTCTTCGCGTTCATGCACCTCGAGCATCCGATCAAGGACCTGATCGCGCGCCCGCGCCCGTCCCCGCAGCTTGTGCAGATGGCCACCACGCAGAGCGGCTATTCGATGCCGTCTGGCTGGGCGCTGTTGTTTGGAAGCACCGCGGGACTGCTGCTGGCGCTCGCGTGGACCAACACGCGCGGCGTCGCGCGAACCGCGTACGTCGCCGGTTGCGCATTCGTGCTGATCGCCGGCCTCATCGCCCGCGTCTCACTCGGAGCCCACTGGCCCTCGGACGTGCTCGCAGGCTACCTGCTCGCCATCACGGTCGGTCTCGGGGTCTACGAGGTGCTGGCCAGCATCAAGGGCAAAGGGCAGAGGGCACAGGGCAAAGGGGACGCCAGGGTTAAGGGGAAAGGAGCGAGGTGAAAGGCGAGGCCCGCGTGCGCCCTGCCCTGCCCGTCCCTTTTCCTTCTCCCTTAACCCTTGACCCTTGACCCCGGCGTCCCCTTTGCCCTGTGCCCTGTGCCCTCTGCCCTTCGTGAAAGCTACCAGCCGAGCACTTTGGCGAAGATGAGCGGTGCGACGATCGTTGCGTCGCTCTCGATGATGTAGCTCGGCGTATCCACGCCGAGCTTGCCCCACGTGATCTTCTCGTTCGGCACCGCGCCCGAGTACGAGCCGTAGCTCGTCGTCGAGTCGCTGATCTGCGCGAAATAGCCCCAGAGCGGCACGCCGTCACGGCGCAGGTCCTGGTGCAGCATGGGGACGACGCAGATCGGGAAGTCGCCGGCGATGCCGCCGCCGATCTGGAAGAAGCCGATAGACGTCTTCGGCGCCGTCTCGGTGTACCACTCGGCGAGCCGCATCATGTACTCGACGCCGCTGCGGATCGTGGTGGCGCTCTTGACGCGGCCGTCGAGGCAATGCGCCGAAAAGACGTTGCCCAGTGTCGAGTCTTCCCAGCCGGGCACGAAGATCGGCAGATCCCGTTCGGCCGCCGCGAGCAGCCAGGAGTTCTTCGGATCGATCTGATACGACTCTTTCAGCTTGCCGTTGAGCAGGATCGAGTAGAAGAACTCGTGCGGGAGCAAGCGCGTGCCGTTGCGATCGGCCGCGTGCCATTCCTCCGCGATGATGTGCTCGATGCGGCGCATCGCCTCGAACTCGGGAATGCACGTGTCGGTCACGCGGTTCATGTGCCGATCGAGCAGCGCCTGCTCGTCGGCCGCCGTGAGATCGCGATAGCGCGGGATGCGCTCGTAGTGATCGTGCGCGACGAGGTTGAAGACGTCCTCCTCGAGATTCGCGCCCGTACACGAGATCGCATGCACCTTGCCCTTGCGAATCATCTCGGCCAGCGACAGGCCGAGCTCGGCGGTGCTCATGGCGCCCGCGAGCGTGACGAGCATCTTGCCGCCCGAATCGAGGTGACGCGTGTAGCCGTCGGCCGCGTCCTTGAGCGCCGCCGCGTTGAAATGACGGTAGTGATGATCGATGAACTGAGAGATGGGACCAGGCATGTCGCCTCCTAGCCGCGTTAACGCGGCGCGTTCCGTGGAATCAGCGGCGGCGGGCTTGACTGTTCGAGGAGCACCCGACGCCAACGAATCGGCTGCACGCCCACGAGGGCCGTCGCCGGGACGCGGCGTCCTACGGCCCGGCCGGGCCGCCATCGGAACGCCAGGTGGCTGGTGAGTTCCGATTATAGCAACTAATATGCGCGCATGCGGACAGTGATCGCGATCCTCTGCCTTGCCGCGCTGGCGGCGCCGCAGCGGCCCGCCGGGTGGGATGACGTGCAGCGCCTCTACCTCGACGGACTCACGCGCCACGGCATCGCCGGCGCTACGCTCGCCTTCGTGCGCGACGGCACGATCGAAGGGATGACGCCTGCGGGCTTCGCGGATCAGTCCGCGCAGCGCCGCGCCGACGCCCACACGATCTATCACTGGGCCTCGATCACCAAGACGTTCACCGCCGTCGCCATCATGCAGCTGCGCGACAAGGGCCTGCTCACGCTCGACGATCCGATCGTCGACTACGTCCCCGAGCTCGCCGCGGTGCACAACCCGCACGGCAGCATGCGCGCAATCACGATTCGCCATCTGCTGTCGCACAGCTCCGGCTTCCGCGCCGGCACCTGGCCGTGGGGCGGCGACAAAGCGTGGCATCCCTTCGAGCCGCCAGGGTGGGCCCAGGTCGCAGCGATGATGCCCTACACCGAGATCCTGTTCCCTCCCGGCAGCAGGTACAGCTACTCGAACCCGGGCGTGATCTTCCTCGGCCGCGTGATCGAGAAGCTGAGCGGAGAGCCGTACGAAACTTACGTCGACAAAGAGATCCTCCGGCCGCTCGGGATGACGAGCGCATTCTTCGACCGCGCGCCCTCATCGCTCCTCGATCGCAGATCGCATAGCTACTACGTGACCGACGAAGGCATCACCGAGGCGCCGTTCGACTTCGACACCGGCATCACCGTCTCGAACGGCGGGCTGAACGCGCCTGTCGCCGACATGGCGAAGTGGATGGGGTTTCTCATGGGCGGGCGCGCATCCTATGACGGAGTGCTGAAGCGTGCGTCACTGCAGGAGATGTTCACGCCGGCCGTCGCGGCGCCGGCCGAAGGTGTGGGAGAAGACGGCGTTGGCGTCGGCATGATGGGCCTCGGGTTCTTCATCGAGAAACATGGCGGGCTCGACTTCATCGCGCACAGCGGCAGCCAGAACGGATTCATCTCGCACTTCTACGTCCATCTGCCGACACGCTCGGCCTACATCGTCGCGTTCAACACGCAGACGACGTCCAGGGCGAAGGCGGCCGGGCGCAACACGCGCGCGTTCGACGCGGAGCTGCGCGGCGAGATCGTGCGCCGCGTATTCGTGCCTCTCGCGCAGGCGTCCCGGTAGATCCCCATGAGAACACTGGCCCTCGTCACGCTCGCCGCCGCCCTCGTCCTGCAGCCCGTGCCGGCCCCCGCGCATCGCGTCGTGCGCGTATCCGATGCCCTCGCCGTCAACCCCGTCGAGTCGTCGGTCGCCATCGACCCGGGCAACCGCGACCGCATGATCGCCGTGTCGTACCAGACCGGACTGCCGCGGCCGCCGCGCACGACCGGCTACATCTACGTGAGTCACGACGGCGGACGCACGTGGCGCAACGAGCGCGCAGCCAATCCGCTCGGCCGGACGCAGGGAGACGATCTCGTGGTGTTCGCGGCGCCCGGCGTCGCGCTCCACACCTACATTTCGTTTCTCGGCATCCGTGCGGCGCGGCCCACGCGCGCCGAGAACGGCATCTTCGTCACGCGCACTGACGACGCGGGCCTGACCTGGTCGCATCCGGTGGCCGCGGTCGATCACGCGAACACGGTGCTGCCGTTCGAAGACAAGCCGTGGATTGCCGCCGAGGGTGACAAGGTCTACGCGGCGTGGACGCGCTTCGACGAGTACGGCGTCAAGGATCCCTCCTGCCGTACGCACATCGTCGTCGCGCGATCGGAAGACGGCGCCAGGTCGTTTCAGATGCCGCGCCCGATCTCCGACACGCCGGGCGACTGCGTCGACAGCGACAACACGGTCGAGGGAGCGGTGCCGGCAATCGGCGTCGACGGCCGTGTGCATGTGGCGTGGGCAGGGCCGAAGGGCATCGTGCACGACTCGTCGGCCGACGGCATCACCTGGGGCGCCGATCGCGTGGTGACGACCACGCCGGGAGGGTGGGACATTCCGATTCCCGGCATCACGCGGCACAACGGCATGCCAGTGACGGCTGTAGACAAGAGCGCCACTGCGCGTCGCGGCACGCTCTATATCAACTGGATCGACGAGCGGAACGGCGATCCGGATGTCTTCGTCATACGATCGAACGACAACGGCGCGACGTGGTCGCCCCCCGTGCGCGTCAACGACGACCCGCTCAGGAACGGCGCCGTGCAGTTCTTCACCTGGATGGCAGTGGACCCGTCGGATGGATCGGTCAACGTGCTGTTCTACGACCGGCGCGGGCGCGCGGGCACGCTGTCCGGGCTCACGCTGGCGCGCAGCACGGACGGGGGCGCGACGTTCCGGAACCATCCCGTCTCGATTCCCGATTTCGAGGTCACCGACAAAGTCACGTTTGGCGACTACCTCGGCGTCGATGCGAACGCGGGCCGCGTCGTCGGGGTCTTCCCGCACATCGTCGACGGCAAAGTCGTCCTGTCGGCCGCCATTTTCGATTTCAAGTGATCGAACCGCCGGACGGCGAACCCCCGGGCCCCCGAACCTCGTAGTTCACAGTATGTTCAGCCTCACCGACGCCGAGCGCGCAGAGTTGCTGGCCCGGGCGAGGCACGGACGCGGCAGTGCCGATGTCGGGCGCCGCGCGCGCGTCGTGCTGCTGCTTTCCGAAGGGCGGTCGTATGCGGAGATTCGCGCGGACACGGGGGTGAGCACGCGCACGGTGGCGCTGTGGAAGAAGCGGTTCGTCGAGGAGCGGCTCGAAGGGCTCTTCGACCGCCGCGTCAAGCGCGGCTAGCCTGCAGCCGGCCCCTCACCGCGGCTTGTGCTTCTCGATGTAGGCGGCCATCTTCTCGTGCAGCGCCGCGGCGCGCGGGCCCCAGCAGTGCGGCGCCTTGCGCTCGAACACGATCTCGCCGGTGAACGGAGGGTCCTGTGCCTTCGCGAGGAACGTGTTCATCAGCTCGAGCGCGTTGTTCAGATAGTACGAATCCATGTCGCCCATGTAGACGTTGATCTTGTGGGCGACCTTTGGCCCGAGCGACGTCCACTGCGTCTCGAGGATATGGCGCAGGTCGTACTTCTTCCACGTTTCGGCGACGGTCTTGTCGATCACGCCGGTGCGCTTGTCCCACAGCCGTTTCGGATAGCCGTCGGCTCCCACCGGGCTGAACGTCGCCTCCCAGATGTCCCACTGCCCGCCCGACCGTGACTTGTCGCCGACGACGAGCTCGTACCAGTTCTCGTCTTTCATCATCGACTGCACGTTGCCGTCGGGGCGCCGCTGGTTCGGCCGATCGAGCTTCATCCACCCCTGCTCCACGAAGTACGCGTTCGGGTCTTTGTAGATGTCGACGATCTGGTGATAGCGGAAGTCGACGCCGTCGGGACACAGCGAGAACGTGCCGCCATAGAAGTCGGGATAGAGAATCTGATGGGCGAGCGCGATCCACCCGCCGGTCGAACCGCCGCTCAGGATGCGTCCCCACGGCTCGCGCACCGCGCGGAAGCGCGACTCGATCTCGGGAATCAGCTCCTGAATGATCGCATCGCCGTACGGCCCGTTGTTCTCGGAGTTCACCGCGTACGAGTCGTCATAGTACGGAGACGGATGCTGCAGCGTGATGTACAGCATCTGCGGCGTCGTGCCGGCCATCCAGTACTTGTCGAACTCGCCGCCGCGCCCGAAGCCGCCGGGCGCTGCCGTCGAGAAGTGCCCCTGGAAATACACCGCCGGGTAGCGGGCCTCGGGCTGCGTGTCGTAGTCGCGTGGCAACAGCACCGTCGCGCCGACGTAGATCGGGTGCCCCCACCACTCGGACAGGATTCGGCTCTGGATGCGGAAGCGCTTCACCTGCGCGGTGTCGGCGGGCAGCGCGATCGGCGGAATGATCTTGTCAGCGACGAGCCGGATCGGATCGGTGGACTTCGGATCGAAGCGTACCTTCACGGGATCGCCGAACAGGTTTCCTGGCGAACGCTTCCAGTCCTGGCCCTCCCACTGATCCATGTGCATCCAGACGGTGTGCCCGTCCTTGCGCGGGAACTTCGTATAGACGTTCACGAACGGCTGCACCCAGTACTCGCCTGCGGGAATGTCGCGAAGGCTCTCTACGGGATGTCCGAGATGGCCGGAGTCGATGACGGCAGCCGCCCCCGCCGCGAGCCCTTCTACCATCGTCGAGAACAGCGGCGCGCCGGTCGGCCCCGTGAGCTCGATGGGTGTACGCGGCGGACCGCCCTGGCGTCCCGGCGCGCGCTCGCTGTCGCGCGCGAACGCGACATACACGCGGCCCGTGACAGCCTCCTTGCGCGCGGCACCGGAGAACGAGATCTCGAACCGCGGCCCCGGGGACGGCGTCTGGGCGGATACGAGTCCGGCCGCAAGGCAGCACGCCGCCGCAATGCCCGCAACGAATCGCGCAGCGCGCGCACCCGGCACCGAGCGCGCGGCACGAAGCACCGGGCTAATGTCCGCCGCCGAGAAGAATCGCATTGATGAACAGCAGTTGCGTCGCTTCCGTGAACGCGCGGTAGTTCGGCTCTTCGGCAAACGCGATGATGTGTCCCTGCCCTATCTGCTGGTGCATCAGGAACGCTTTCTGCGACATCAGCGTTCTGACCTCGGGCCACACGAGCCCGCCCGCGACCAGGCGATCCGCCGGCGCGTAGACGCCGACGTTGGTGCCCTGATCCAGCTTCAGCGGATGGAACACGCGCGAGCCTTCGACGATCACCGCGATCTCGCTGTCGAGGCCGGCGGTCAGCCAGTGCTCCTTGTCGAGCGTGACGCGCAGGACCGCGCCGGCGGTGCCGTCGGGCTGCGCGCGGTCAGGCTGAATCGCCTTCTCGTAGTCGAACTTCTCCAGATCGACCTTCGGCGGCGCCGGGCGCGTGGCCGAAGCGGCCGGCGGCACGTTGGGCGAGCCGTCGCGCAGCAGCGTCCAGCTCGAAAGCAGACCGGTGGCTTCCTGCGTTGCCCAGCGCGACGCTTCCGCCAGCGTGATGAGCGTGCCGCCGCGCTGCACCCACTCGCGGATGCGGCGCACCTGGTCGGCGCCGTAGGTGTAGTTGCCCGACGGCAGCACGAGCACGTCATACGCGCCGAGATCGATGCGCCCGATCGAGCTGTTGCGCACGGTCGTCACCGGCTGCTTCCAGCGGCGCTCGAGAATGTAGCGCGCCCACCCTGCCGACAGGCTCGATGAGGGGGCGTCGTACGCGAGCAGCACCTTCGGCGCCTTCAGCAGCGCCGTGTCGTTGCTGCCGAGCGACACGCCGGCCTCGACGAAGGCGGTGTCGGTCGGGATCGCCGTGACGCCGTGGCGCGCGGCCATTGCGCCGAGCTTCGCCGCGAGATCCGCGGGATTGTTGGAGACCCGGAACAGCGCCGTGCCGATCGGATACTGGCGCCCTCCGAGCGTGAAGCTGCGATCCATCGTCTGCACGCGCAGGCCGGCCTGCAGCGCTTCGACGACGACTTCGGCGGTGCCGAGCCCCCACGGCATGATGTAGCCGACCTTCGCAGCCGGCAGCGGGCCGCCGGCGGGAGGCGTCATGTCGCGCGTGAGCCGCGTCCATCGCGGCTGCACCGGACGCTCGACGCTGATCACGTCGAGGTCGTACACGGCGGGCAGGCTCCACGCCGTGACGTCGTAAATCTGCTCACCCATGCCGCGTTTGCGGCGGCGATCCTGTTCCTTGAGGAACTCATCGCCTTGTGAGATGTCGGCGTCCAGCAGATTGCGCGCGAGGCGTCCGGCCGGCTGGTTGAGCGGCACGATGATCGAACCGGCGGGCGCGGTGCGTCCGCCCGCGGGGAACGCCTCGTCGGCGCGGAACACTTCGATGCCCTGTCCGGCCAGCCGGCGCCCGAGGTGCGCCGCGCGGCCCGGGTCGTGATCGGGCGCGACGATGACGTAGGCGCGCGTGCCGACGTCGCCGAGCCGCGCCGCGGTGCGGCGGTAATCCAGGTAGTCGCGCACGAGCGCCTCACGCTCCTCGGCCGCCGTCCGCGCTGTCTGAATCGCCGCCGTGAAGTGATGCACCACGCCGTCGCGGTACGTCAGCTCCGTGTCGTCGCTGCGCGTGAAGCGCAACCCCCGCGACGAGGCCTGTTCGTACGTCATCCCGATAGCGCCGTGGAAGATCGGCCAGGACTCGCCGTAGCCCGGATAGAACGAGTCGAACGTCTCGCGGACGAAATAGCCGAAGCCGCGCTCGTCGAACTTCGCGCCGTTGTTACGGCCGAAGCGGTCGAACCACTTCTGCTGATCCTTGGTGATGTAGGGATTGAGCGGGTCGGCCGGCGGCGCGAAGTAGTACGTCGAGTCGCCTCCCATCTCGTGCAGATCGACGACGACGTGCGGGTAGAACTCGAGCATGAGTGCGGCGCGGCCGCGCGTTTCGGGCTGCGACTGCGAGAACCAGTCGCGGTTCATGTCGAACAGATAGTGATTCGACCGGCCGCCGGGCCATGGCTCGTCGTGCTCGAGCGACGCGGGATTGGGGTCGGGCACCGACGCCTCGCCCGCAAGGTTCTGCTGCACGAAGCGCGCGCGCCCGTCGGGATTCTGCAGCGGGTCGATGACCACGAGCGTCTCGCGGCGGATGATGTCGGCCCCCGCG
Organism: Acidobacteriota bacterium; assembly: GCA_030855205.1. Lineage (GTDB taxonomy): Bacteria > Acidobacteriota > Vicinamibacteria > Vicinamibacterales > SCN-69-37 > JALYRV01. The sequence goes on along the minus strand of JALYRV010000073.1, from coordinate 6,665 downwards.
TCCCCCTGGGCCGCGAGCAGGTGGTACGCCTCGGCGAGCGCGGCGTCCGATGACGAGATCTCGTTGCCGTGCACGGCGTGCATGAGCCATACAACCGCAGGCATCTCGCGGACCAGCCGGTCGGCGGTTGCCTGGTCGATGCCGCGCGGGTCCGCGATCTGCTGCAGCCCCTTCTTGACGGCATCGAGGTTCGCGATGCGCTCGGGCGAGCCGACGATGAGCACGTGGAGCGGGCGCCCTTCCCACGACTTCGCGTACTCGATGAGCCGCGTGCGCTCGGGAGCGGCCTGCGCAAGCGCCTTCAGATACGTGACGATCCCGTCCGGCGGCGTAATTCGTTCGCCGAAGTCCCAGCCGAGCACGGAGCGCAGGGTGGGGATCTTCGCGTCGTAGCGGGTGCCGGGAGCCAGTTCCTGGGCGGCCGCGGTCGAGGAAAAGACAGACAGGACGAGGACGGCAAAAAGGGCGCGCTTGAGCATGGGGGGCAGTGTAGCGGATCACTTGGGTGTAACGTATGGGCGCGTCTGTCGCTATAGGCTTCAGGCATTTCCCCACTCTCCGAGAGGATCACTACATGCGAGCTCGTTCCCTGCGTTTCGCGGCGGTAGCCGGCCTGACGGCCGCGCTCATGGGCGGCGCCGTTGCCGCGCGCCAGCAGCCCGGCGTCCCGGCGGCCACGCGCCCCGTCAATGAATCCGACGACCCCATCCTGCGTGAGTTCCGGTTCAGGTCGATCGGGCCTGCCGTCATGGGTGGCCGCGTCAACGACGTCGAAGGCGACCTCAACGACCCGATGAGCCTCTACGTGGCGTTCGCGACCGGCGGTCTCTGGAAGACCACCAACGGCGGCATCACCTGGGCGTCGCTCTTCGACGAGATGCCGTACACGTCAATCGGCGACGTGGGCATCGCGCCGACCAACGGCGACATCGTCTACGTCGGCATGGGCGAGGCGAACAACCGCCAGAGTTCGTCGATCGGCAACGGCATGTACAAGACGATCGATGGCGGCAAGACGTGGACGCACTTGGGTCTCGAAGACACCCAGTCGATTTCACGCGTCGTCGTCCATCCCCGCGATCCCAACACCGTGTTCGTGGCGGCGATGGGCCACCTCTATGCGGGTAATCCGGAGCGCGGTCTCTACAAGACGACCGACGGCGGCAAGACGTGGAAGAAGTCGAAGTTCATCGACAACTACACGGGCTTCGCGGATGTGGCGATCGATCCCGTGAATCCGAGCAATGTCTATGCGACGTCGTACCAGCGCCTGCGCACGTGGTGGGGCTACAACGGCGGCGGCGCGAGCAGCGGCCTGTGGAAGTCGACCGACGGCGGCGACAGCTGGGCGCGGCTGCAGGGCAACGGTCTGCCGGAGCCGGACGACAAGCTCTGGGGACGCAGCGGCATCGGCATCCACCGCGCGAACCCGAGCATTCTCTACGCGATCATCGAGTCGGGCGCGAGCGGCGGCACCGGCGCGAATGTCGCTGAGGATGGCGGGCCGATCGAGCCCACGCAGGGCGGCGGGCGCGGCGCGCAGGCGGCACCCAATCCCAAGAAGAGCGGCGTGTGGCGCTCGAACGACGCGGGCAAGACGTGGACGTTCCTGAGCAACGTCAACGATCGCCCGATGTACTACAGCCAGATCATCGTGCATCCCACCAACCCCGACATCGTCGTACAGGGCGGCGCTACCGCGCAGCGGTCGATCGATGGCGGCAAGACATGGAGCCCGATCCGCGGCACGGGTCACGGCGATTACCACAGCTTCTGGTTCAACCCAAAGGAGCCGCGCATGCTCTGGGCGGGTCACGACGGCGGCCTCGACATCAGCCACGACACCGGTGTGACCTGGGACTATCTGAACAACATGGCGCTCGGGCAGTTCTATCAGCTGAGCGCCGACATGCGGCGGCCGTATCACGTGTGCGGCGGCCTGCAGGACAACGGCAGCTGGTGCGGACCGAGCGCGGTGCGCTCGGGTCAGGGCCCGCTCAACACCGACTGGTATCGCACGGGCGGCGGCGACGGCTTCTACACGCGGCAGGATCCGACCGACTGGACGGTGCTCTACACGGAGTCGCAGAACGGCGCGGTCAGCCGCTACGACCTGCGCAACGGCACGAGCCGCAGCATCCGTCCGCGCGCGCGAGGCGCGGCCGGCGGCCGCGGCGGCGGAGGCGCCAGCAACATCGTCAACGAGCCGGCGGCCGGCACGGAGTTCCGGTTCAACTGGAACGCGCCGATCGAGATGTCGCCGCACGATCCGAACACGATCTTCTACGGGGCGCAGTACTTCTTCAGATCGAGCAACCGCGGCGACACGTGGTGGATGAACGGAAAGGATCTCACCAACAACGTGGACCGCTTCGCGCATCCGATCATGGACGTGCCGGGTCGCGCGCCGATGGCGTCGAAGCACGACGGCTACGCCAACAACTCCAACATCGTGATCATCCGCGAGTCGCCCTCGAAGCCGGGCGTGCTCTGGGTCGGCACCGATGACGGCAACCTGCAGGTCAGCACCGACGCCGGCATGACGTTCGTCAACGTCATCGGCAACATCAAAGGCGGGCCGCGCGTCACGGGTCCGATGGATCAGGTGCAGATCAGCCGCATCGAGCCGTCGAACTTCGATCCCGCGACGGCCTACGTGTCGCTCGACAACCATCGCAACAATGACTGGAAGCCGTACCTGTTCAAGACGGCCGACTACGGCAAGACGTGGACGCCGGTCTCAGGCGACCTGCCGGTCAAGGGGCACATCAACGCGATCGAGGAAGACTACGTGAACCCGAACCTGATGTTCGTGGGCACGGAGTTCGGCCTCTTCGTGACGCTCGACGGGGGCAGGACCTACAAGAAGTTCTCGACCGGGCTGCCGAGCGTGCGCATCGACGACCTGCTGATCCATCCGCGCGACGGCGACCTGCTCGTCGCGACGCACGGGCGGAGCTTCTGGATCGCCGACGACATCACGCCACTGCAGCAGCTCGGGCGCGCGGCGCCCGGCACGGCGCGAGTGTTCGACCCGCGCCCCTCGGTGCAGTGGAAGAACGACACGATGATGGCCCGCTCGGTCACGGCCAAGCAGTTCCGCGGACAGAACCCGCAGGGAGGCGCGACCATCAGCTTCTGGACGGCGGAAGCAGGCGACGCGAAGATCGAGATTCTCGATCAGACCGGGCGCACGATCCGGACCCTGACAGCGCCGTCGAAGACGGGCCTCAATCGGGTGCAGTGGGACATGCGTCCCGACGCGGCGCAGGGCCAGGGTCAGGGTCAGGGCCAGCAGGGAGCCGGACGACAGGGAGGCCAGCAGCAGCAGGCGGCCACACCCGCGACGCCGGCCCAGACGGCTCAACAGCAGCAGGCGGCGCAGGCCAACGCAGCCGCACAGGCTGCGGCGCAGTTCGGCGGCGGACGCCGCGGCGGCGGAGGCGGCGGCGTGCCGTTCGTCTCGGGCGGCGGCCCGCAGATGGCCGCACCGGGCACCTATATGGTCCGCGTGACGGTCGGCACCCAGACGCTCACGACATCCGTCGTCCTGCTCGAGGACGTCTGGATGCAGCGGTAAGACGGTTTCGGCCCCGGCTCATGACTCCTGGCCCGATGCCGGGAGCCGGGGCCGGGGGCCGACTCTGTAGTACCGTCGTCCTAAGACCATGAAGTTACTCCCCGTCCTCTGCGCCGCCCTCTGCGCGACCGTCCTCACCGCGCAGCAACAGCCAACGTTCCGGTCGGGCGCAAAGACCGTCGCGATCTTCGCGACCGTGGTCGATGCCAATGGACGGCTGGTGCCCGGCCTCACGGCGGATGACTTCGAAGTGCTCGACTCGGGAAAGCCCGTGACGCTGACGCTGTTCGACAACGAAGTGCGTCCGTTCACCGCGGCGCTTACGCTCGACACGAGCGGCAGCATGACCGCCAACATCGGGCGCGTGCAGGAAGCGGCCGAGCAGTTCGTCATCCGCATGCTGCCCGCCGACAAGGCGGCCGTCGCGTACTTCAACGACCAGGTGTTCTTCAGCCCCACGTTCACATCGGATCGCGATGCGCTCTCGCGCTATATCCGCACGGAGATGCGCTTCGGCAATTCGACGATGCTGTGGGATGCGATTGATGCGGCGATGGATCGGCTCGAGCCCGTGGAGGGACGCAAGGTGGTCGTCGCCCTGACCGACGGCGACGACTTCGGCAGCAAGGCGGACCTGGGCGACGTGCGCGACCGCGCGCGTGACCAGGAAGTGATGGTCTATTCGATCGGCTTCTCGTCGGACTTCTTCAATGGCGTGCAGCGCGTGCGATCGAAGCCGTCGAGCGGCCTGAAGAAGCTCGCGCAGGAGACGGGCGGCGGCTACTTCGAGCTGCAGAAGTCAGCGGACCTCAACACGACGTTCACGCGCGTCATCCAGGAGCTCCACAGCCAGTACGCCCTGGCCTTCACGCCCGACCGCCTCGACGGCAAGGAGCACAAGCTCGAAGTGCGTGTGAAGAAGCCGGGCCTGCGCGCGCGCGCCCGTCAGAGTTACATCGCGAAGTAGACTTGGCGTTCAGACCAGTACGACGACGAGCGCGAGCAGCAGCAGCACGCCCGTTGCGGCCTCGGCGGTGCTCGAGAAATTCCAATCGGTGTTCTTGAACATTGTCTTGCCCCTTTCCGGAAAGTTAGACGGGGCCCGGATGCTGGAGGTTTAGTCCATGCGCCGTCTCGCGCTCGGGGCCCTGCTGGTAGTGTGCGCGGCCGCCACTGCCGCCACACAGTCCACCCCGCCCTCCGTCCCGCTCGACACGCTGACCCGCGCGCTGAGCTTCCGCAACATCGGCCCCTTCCGCACGTCGGCCTGGGTCACCGAGATTGCGGTGCCCGAAACGCCCGCCCGCGATCATCTCTACACGATCTACGCGGCCACCCGCAGCGGCGGGCTCTGGAAGACGGTCAACAACGGCATCAGCTGGGATCCGATCTCCGACAGCGTCGGCGCCGCGGCCGTTGGCGCCGTCGCGATTGCCCCGTCGAATCCCGCGGTCGTGTGGATGGGGACAGGCGCGAACGACATCGCGCGCTCGTCCTATTCCGGCAAGGGACTGTTCAAATCGATCGACGCCGGCAAGACGTGGACATTTGCCGGTCTCCCCGACTCGCATCACATCGGCCGCATCGTCATCCACCCGACCAGTCCCGACACGGTGTATGTCGCGGTCATCGGTCACCTGTTCTCCCGCAACGCGGAGCGCGGAGTCTTCCGCACCACTGACGGTGGCACGACCTGGCAGAAGGTGCTCTACGTCGACGACGGCGTCGCCGCCGTCGACATCGTGATCAACCGCCAGAATCCGTCGGTGCTCTATGCCGCGATGTACGACAAGGAGCGCAAGCCGTGGCAATTGATCGAGAGCGGCCCCGGCAGCGGCGTGTATCGCACGAGTGACGCCGGCGCGACCTGGACGAAGCTTGGCGGCGGGCTCCCGACGGGGCGCATCGGCCGCATCGGCCTCGACATCTATCAGAAGAACCCGCAGATCCTCTACGCGCTGCTCGAAAACCAGAACCCGAAGCCGGGAGCCGAGGCGCGCGAAGTGTCGGCGGTCAACCCGCTCGCCGCCGGCATCATCGGCAACCAGTTGTATCGCACTGACGATGGCGGCGCGACGTGGAAGAGCGTCACCGAGGAGAACGTCGCCGGGGGCAAGGCGCCCTACTCGTTCAATCAGGTGCGCATAAACCCGCACGACGACAAGACCGTTATTGTCACGAGCGACGCGATGTACATCTCGCGCGACGGCGGACGCTCGTGGAACTCCGACTTCTTCCGCGGCGTCTTCGGCGACTTCCGCAGCATGTGGTGGGACCCGCAGGACGAGCAGCGCATCATGCTCGGCAGCGACGGCGGCGTCAACGTCTCCTACGACGGCGGCCGCACGAGCGACTATCACCTCAACATGCGTGTCGGAGAGGTCTACGCGGTCGGCGTCGACATGGACGATCCGTACAACGTCTACGGCGGCCTGCAGGATCATGATTCGTGGAAGGGGCCGTCCAACTCGCGCACCGGCATGATCACGCTCGAGCAGTGGACAACGGTGGGGCCCGGCGACGGCATGTACAACCAGGTGGATCCCACCGACAGCCGCTGGGTCTACAACACGCGTGAGCTCGGCAATCACGGCCGATTCGATCAGCAGACGGGCGTGCGCACGGTCATCGCGCCACGGCGCGACGCGTCGAAGCCGCGCCTCCGCTACAACTGGATCGCGCCGCTGGTGTTGTCGCCACACGACCCGAAGACGCTTTACGCGGGCGCGCAGATCGTCTGGCGCTCGAAGGATCAGGGCAACACCTGGGAAGAGATCAGCGCCGACCTCACGACGGGCAACCCCGATCGGATCGGCCGCAACGTCCCCTACGCGACGATCACGACCATCGCCGAATCCCCGCTCGCCGCCGGCACCATCTGGGCCGGCACCGACGATGGGAAAGTGCAGGTCACGAGGAACGCGGGCGGCGCGTGGACGGACGCCACGCCGGCGCTCGTCAAGGCCGGCGCGATCGAGGATCGATACGTGAGCCGCGTGTTCGCGTCGCCGCACGAAGCCGGCACGGCGTTCGTTGCCAAGAGCGGCTTCCGCAATGACGACTTCGCGCCGTATCTGTATCGCAC
>JALYRV010000247.1 GCA_030855205.1 Acidobacteriota bacterium | reverse complement strand
GGGTTGTCGAACTCGCCGCGGCCGCGGCGTCCGCTGCCGCCCGCCTGCGAGCCGTACCGCACGCGCGCGAACGTCCACTCGAGTCCGGCGAAGCGTGGATCGGGCGCCGCGCCTTCCTGCGCGACGGCCGGCCCGGAGAGGAAGCCGAGCGGCAGCCCGAGGAGCAGCAGCGCGGCGGCCGCGGCCGCGAGCGTCGTCGCGCGCGCGGTCATGGCTGCTTTCCGATCGCCTTGAGGAGCAGCGTCTGCGCGCGCTCGAAGGTCGGCGCGTTCTCGAGGGCGCGCACCGCATGGCGGCGCGCTTCGTCCTTGCGGCCCAGCGCGAACAGCGCTTCGCCGAGGTCGGTGTGCGCGTCGGGGAGGTTCACGGCGCCCGCTGCAATGGCCGCGCGGAACTCCCGCTCGGCGATGTCGAATCTGGCTCCGGCCATCGCCGCGCGCCCCGCATGCGCGTGCGCCAGCGGATCGAACGGATCGATCTCGATGATGCGCTCCCATGCGACGCGCGACATCTCGAGATCCTTGTCATCGTCGGCCAGCGCCGCGAGGCGCCGCGCGAGCTCGACGTTGGCGTAGTCGGCGTCGAGCGCGGCCCGAAGGGCCTGGCGCGCGCGGGCGCGGTCCCCCGCTTTCAACGCGAGCGTGAAGAGCCGGAGATGCGGGCTCGCATCCCCCGTAGCGCCGGGCACGAGCGCGGCGGCGCGCTCGAACGCAGCGCGCGCGCCCTCCGCGTTGCCGTCCGCGAGCAGCGCGTCCCCTGCCGCCAGGATGGCGGCGAGCGTGTCGGAGTGGGCAGCACCGGGCACGCCCGGGCCAGGGGCGGCCGGCGCGAGCGCGCGCGTCAGCGTGCTGTAGCGCGCGCGGATGTCGGCAAAGAAACGCGTGTCGAGCGCATCGAGGCTCATGCCGAGCACCTGCTGCACGGCGGCGTCGGTGTCGAGGCCGGTGCCGTAGGCTTTCAGCAGCCGCCTGATCGCGTCGAGGCCTTCGTTGCGCTCGATGTGCTCGACGAGCAGCGACGCTTCGTAATACGCGAGCCCGATCGTGTCGGGGCGCATGAAGCCCCCCTCGAGCGCCGAAAGCTTCAGCGCCTTGCCCGCCGCGAGCGCCTGCGCGAAAGGCAGATCCCCTTCACGGCCCCAGCCGGCGCGCGCGCGCCGCTCCTCATAGACCGAGATCCCCTCCGTGAGCCAGCGCGGCACGCGTTGATTCGAGAGCTGCAGCGTCACGACGTGCGCGAGCTCGTGCCACAGCGTCTCCTGCCAGGAAAACGAGCCGGGACGACGAGCCCGCGGGGACACCATCGCTACGACACGCCCGAAGCAGACGCCGAGGGCGTTGGTCAGCACGCCCGGCAACGCCGCCGTGCGCACGGCGAAGTCGTCGTGCCGGTTGAACACCTGCACGTGCAGCGGCGCGGCCGGGCGGAACCCGTATCGCTGATCGAAACTGTCGAGCGCGTCGGTGACGAGCTGCTTCACGTACGGCTCGAGCAGCGGCTGCTCATCCGGATGCAGGCGGATCGTCGCGACGTCGTGCTGAATGGTCGCGAATGTGCCGAGCGTCTCGAGCATGTTGAGCAGGTTGTAGGTGATCGGGTCGTACGGATCGGACTTGAACGCCTTCGCGAGCGCGTCATAAGCGGTCTTCTCGTCGCCAGCGCGCGCGAGATGCAGCCCGAGCTCCGCCCAGGCGGGAATGTCCTGATCGTTGGCGGCGACAGCCTTCCGGCCGAGCGCGACCGCGGCGTCGAAGCGGTACTGCCGCGCCGCGGCAGCGGCAGCAATGCGGTACACCTCGCCGCTGCTCGGTCTGCGCGCTGTGAGACCTGCGGCGATGGCGTCGAACTCGGGCTGCCTATCGTCGAGCATGGCGATGACGGCCTTGCGCACCACGACGTCATAGCGGCCGGCGCCCGCGGCCGCGGCCTTCGCGAGCGAGTCCTCGGCCTCGGCGCGGCGATCGGCATCGAGCGCGCGATCGACCGCCATCAGATGCGCCTCGATCATGGCTGGATCGATCGAGAGGGCCATCTCGAGGGCCGCCGCCGACGCGGGGGGATCGGTGTCTTCGAGCGCGCGGGCGAGGCCGAGGTGCGCGGGCGCCCAGCGCGCGTCGCGCTGAATGGCCTCGCGATACGCCCCGGCTGCCTCCGCGTCCTCGTGACGCGCGAGAAACAGGTCAGCCCACCACGCATAGATCATGGCATCGGCCGGCGCGCGCGCCGCGGCGGCCCGATAGAGTGCGTTGGCCTGCTGCGGATCGGCGACGGCGGCCACCGCGCGCGCGGCACGCGCATACGAGAGGGCCGTGTCGTTTGGCCCGAGTGCGCCCGTCACTGCACCGAGCATGCGGCGCGCCTCGTCGAGACGCCCCATGCGCAGATGCAGGAGGCCGAGCTCCAGCGCCGCATCGACGCTCACGGGAGCAGCGGCCTGCAGACGCGCGACCGCGCCCTGCTCGTCGCCGCGGATCCAGGCCACGAGAGCGCTCGCGACCGCCGCGTCAGGATGGGCAGGATTCGCGGAGACGAACTGTTTGACGCGTGCCGTCTCGCCGTGCGCGAGCCACGTGCGCCAGGGGAACGTAGAGGGTTCGGGAGTCCGGGGTTCGGGGGTGCGCTCGACCGGCGGCGGGGCGCCCTGCGCCGCCACATGCACCGGCGCCCACACACACAGCGCCATGACGGAGAGCAGCAACCGTCCCGGGCGCCGCACCCCACGCAGGCGCCGCGCCGGTGGTCGCTCTGTCATGGAACTCATTCGCGATTATAGCGTTTAGACCATGACGTCGAAGGAATGGTTGGCGCTCGCCGCGCCCGATCAGGCCGCCGCGAGCACCCGCTTGAAGACCGCGACCGCCCGCGTCATCTCGTCCATGGTCCCGATCGAAATCCGCGCGTGCGTCGTCAGCGGTGGAAACTGACGCCCGACCTGCACGCCCTGCGCACGGCACGCCTGCTCGAACGCGCGCGAGTCGCTGCGAAGATCCACCATGACGAAGTTCGCGTGCGATGGAACCGACGGGTATTCGATACGCTCGAGCTCGCCGCGCGTGTACTCACGCGCCGCGCGATTCAATTCGCGCTCGCGTTTGGCGACCTCGACGTCGCGCAGGGCCGCGATGGCCGCCGCGGAAGCGAGCACATTGATGCTGTTGCCGAGACGCTCGCCGCGCAGACGGGCGATGGTGTCTGGATGGCCGACGGCATACCCGGCGCGCAGACCCGCCATGCCGTACACCTTTGAAAATGTCCGCGAGACCAGCATGTTCGGCTGTGTGGCAATCGTCATCGCGCTGCGGTACGACGCGTCGTCGACGTACTCGTGGTACGCCTCGTCGATCAGGATGAGCGCGTCGGGCGCCGCGGCGCGCGCGCGTGCCACGAACGCGTCGATGGCGTCGCCCCCGTGCAGGGTGCCGGTCGGATTGTTCGGGTTGCAGACGAAGACCATGCCCGCACCCGTCGCGACGGCCGCCATGGCGTCGAGATCGAGCTTGAGATCCGCGCGCAGCGGGATCGCGCGGACTTCGGCGCGGGCCGCGCCCGCATGCCGCTCGGGATCCTCGAACGTCGGCGCCGCCGTCACGAGCGCGCGTCCCGGCCCCGTCGTCGCACGCGTGGCCATGCGGAGGATGTCGCCCGACCCGCAGCCGAGAATCACATGCGAGGCCGGCACGCGCTCGAGCGTGGCCACCGCGGACTGCAGCGCGGACGTGGCGCCGCCCGGATAGCGATTGGCGTCGCGCAGGGCATCGCGGATCGCCGCGAGCGACGCCTGGCATGGGCCATTGGGATTTTCGTTGCTGCTCAGGCGAATCGACGGGCCCTGCTCTCCAATCCAGTCGAGCCCTTCCGCGTTGGCGGCCTCCCGGCCCCGCGCGCCGACAACCGACCCCGACAGCAGGCCCGCGCCGCCGATGCCCAACGTGCGGACGAAGTCGCGCCGATTCAACATCACGTCCTCCGGATTCCGAGTGCCCGCTCTTCCACTTTGACGCGGCGCCGCATGATCTCCACGAAGAGCAGCGTAAAGACAGTGCCGGTCACGGGCGCGGCCATCATAATGCCCGCGCCCACGAGCTCGCCGGTGACCGCGACGTAGTTCGGATGGCGCATCCACCGGTAGGGCCCCGCGGCGACGAGCGGCTCGCCAGGCAGCACCAGTACGCGAAACGACCAGCGCGGCCCGAGCGACCCGATCGCCCACACCTTCAACAGCTTCGCGAGATGCCAGACGATGAAGCCGGCGAGATAGAAGCGCAAGGCCGGGCCGCCGCGCAACGCGCTCTCGGCCGCCATGGCGAGGAAGGCCGACGGATACGCGATCGCCATGACGCGCCAGACGTCATCGGGCGGCTCGACCGCGCCGCCGGCCCGGAGCAGGCGTTCGTTGCGGCGCGACAGCAGCGCCTCGCCAAGCATGTAGAGAAAGATCAGGGCGACGGCGATGCCGAGCAGCAGGCGCGGATCGGTAAGGTTCACGCCGCGTCTCCCGCGATCGCGATCAGCCTGCGCACAAGTGAAGGGACGACGCGCGCGCCGGCACTGGCCAGGCCCACACCGGCCGGGTGATCCACGAGCGCGGCCAGCGCGCGATTGAAACGCCACTTCGACGCGAACAGCGCGCGGCGCCGGTCGGTGAGCTGCTGCCACGCCGTCACCGGATCTCCGTCGTCGAGCGCCGACAACGCGGTGTCAGCGGCGAGCCGCCCGCCGGCGAACGCGAACCGCATCCCGTCGCCCGTCATCGGATCGATGAAGCCCGCCGCG
>JALYRV010000072.1 GCA_030855205.1 Acidobacteriota bacterium | reverse complement strand
GCCGCCGGCTGGCTTCGCCGACGACACGGTGACGTTGACGTAGTCATTGAGCGTGTTGTTGAGCAGCGCGTAGTAGTTATCGCCCGGCTTCAGCCGCGTGCCGTTGATGGCGAGCACGTAGTCGCCCACTTTGAGGGAGACCCATTCCTTGTCGGCCGGCCCGTCCCGATAGATGTGCGTGACGCGGAACGTGTCGCCGTCCGGATCCATCTCGAAGCCCATGTAGCGCGTGCGGTAACCGTCTGGTGCGGTGTTGCTCGCCGGACCGCTCACGCCAGTGTGCGACGCGTTGAGCTCGCCGATCATCTCGTTGGCGAGATCGTAGACGTCCTGGTTCTCCCCGACGTATCGCAGCAGCGGCTCGTACTTCGCGCGGATGGCCGTCCAGTCGCGGCCGTGCATCTTCTCGTCGTAGAAGCGGTACTTCATCACGCGCCACGACTCGTCGAAGATCTGCGCCCACTCCTGGCGCTTGTCGACCTGCACCGTCAGCTCGAACGCGACGCGGGTCTTGCGGCGCTCGCCCGTCATCTCCATCTGCCAGAGCTCGTTGTCCTGCGTGTAGAAGATCTTGCGCCGATCGGCCACCGGCACCATACCCGCGAACACGCCGTCGGTGAGCTTGCGGCGGTCGTTGCCGTCCATGCCCGCCTGGAAGAGGCCGGGGCCGCGATCGTCCGCGCTGCGGAAGAAGAGCGTGCGGCCATCGACGGACGTGAACACGCCGCCGTTGACGCCCTGGTCGCCGCGCGTAATCTGCTGCGCGCGTCTGGCGATGCCTGTGACGTCGGGCGCCGGTGTCACCGGGACGGGCTGGCTGGCGGTGGCGCGCTCGCGGTCGCGCTGGCGATTGCGCTCACGCTCACGCGCGAGCGGATCGGCGGGGTCCTCCTTCATGCGCTCGAGCGAAACCGCGAAGAGGTGGTTCGTGCCGTCGCGATTCGACGTAAAGATCACGCGCTTGCCGTCGGGCGTGAAGATGCCTCCCGTATCGGTGAACGGATTGGCCGTGACGTTCATCTCGCGTTTCGTGGCGATCTCCATCACCCACACGTCGGCGTTCTGGTCGTCGTCGCGCTTCGTGTAGACGAGCCACTTGCCGTCGGGCGAGTAGCCCGACACCTGATACCCCCCCGCTTCGTTATAGGCGAGCTCCGACGTCGCGCCGCTCTCGACGTCTCCGATGAAGAGACGGTTGGCGGCGACCCAGACGAGCTTCTTCGAATCCGGCGACCAGGCTTCGAGCGCCTTGAACGACCCGTGCTTCGACAGCTGCTTGCGCGTGCCCGCGGCGCGATCGAACACCCACACTTCCTCTTCGCGGGTCTCGTCCGACAGGTAGGCGATCTTCGTGCCGTCGGGGGAGAACATCTGGCCGCGGTCGCGGCGAGACGAGGCCGTGACCTGCATCCGCTCGCCGACGTTCGCGTCGGTGGGCACGATGAAGATCTCGCCGTGATTGTCGATGGCCGCGTAGTCGCCGTCCGGCGACGGCGAGAAGCCGTCGATGCGGTTGCGCGCGGGCAGGTACTCGACCAGGTTCGCCTTCGGGTCGAACGCGAGATCGATCGTGATCTTCTGCGGCTGGCCGCCGCGCGTCGCCAGCGTCCAGATCTCGAACTCGTTCTCATAGGCGATCGTCGTGCCGTCGGGGCTGATCGACGGAAACTGCACACCGTCATCGCGGTGCCGCGTCAGCTGCGACATGGCGCCGCCGCCCGGCGCGATTTTCCAGATGTTGTAGATACCGTCGCGCTCCGACGCGAAGTAGATCTGGCCGTCGGCGCCCCACATCGGATAGCGGTCCTCGACGTGCTCGCGGAACTTCAGCGGGTCGGTGTCGGTGATCTGCGTGATCTTCCTGCTGCGCAGGTCCTGCACCCAGATGTCGTCGGCGCGATTCCCCTTGTTCCCTTTGCGCCAGTACGCGCCGCCCATCCGGTTGTAGGCGATCATCGCGCCGTCCTGCCGCAGCATGCCGTTGACCGCGCCGTCCATCGGAAGGGGCGAGGGCAGCCCGCCGGAGGCGGGAACCGTGTAGAGGGGCGATCGCCAGGGGCTGGTGCCGCGCGTCGTGGAGAAGACGATCGATTTACCGTCGGGCATCCAGTACAGCGCCGAGTCGCCCGTCGTGGCGAAGGTGAGCTGCTTCGGCTCGCCCCCGGCCGCCGGCACCACGAAGACATCGTCGTTACCGAAGCGGTTGCTGGTGAACGCCACCATCGTCCCGTCGGGCGAGAAGCGCGGGAACGTGTCGCGCGCGACGTGCGCGGTGAGACGCGACGGATGCGAGCCGTCGGCGCCGGCGATCCAGATGTCGCCGTGATACGCGAACACGAGCTTGCCGTGCGACACGTGCGGATGCCGCGCAAACTTGATCGGCTCGGCCGCGGCACCCGCGGCAAAGAGCGACACGGCGAGACCGGTCAGGCCGACGACGCGCGCAACGCGCTTGACGAAAGGGCTTCGACGCATAACGAAACGCTCCTTAATACAAATCGCCGCGGGAAGAGGTGACGACGCCGTTGACGACGTCGAGTGAGTAGGCGAGTCCTCCCGTGCCGCGCCAGGCGGGCAGGTCGAAGGTGCCCGAGGCGGTGATCCGATAGACCTCGATGCCGCGCATGGTGAGGGGCTTGCCCGGCTCGCACACGTCAGGCGCGCGTGTCGGGCGGATGAAATACGCGGTGTTCTTGCCGGCCAGCGTGGCGCGTCCCGATGGGTCGACGAGCACGGCCGTCTCCCGGTCCACGGCCAGCGCCCGCGGCGTGGCGGACCAGCCGTCCTTCTGGATGCGCGCGAGGAACGTCAGCAGGCGGCCGAGCCGATCGCGCTCGACGAAATGCGTGTCGGTGATCAACCGCTCGAGATGGGGGAGCGAGAGGAAGTCGCGATCGAGCTCGATGGCCTTGACGAACGGATCGGGGAGCGCCTCTCTGGACGTCAGGCCGCCTTCGCGGGCGCCGAAGCCGAACTCGCCGAGAATCGCCAGGCCGGCGCTCGTGCCGCCGATGGGGCCGCCGCGCTCGAGCAGCGCGTGAAGCTCGTCTTCGACCGGCGTGCCTTTCCAGTAGTTCACGTACCGCGACTGATCGCCGCCGGCGATGAACACGGCCTCGGCTCGCCTGAGCCGCTCGATGACGAACGGATCGGAGGCCGCCGAGCGGTCGGTGAAGATGATCGTCTCGACCGAGTCGGCGCCGCCGAGATCGAGAATCCATTTGTTGTAGGCGTCGGCACCCGAGGCCCGGATGACGACGATGTCGCCGCCGCCGCTGCGCTCGATCAGCCACTTGAACGCGGCTTCCTGGTCGGTGCCGCCGCCCGCGAGCACGTAGCCCCCCTGGCCGCGCCCCTTCGCGTCGCCAGGATTACCAGCGATCGCGTGCGTGAACCCCGGTGCGGACGGTGCCGGCGACTGGGCCAGCGAGAGGCCCAGCAGGAGTGCGCCTGCGACGGGAAGCTTCATGTGGGGGCTATTCTAATGGCTCCCCGCCGCCGGCGCGTGGCAAGCGTCACCCCTCGCGTTTCACCTCGAAGGTGCCGGCCGCGCGGCCCACGAGGGGACGATCAGGATGCGCACGCCGTGGGCACCGGCCGCATGTGTTCATTCATCCACGTGATACAGCCGGCCGCCAGAGCGAGCGCGCACTGAGATAGTCGCGCCGGAAGCCGGCCGCGCGGTCGAGCAGACGCCAGCGCTCCGGCATCTCCAGCGGCAGCTTCCAGTCATCACTGCGCCCGCCCTCCGCGACGACGTCCGCAGCCGCGCGATTCCACCACGGCGTCACGCCGCGCGCAATCGGCTCGACGATCAACAGCGGCTGCCGCGACGCAAGCGCGGCCGACAGCACGCGGCCGCGGGTCGCTTCGTCGAGCTCGTTGAGCGTGTAGGCTGCGATGAGCGCCGACTCCGCCGGCACGCGGGCCGCAGCGGCATCGCCGCGCACCGCGCGCCCGTCGATCGCGAAATGCCGATAGGTCCACGTGGCTTCGGTCACCGCCCACGGATGGATGTCGACGCCGGTGACGCGCGGGTGCGGCGTGCAGGCCAGCGACCAGGCGGCCCCGGCCGCGCCGGTGCCCGCGCCGAGGTCGGTGATCGCGCGCGCGCCGCAGACAGCCGCACCGTCCGCGCGCAGTCCTTCGACCACCGCCGAGACGGCCGCAAAGTGCAGCGGTCCGTAGAACATCGCGAACGCCGCGCGCTTTCCGCGCCCGTCGAGCGCCGCGCCCCTGGCAAGCGTCGCGCGCCTCTGCACGTACGCCGACGACAGGGCGCGTAACGCACGTGTCACTTCGGCCCATTCGAGCTCGGCCAGGTGGCGTTGCTCGAGAGCCTCGAACCATCGATCGATGACCGTCACGAAACGATCTTACTGTTTGACAACGTACGAACTCAGCAGGAGGGGCGTGCGTTATACTCGAGGCACACTCCCATGAACAATCCCTCTACACGGCAGACCGTGCTGCTGGCGGAAGACCACGCCGACACGCGCGCCTACTATGCCGAGCTGTTCCTGTCCTCGTCGTTCGACGTGATTGAAGCGGGGCGCGGCGATGTCGCCCTCGAGCTCGCCCGGGAGCGGCGGCCGTCATTGATCGTGACCGATCTGTCGCTGCCCGGCATGACGGGACTCGAGCTCGCGAAGGCGCTGAAGGAAAGTCCTGAGACAGCCGGTATCCCGATACTCTGCCTCAGCGGTTACGCGGATTCTGAAACGGCCGACGCAGCCACGGCCAGCGGCATCGACCGTATGCTGGTGAAGCCCTGCCTCCCCGACGATCTTCTCGCGCATGTGCGCGAGATGATTCTGCCGCCCGGCTGACGCGCGTCTAGCGCCCGCCGGGTGCGCTCACGCTGCCCGAGAGCCGTGCGTTGAGCTCGGCCGCTCGCTGCTGCAGCTTCGCGAGCTGCTGATCGAACGATCGACCCTGCTGCACGTCGTGTCCGTACACGTCGTCGCGGAAGTGCATCGCGCCGTCGCTGTGGGACGCGCGCGCCGTCATGTAGAGCAGGTAGACCGGAATCGCCTTGTCGAGCTTCACGTGGCTCTCGGTGCCGGCGTGCATCGCCGCGTCGATGCGGTCCTCATCCCACTTGGCGCTGTCGCGCAGCAGATAGCGCGCGAGCTTGGTCGGCTGCTCCACGCGCACACACCCATGGCTGAGGGCCCGCGCCGGGCGGGCGAAGAGCGCGTCGGCCGGCGTGTCGTGCAGATATACGTTGTGCTGGTTCGGGAACATGAACTTCACGAGACCGAGCGAGTTGCTCGTGCCCGGCTTCTGCCGGAAGCGATAGCTCGAGGCGTCGGACCAGTTGACGGCCCCCGGATCCACCACACTGCCCGACGTCCCCACGACTTCCAGATTGTTGCGCGCGAGGTAGCTCGGATCGTCCTGCACCGCAGGCAGGGTTTCCTCGCTCGCAATGCTCGGCGGCACGTTCCAGTACGGGCTGAAAACGATGTGCGTCATCTGATCCGAGAAAATCGGCGTGCGATTGTCGGGAGAGCCGACGACCACGCGCATCGTCAGCGCGATCTGATCGCCTTCCCACAAATCGAGACGGTACTCGGGGATGTTGACGCGCGCGTGGTTCGCGCCAAGCTCGCGCGGCATCCAGCGCCACCGCTCCATGTTGAGCTCGATCTGCCGGATCCGCTTCGAGACCGGCACGTTCATCGCCGCGACGGTCTTGCCGGCGACCACGCCGTCCTCGGCGAGACCGTGCCGCAACTGAAACAGCTTGACGGCATCGACGAGCGTGCCGTCGTAGACCGTCGACGCGTCATCTGCTGAGCCCTTGAAGTCGTGGGTGAGCGCGAGACGCTTGCGAAGCGCGGGCACCGCGGGGTCGCTGCCGCCGGCCTTGAGCTTGATCTGGGCCGGAATCGCAGGCCAGCCGCCCCAGGTCGCGATCTGCCGATGCGCGACGAGCGCCTTCTTCAGCGCCAGATACTCGGGATGGCGAGGTGCGGCCTCCTCGAGTGCTTTGCGAATCTCGCCACTGGCGAGTGCTGAGTCGAGCGCGGCGACCAGATCGACCGGCTCGGGCTTCATGCCCCACGTACCCTGCACCTGCGCGAAATTGGTGATGCCGTCGGAGAGGTCGTCGGCATACGACATGAACGCCCACGTGCTCCACACATCGATGTCGTCGACATCGTCTTTCGCGAACGCGTCGCGGCTGAAGCGCTTGCCGCTTGCGTTCTGACGGTGAGCGACGATGGCCTGCGTGCCGTACATCGACGGATCGAGCCCCTCGCGGTCCGCCGTGCGCAACGCCTCCAGCAGCTCGTCGAAATCGCCCGTCGGGCGGCGTCCGTCGATCCAGGCTGGCGCGAACGCGCGCTTCTCGTAAAACTGGCGAACGGCTTTCCACGCCTTCTCGTTCCGCGCGCCTTCCGACAGGAACGCAGGGCGCGCCGACAATTGCGCCTTGATGGCGTCGACAACGCCGGGCTCGATTTTCGCGGCGCGTGTATCGGCGGGCGCATCCTTCGTCTTGCCGCAGGAGGCGGCGGCGACCGATGAGATGAGCACGGCGGCTACGAGGAAAGTGGGTCGTGGGAAGGTGCTTGGCACTTTGACGCTCCGGCAGCTGCTAGTGCAATCGGAATGCCCACTCGACAATTCGGCTCTAAATCATTGTCAGAGAAACCCTTGAGGCTCCCTCGCGGCTTCCGTCTGCAGCAGGCGCGAGGGCAATGGATGACCGAGCGCGGGCTCGAGCATTCGGGACGCGGCGGCGACCTTTTCGCGATCGACGCCCGTCGAGATACCCAGACCGTCGAGCATGAAGAGCAGATCTTCGGTGGCCAGGTTCCCGGCAGCCCCGGGCGCGTACGGGCATCCGCCCAGACCGCCAGCGGAGCTGTCGAAGACCGTGATGCCGTGCTGAAGCGCAGCGTAGACGTTGACGAGCGCCGTGCCGCGGGTGTCGTGGAAGTGAAGGGCGATCGCGTCGAGCGGAACAGCCGAGCCGAGGGCGTCGAGGAGAGACCGCACCTGGCCGGGATGCGCAACGCCAATCGTGTCGCTGATGGCGATTTCGCCGGCGCCCATGTCGAGCAGCTCGCGCGTCACGTCGATCACGCGCGATGTGGCGACCTCGCCTTCGAACGGGCATCCGAACGCCGTCGAGACGTATCCCCGCACGCGCATGCCCTGCGCGATCGCGGCGCGCGCGACCGTGGCGTAGCCGGCGAGCACGTCGGGGATTGAGGCGTTGGTGTTTCTGCGGCTGAACGTGTCGGAGGCGGCCGCGAACAGCGCGATCTCGTCCACCCGCGCGCTCGCCGCGCGTTCGAGGCCCTGGAGGTTCGGCACCAGCGCGGAATAGCGCACGCCGGGCTTGCGCCGGATGCCCGCGAAGACCGCCTCGCTGCCGGCCATCTGCGGCACCCACTTCGGGCTCACGAAGGCCCCGGCCTCGATGCGAGTGTGGCCCGCGCCGGCGAGCGCGTCGACCAGCCTGATTCTGTCCTCGGCGGGAATGGCCGCGGCTTCGTTCTGCAGGCCGTCGCGCGGACCCACTTCGACGATGGAGACGGACGCAGGGAAGCCGGTCATTCGAGGTCGATCAGCGGCACGCCCGGCTGCACGAGTTGTCCCGCGGCGCAGTTGACCCGCGCAACCACGCCGTCTCTCGGCGCGCGCACGGGCAGCTCCATCTTCATCGCTTCGAGGAGCGCGACGACGTCGCCGCTCTTCACGACGTCGCCCGCCGAAACGTGGAGTCGTGTGACGGTTGCGGGCATGGGGGCCGAGAGCGCGTCGTGATCCGGCGTGGCGGCGGAGCGCCGGCCCGCGGCTTCGCGCGGCTCGATCACGTGCACCGCGCCGGCGACGTGGACCCAGGCGCGGCTGCCGTCCCACACAACCGTGGCCAGATACCGGCGCCCATCTGCGGAGACCATCACCTGATTGGGACCCGCGGGTTCGACTCGATCGATCGTCATCGCCCCCACCCCTGCAGATCGCGCCACGGATCGGCGGCGTGCGCCGCGCGTCCGGGGGCCCCGCCCGGGCCCGCTTGCACGGCGCGTGACGCGGCGGCGGCGATGGCCCCGAGTTCCTCAGATGGCGCCGGGGTGAGCGCGTCGATTTCGTCGTCGACCCAGCGGGTGTGGACGCCGCCGGATTGAAATGCGTCGCTCCGCAGGACAGTCGCGAGGAATGCGATGTTGGTGCGCACGCCGAGGATCACGAACTCATCGAGCGCGCGCAACGCGCGGCGTATGGCCTCGTCGCGCGTGGCGCCCGAGACGATCAACTTCGCAAGGAGCGGATCATAGTGGACCGCGACCTCGCTGCCGGCGGCGAATCCGGCGTCCACGCGCACGCCGGGTCCCGACGGCTGCTGCCAATAGAGGATGTGTCCGGCCTGCGGAAGGAATCCCTGTTCCGGCGCCTCGGCGTAGATGCGGCACTCGATCGCGTGTCCGCGCTGCGCGAGCGCCTCCTGCGTCCATGGCAGCGGCAGGCCAGCCGCGACATCGAGCTGCGCCTGCACGAGATCGACTCCCGTGACCACTTCGGTCACCGGATGCTCGACCTGAAGGCGGGTGTTCATCTCGAGGAAATAGAAGCGGGCTTCATCCCCCTCTCCCTCCACGAGGAACTCGACGGTGCCGGCGTTCACGTAGCCCGCGGCCTGTGCCAGGGCCACCGCCGCGGCGCCCATGTCGCCGCGCACGCGTGCGCTCAGGCCCGGCGACGGGCTCTCTTCGATGACTTTCTGGTGGCGCCGCTGCACGCTGCAGTCGCGTTCGAACAGATGCACCGCGCCGCCATGCGCGTCGGCCATGACCTGAATCTCGACGTGACGCGGCTTGTCGATGAGCCGCTCGACGTAGAGCGTGCCGTCGCCGAAGGCGGCCTCGGCCTCGCGGCGCGCGGCGCCGATCGCCTCTTCGAGCGCCGCGGCGTCGCGCGCCACGCGCATTCCCTTGCCGCCGCCGCCCGCCGACGCCTTGATGAGGGCCGGGTAGCCGACGGCCGTGACGGCCGCCGTGATTCCCGCGTCGCTCTGATCCGCGGCGATCCCGCCGGGCACGACGGGCACGCCCGCCTTGATGGCGATCGCGCGGGCTTCGATCTTCGCGCCCATCCGATCGATGACGTCGGCGGGGGGACCGACGAAGATCAGTCCGGCGCCGGCGACCGCCCTGGCAAATGCGCTGCGCTCCGAGAGGAATCCGTAACCCGGATGCACCGCGTCGGCGCCGCTCTCGCGCGCCGCCTCTATGAGCCGATCGATCCGCAGGTAGCTCTCGGCCGAGGTCGTGCCTCCGAGGGCCACGGCTTCGTCCGCCACGCGCGCGTGCATCGCCGTGCGGTCGGGATCCGAATACACCGCGATCGAGGTGATCCCTCGATCACGGCAGGCACGGATGATGCGGCAGGCGATCTCGCCGCGATTCGCTATCAGTAGGCGCGTCAATGGCACGTGGACACTTGCAACGTAGATTGTAAATCGTAAATAGCATCGACCATCGTTTATCGAGTCGCGACCGGGGGCTGACGATAGCCGTGTGTCGATGCTGTTTACGCTTTACGTTTCAGAACCCCTCCGAGGCCTCCGCGACAGGCCCTCGCGTGCCTGCGCCGTTTCGCGTGACCGGGCCAGGCTCCGCGTCAGTTGCCGCCCTTCGTCGAGGGCCCGCATCGTGGCGTCACCGCGCAAGACTCCCTCGCGATGCGACAGCTCGAGCCAGCCGACCGCTTCATCGGCCTCCTCGAGCGCTATCGAGAGCTTCGCGGTGAACTCCTTGTGTGACCTCGCGATCTGTGCGGCGCGATAGTTGATGGCCACGGAGTCGGCCGCGCGCTTCAACTGACTGGCGCGGTGACTCGTCTCGCGCTGCCGGAACAGCGGACGTGCGAGAAGGCCGACATCGACAACCCACGCGACGATTCGTTCCCTCAGCTCCTGTGACTGCATGCGCAACTGCAGCGCACGTCGCGTGCCCGTGGATTCTCGAACGTTTCAGAGGCGCGATGGCCGTTTCGGCGATGCTGCGCAGGCAGTGCGGTTGATGTTTTCTCGACACTCAGGGGGAGCGCGCAACGTAAATCGCAAACCGTAAAACTGCATCGTCGATGGACTATCGAGCGGTGTTTTACGTTTCAGATTTCCCGGCCCACGTCGCGCTGCGCTTTTCGAGAAACGCCCGAAGGCCTTCCTGGCCTTCGGCCGACACGCGCCGTTCGGCGATCGCGGCGGTGGTGATGTCCGCTTCGGTCGCGACGCGGCCCGCGACTTCGCGAATCATCCGCTTGGCTTCACGCACTGCGCCTGGCGCCGCGGTGCGGAGCTCGGTGAGATGACGTTCGACGGCGGCGTCGAGCGCGGCTTCCGCAACAGCGGTATGCACGAGCCCGATCGCTATCGCGCGCGCCGTGTCGAATCGTGCGCCGGTGAGAAACAGCTCGCGCGCCGCAGAGACCCCGATCTTGCGCAGCGCGAACGGCGAGATGACCGCGGGCAGAATGCCGAGTTTGACTTCGGTGAACCCGAACGTCGCGTCGTCCGCGGCCACGACGATGTCGCAGATCGACGCGAGTCCGGCGCCGCCGCCGAGCGCCGCGCCGTGGATGCGCGCGATGAGCGGGAAGGGCAGCTCGTCGAGGAGCTCGAACATCCGGCGCATGCGCCGCGCGTCGGCCAGGTTCTCCTCGCGCGTGTAGGTCACCGTCTTCGCCATCCAGTTGACGTCGGCCCCCGCGCAGAACGTCTTGCCCGCGCCGCGAATCACCGCGCCGCGAATGTCAGGCGAGGCTGCCGCCTCTTGGGCCCACGCCGTCAGATCCGCGATGAGCTCCTCGTTGAACGCGTTGCGCACGTCCGGACGGTTGAGCGTCACCGTGACGAACGGACCGCCGGTAACCGTGAGTGTATTCATGCCATGTCCGTGAGGGGTGAGCCGTCCCTACATCCTGAAGACACCGAACTTCGGCGGCGGCACGGGCGCGTTGTACGCCGCTGACAGGCCGAGGGCGAGCGCGTCGCGCGTCGCCGCCGGGTCGATGATGCCGTCGTCCCACAGGCGCGCGGTGGAGTAGTAGGGGGAGCCTTCGAGCTCGTACTTGTCGAGAATGGGCTGACGGATCGCCTGCTCCTCGCCGGCCGACAGCGTCTTCCCCTCGCGCGCGAGTTGATCGCGCTTGACCGTCGTCAGCACCGATGCGGCCTGTTCGCCGCCCATCACCGAGATACGCGCGTTGGGCCACATCCACAGCAGCCGCGGCTCGTACGCCCGGCCGCACATGCCGTAGTTGCCCGCGCCGAACGACCCGCCGATGATCGCGGTGAACTTCGGCACCACCGAGTTCGCGACCGCATGCACCATCTTGGCGCCGTCCTTCGCGATGCCGCCGCGCTCGTACTGCTTGCCGACCATGAAGCCGGTGATGTTCTGCAGGAAGACCAGCGGAATACCGCGCAGGTTGCACAGCTCGATGAAATGCGTGACCTTGAGCGCCGACTCCGAGAACAGCACGCCGTTGTTGGCGACGATCCCGACCAGCAGGCCGTGCAGGCGCGCAAAGCCGGTCACGACGGTCGTCGCATAGCGCGCCTTGAACTCGTCGAAGCGCGACTCGTCGACGATGCGCGCGATGACCTCGCGCACGTCGTACGGCTTCCGGGCGTCGAGATTGACGATGCCGTGGATTTCGGAGGGGTCATACGCAGGCGCGGCGGGCGTCGTGATGTCGGCGGGCATCTGCTTCGACGTGTGCAGCGTGCTGACGATCACGCGGGCGATCTCGAGCGCGTGCGCGTCGTCCTCGGCGTAGTAGTCGGCGACCCCCGAGAGACGCGTATGGACGTCGGCGCCTCCGAGGTCCTCCGCCGTGACCTCTTCACCGGTCGCCGCCTTCACGAGCGGCGGGCCGCCGAGAAAGATCGTGCCGGTGCCTTTGACGATGACGGTCTCGTCGGACATGGCGGGCACATAGGCGCCACCCGCCGTGCAGGAGCCCATCACCACGGCGACCTGGGGGATGCGCTCGGCCGACATGCGCGCCTGATTGAAGAAGATGCGGCCGAAGTCGTCGCGATCGGGGAAGACCTCGGCCTGCAGCGGCAGGAAGGCGCCCCCCGAGTCGACGAGATAGACACAGGGCAGGCGGTTCTGCAGCGCGATTTCCTGGGCGCGAATGTGCTTCCGCACCGTCATGGGGTAGTAGGTCCCGCCCTTGACGGTCGCGTCGTTGGCCACGATGAGCACTTCGCGTCCCGAGACGCGGCCGATCCCTGTCACGACACCTGCGCCGGGGGCGCCCCCTTCGTACATGTCCCAGGCGGCGAGGGGCGAGAGCTCGAGGAACGGGGATCCGTCGTCGAGCAGCGTGTCGACACGCTCGCGCACGGGCATCTTGCCTTGCTCGCGATGCCGCTCGATGTAGCGCGGCCCGCCGCCCAGATGCACCTGATCGGTGCGCGCGCGGAGCTCGTCGACGAGCGCGCGCATTCGCGCCGCGTTGTCGCGGAATTCGGGCGCGTCGGTACGGATGAGCGTGGGAAGAAGGTTCATGAGGGGGCTACCAGCCGCAACAGTCGGTCTTGAAGCGGCACTTCGGGCAGCGCCAGACGGCGTGCATCCGGTACATCGCGTTACCGCACCGCTCGCACGCCATTGGTGCGCCGTCTAGGCCGAGCTTGCAGGGTGTCACGACCGCCCCCGTTTCGTCGCGCGGCTCCGCAGACCAGACCGGGACGCTCCGCCTGTAGGACCCGAGCTGAGCCGCGTAGCGTTCAGTCATGAAAGGGATTATAGCCGAGGGAAACCGGGCCTTTTTGTATGGATCGGCAACAGTTGTCAGCATGCGGACAGCCTGGCTGGGCTGTGTAATAATGTCGACATCCTATGGCAGAGCAGGCGAAGCGCAAGGCGCGGGTGCTCGCGATTGACGATGAGCCGCAGATCCTCGACTTCCTGAAGATGCTCCTCGAGCATGCGGGATATGAGCTCAAGACCGCGATGGTCGGATCGCGCGGCGAGGAAATCTTCAAGACGTGGAAGCCCGACGCCGTCGTCACCGACATGGTGTTGCCGGATATCGACGGGCTGGATCTGCTGAAGAAGTTCAAGTCGGAGCGAGCCGACGTGGAAGTCCTCGTCATCAGCGGCCACGGCACGATTCCCAAGGCGGTCGAGGCCACCAAGCACGGCGCGTTCGATTTCATCCCCAAGCCGATCGACCCTGACCATCTGCTCGTGCGCCTCGAGCGCGCGCTCGAGCGCCGGGAATTGCTGGGCGAGAACCAGCAGTTGCGGCGCACGCTCGAGAGCCGCGCCGGGTTCCGCAACATCATCGGCAAGAGCCGCAAGATGCACGAGTCGCTCGAGCTGGTCGAAAGCGTGGCGATGAGCGATGCCAACATCCTCATTCAGGGAGAGAACGGCACAGGCAAAGAGCTGATCGCGAATGCGGTGCACATCAACAGCAAGCGTGCGCGCGGCCCGTTCATCAAGATCAACTGCGCCGCGATTCCGAAGGATCTGATCGAGTCGGAGCTCTTCGGCTACAAGCGTGGCGCCTTCACGGGCGCGACCACCGACAAGGAAGGGCTCTTCGAGCTCGCCGAGGGGGGCTCGCTGCTGCTCGACGAGATCGGCGAGATGCCGCCGTACCTGCAGACGAAGCTGCTGCGCGTCATTCAGGAGCGCGAGTACCGGCCCATCGGCAGCGATCGCCTCGTACGCGTCGACTTCCGCCTGATCTGCGCGACGAACATCGACCTCGATGCCGCGCTGCGCGACGGACGGCTCCGCGAGGATCTGTACTTCCGTATCAACACGATTATGGTGCGCGTGCCGCCTCTCCGCGAGCGCACCGAAGACATCCCGCTGCTCTGCGAGCACTTCCTCGAGAAGTACCGCCAGCGGCACCAGCGCAACATCAAATCGATTCAGCCGGCGGTTTACCACCTGCTCATCCGTCACCGCTGGCCGGGCAACGTGCGCGAGCTCGAAAACATCATTGAGCGCGGCGTGCTCGTCGCGAAGGGGAACGAGATCACCGTCGCCGACCTGCCCGAGGCGATGCGTGAGGTTGCGGCAGAGCCGGCCGAGTTCCAGGTGCCGACGCACCGCTCGCTTGCCGAGATTGAGAAGATGGCCATCCTGCAGACGCTGCAGCGCACCAACTGGAACAAGCAGGAAGCGGCGCAGATTCTCGGCCTCTACCGCCCCACGCTCTATAGCAAGATGAAGAAGCACGGCATCATCGACGGCGCGAAGCCCCGGGCGGGGGCGTCGCAAGCCCGTCCGGACTGATCCTTGCAATCAGCTCGGCCATTGGGTGCTCGAGCTTCCGCCTACGCTTCGTCATCGCTGGCCTCAGTGGGAGGCCTGGCGGCTTTTGCCGCCCGCGCGGCGCGTGACCTGTTTCGCCCTCCCTTCGAATTCGACGAGATCATCCGCCACCTGTTCGAGCTCGGCGTCCGCTCCGCGCCGCTGATCGCGGTCTCCGGTTTTGCCGTCGGCGTCGTGCTCTCCATGCATACGCGCGCGTCGCTCGAGCGCTTCGGCGCCGAGTCGATGATTCCGGCCGGCCTGGCGATGGCGCTCGTCCGTGAAACCGGCCCTCTCACCGCAGGCCTGCTGCTTGCCGGCCGCATCGGGGCCGGCATTGGTGCGGAGCTCGCCGCCATGCGCGTGACCGAACAGATCGACGCGCTCGAAGCCGCGGGCGTCGACTCGTTCCGCTATCTCGTCGTCACGCGCATTGCGGCGTGCCTGATCGCGTTTCCGCTGCTGACGACGCTGCTCAATGGCGCCGGAATCATGGGCGGATATCTCGCCGAAACACTGGCGAGCGGCATGTCGCTGCAGCTCTACGTGCAGCGTGCCTTCGCGATGATCGACTTCGCCACGTTCCTGCCGTCGACGCTCAAGACCATGGTCTTCGGCTTCATCATCGCCACTGTCTCGTCGTATCTCGGATTCAATGCCGGACAGGGAACGGAGGGGGTGGGGCGGGCGTCCACGCAGAGCGTCGTGCAGTCGTCCATCCTGATGATCATCGTCAACGTCATTCTGGTGCAGGCGATCTTCGTCCTGTTCCCGTCGAACCGATGACCGACATCATCCCCGCCGTGCGGTTCGACCACGTCACCACCGTGCTGGGCAAGCGCAAGGTGCTCGACGATCTGTCGTTCGAGATCGCGGCCGGTGATGCCGTGTGCATCCTGGGCAAGAGCGGGACGGGCAAGAGCGTGACGCTCAAGACCATCATGGGCCTGATGACACCCGACGCCGGCCAGGTGTTCGTCGAGGGGCAGGAAGTCACCGAGGCGTCACGCGACACCCTGGGCGAGATCCGGCAGCAGCTGGGATTCCTGTTCCAGAACGCGGCCCTGTTCGATTCGATCACGGTCGGGGAGAACGTCGCGTTCCCTCTGCGCCGCCATACAGAGTTCTCGGATGCGGAGATCGAGGACATCGCGCTCGGCAAGCTCGAGCAGGTGGGGCTCGAAGCGGACTACGACAAGATGCCGTCGCAGTTGTCGGGCGGCATGAAGAAACGCGCGGGGCTGGCGCGCGCCATGGCGCTCGATCCGCACATCCTGCTCGTCGACGAGCCGAGCGCGGGTCTCGATCCGATCACGGCCGACGAGATCGACGAGCTGCTCTGCCGCACGCGCGACGAGCAGAAAACGACGCTGATTGTCGTCACGCACAATATTCCGAGCGCGCGCCGGATCGGCCGGCGGCTGATGGTGCTCGATCAGGGACGGATTGCCGCGGAGGGCACGTCCGAGGAGCTCGATCGTTCCGAGCTGCCGCTGGTGCGGGAGTTCATGCGGTCGAAGGGGTCGGGATAGATATGGAAAAGCCTGAGAAGCCGGCGGACGCGCCGCGGGATCCGGAGCCGCGCGCCGCACAGACGGGGGAGGCGCGCGCCGAACAGACGGGCGAGCCT
>JALYRV010000071.1 GCA_030855205.1 Acidobacteriota bacterium | reverse complement strand
GGTGCCACTCCGGCCCCGGACGCCGCGCCCGCCGGCGCGGGCGCCGCGAGCACCGCCGTATGGACGCGCGCGGGGTACAAGCGCATGTACTCGAGCGCCACGCGGGCCCCGTAGCCCGTGCCGTACAGCGTGACGCGCCCGGCCCCGAGCGCGTCGCGCACGCGATCCAGATCGCGCGCATCGTCAGTGGACCTGTAGCGCGCGAGATCGGCGCGCGAGGCGAGCGCCGCGCGGCAGGCGCGCAGCAGCGCAGCCGGACTTGCGAGCGACATGGGAGTGCCGGCGGCGTCCGGGCACGCGAGGGCCTCCGCCGTGGACGTGCCGCGAGGCGTGACGAACACGATCTGATGCGTCGAGGCCAACGCCGTCGCGAGACCCGCGGAGGAGCGCAGCACCGACGGTCTGGTGAGTCCAGGGGTGTCGTGCAGCACGAAGACCGGCTCCGCCTCGATCCCCTGCGTCAACGGGCGATACGTGATCGCCTGGAGCGGCAGCGATCGCGCGGCGGGTGCGTCGTAGTTTTCCGGGACCGGCACGGCCGCGCAGTACGAGCGCGCGCGCGGGCCCGGCAGCTCGCAGCGCTCCCATTGGATCTGCTGTGATGCCGACGCGGGAGCCACAGCGCACGCGACGGCGAGTGCCTGCAGTACGCGGCGCGCGGCCAGCCTCGAAACGGTGGACATGCTGCTAGAGTAGCTGATCATGCGAACTCCGACTCTCTCCGTCGTTGCGGCCGCGTGCTTCGTGTGCGCCGTGTCCGCGCAGTCGTACGTGCCGCAGCGCGTCTTCGACACGAAAGCGGGCGCCTGGACCGATTTCGAGACGATGAGCGCGGACCTGGCGAAGGCTGACGCGGTGCTCGTAGGCGAGCAGCACGGGGATCCGCACACACACGCCATCGAGCGCGCCATGCTCGAGGCCCTCTCACGCCGGCGGCCGGATCTCGCCGTCTCGCTCGAGATGTTCGAGCGCGACACGCAGGCCGCCCTCGACGAGTTCCTTGCCGGGCGCAGCGACGAAGCCGCGTTCCTCAAGATCAGCCGTCCGTGGCCGAAATACCAGACCGACTACCGGCCGCTCGTCGAGTTCGCGCGCGGGAAATCCTGGCCCGTCATCGCTTCCAATGTCCCGCGTCCTCTCGCCTCTGGCGTGGCCAAGGCAGGGCTCGAGTCACTCGCGACGATTGCGCCGGAGCAGAAGGCCTGGACGGCGGTCGAGATGCAGTGTCCGAAGGATGCGTATTTCGATCGCTTCGCGAAGACGATGGGCGGGCACCCGGCCGGCGAAGGGCCCGATGCCGTCGCGGCGCAAGCGCGCATGGTGGAGCGCTACTACTACGCCCAGTGCCTCAAGGACGAAGTGATGGGGGAGTCGATCGCGCGGGCGGCCAGGGGACCTGGTGAAGGGCCGCTCGTCGTGCACTACAACGGCGCATTCCACAGCGACTTCCGTCTGGGCGCGGCGGCCCGGGCGGCCCGGCGGATGCCCGGCTCGCGCATCGCGGTCGTGTCGGTGCTGCCGATCGCATCGCTCGACGGAATCGATCCGCCCGCTGAGGACCGCGCGCGCGCCGACTACCTTATCTACACGATCACTTCGAAACGTCCACAGTAACGGGCATCGTCTCCACGCGGCCGGCGCGCTGCACCTGCAGCCAGAGACGATACCGTCCCTCTCGCGGAAAGCGGATGTCGAACGCCGGCTGCGTCAAGCCTCCCGGCGCTTCGAGCGGATGCCCGTGCATCGGTTCGCGCAGGGCCTCGTCGATGGCGAAGAGGTGCGCGGCCGCGCCGAGGAACGGCTCGAGATCCATTGGCGGCTTGCCGGTACGCGTGTCGACGATGTCGAACGAGAGGCGTCCTTCGCGTCCCGCCTGGGGCGTGGCGGGCCCGAGCGTCGCGCTCAGCCCTGATGCCTGCGGCGGCGCCTGCCGGCGCCCCTCTCTCTCGATCGTGAGCGTGGCCATGCGCAGTTGCGGCGGCGCGTCGAGCGGCATGAAGTCGCCGATTAAGCGGTAGCGGCCGCCGCCGGGTAGCGCCAGCATTACTTCGAGATCGTCGCCGCGCGCTTCAGGGTGCACGTGCGCGAAGAACGACAGCGCCTCATTCACGACGAAAAGGTGGAACGGCCGCTCATGGAGCGTCTGGAACCTCGTGACGGGCACGCGGGCAGAGCCGCGCGTGACGCGCAGCCGCAGGCGCGTCTGCCCGCTCATCGTCACGGCTGATGACACGATGTCGAGGGCGAACGCATCGAGCGACAGCGGGGGGATCTCGATCAGCGTCATACCGCAGCGCGGACAGATGCCGGGCGCGGCGCTACGCACGTCGGGATGCATCGGGCACCAGAAGCGATCGGGGCCGTCGGGCGGAACCTCTGCCGCTTCCCGGCGCGGCACTGCCGCAGGGTCGCCGATGATGTAGGCCGCATCCGACACGCGCTGTCTCGGCATCGACGCCGGGAGCGCAGCGAGAAATGCCGTGAGCGACGGCACGATCTCTCCGTTCGCGATCACGCGCTCGGTCCCGCCGCCGCGCTCGATGACAATCAGCAGATCGGCCGCGCGGAGAGCGAGCCCGAGTCCGGCGACGATGGCCGGGGTCCCGCCGTGTTGCTTGCGGTAACGCTCGAGCGTTTCAGTGGGAGCGGGCGTGGCGACCCGGATGTAGCGCGTGCCGGCGCCGCCGGGAAGCGCGGGAATCGGCGCGCGCTCGGGTGCGCCGCCGTCGATCCATTTCACGAGGAGCTCGCGCTCGAAGTTCGTCAGCGCGCCACCCGTCGATGTGTGTCCGTGGCCCGCGAGCATGGCCTCGCGCATGGCGCGCGCCCAGGGGCGGGTGGCGGCGTAGCTGTCGAACGGCATCGGCGCGCGAAGGGCCGCACCGGATGCGGGGGCCGCTGCGTGGCACGGCGCGCAGCGCGCCTCGACGAGGCGCGCGACGTCGCCGTCCCAGCTCAATCGTGTGGAGACGCGATCGTGCGAGGCGACGCGGACGCTGAGGCCCGCGGCCATCGCGAGTGCAGCGGCCGTGACGGCGGCCGCGACGCCCCATTGCCGATCGCGCGGCATCAGCGCACGGGCGCGGGATGCACGAACGAGATCAACAGACCCGTGTACTGCATCTCTTCCCAGGTTTGATCGCCCCAGCGGACGTCCGACTTCGCGTCGGGATTGGCCGGGTTCGCGGCGGAGTTGTCGTAGAACGCCGTCGCGAGCAGCTTCGTGCCTTTGGGCAGCACCAGCGGCGTCGCGAGCTCGTAGTACGTCTGCCAGTTGAAGTCGTAGTTCGGCACCGACAGCACGACTTCGCGGCGGCCGTCGGGATAGATCGCTTCGTATTTCCAGCGCTTGCCGCGCAGGTGCGTGTGCGGAAAGATCCCCCACACCTTCATGTCCTCGGCGAACGTGATTTCGGAGTCCACCTGGGTGCTGGCGGCGCCCGCGGGCAGGAACAGCGCGGGATTCATGAAGTGCGTCGCGCGCACTTCATCGGCCGGCGGCGCGTCGCTGAAGATCAGGCCGACCGAGGTCTGATCCGAGGCGGCCTTGCCGTTGGTCGTGTAGTGCATCTGGAAGACGAGCGTCGTGCCGGCGCGGATGCGAATCGCGGCGCCGTCCGGAAGCTGCATGGGCGGCGTGCCTGGGGCGAAGGTGCCGAGCAGGCCGCTGGTCGGGCCCGTGGGCGCGTTCTCCTCCGACGTCCGCTTCTGGTCAGGGAAGTCCTGCTGCGATCGCGGCTGGCTGAACGCCGTGCGGCGCGGCCCGCCGGGCGGCACGCGCACGTAGAGCAGCGCGTGATGCACCACTTCGCGGTTGCCCGGCCGGATTTCGACCGCGCGCACGAACTTGTCTTCCGTGAAGTGTGTCGGCACGTCGAAGTACTGATAGTCGATCATGCCGTCCTGCTTCACGGCATACGGCTTCGACAGCGTGAACACCACGTCCGGCGTGCCCATGCGCCATCCGTTCGAGTAGCTCGGCGGCTTCGGCGCGTCCGACGCCCTGCCTTCCGGCGCGCCGGCATTGGCCCAGCGGGTGAGCGTCTCCTTCTCGGCGGCGGTCAGCACGCGCGCGTTCCGGAACGTGCCGTGCGCCGGGTCGGCGTGCCACGGCGGCATCCGCCCGTCGGCGACCTCGTCGCGCATTGCCTTCGCCCACGGACGCGCCTCGGCGTAGGTCATCAGCGACATCGGAGCGATCTCGCCCGGGCGATGGCATTCGGTGCAGTGCTTGTAGAGGATGGGCGCGACGTCAGCGGCGTAGGTCGGCGCCGCCGCGCGCGGCGGCGGAGGTGTCGTGCGGCGCTGTTCGGCGCTCGAGACGACCGACACCGACCAGAGTGTGACTGCGGCAAATATCAGGACAGCGCGTGATGTCATGGAGTCGGAAGTATACGGCTACTTGACCTCGCACGACCCATCGTCGCACCGCCCCTGGAAGCGGAAGCGGTTGCGCGCGATCACGCGGTAGCCCGCGTCGGCGATCGGACGGACGGGCCAGACACGGTAGAGGTGGGCGAGCGCTCCGAGCGGCCCTCCGCCAATCTGCAGCGTGCGTGCGATCGCCGCGGCCCCTCCGAGCAGGGTGCCGTGGGCATCGACGAGCTTGATCTCCCCCATCATGCCGTTGACGTCCTGCGGCAGCATGGGGAACCGGTCGCGGACTCCGGGCGCGTACGCCGACTCGATCCGCACCCGTCCGCGCGCGATGCGCGCGAGGCGGGCCGCCTGCGCGGTACAGAAGCGGCACGTGCCGTCGTACAACAACGTCGGCTCACGGCGCACGGCTTCGGGACTAGAGTGCGACACGATGCCTCCCGGAATGCAGGTAGTTCATGGTCTGGACCGTGAGCAGGATGACGAAGTCGAGGCTGGCCTTCTCGGCATCGACCTTGAGGCGCAGCCCGAGATCGTTGGCGCGGCGGATCATGTCTTCGATCACCTGATCGATCGTGTACTGGTATTCCCCGGTGGCTTCGGCCACGCGCCGGCGCACGTCGCGCTTGATGCGCGCGATGAAGCGCGAGGCCTTCATGTTGCCGCGGTACTGCGGCTCGTCGGAGAAGAGGCGGCGCAGATCGCGGTCGTAGAAGTTCGGCCGCTCGACGCCGTAGTGCTTGCGCTTGCGCGCGTAGTGCTCGCGCAGCGTCTTGCGCATCGTGTGCACGGGGTCGACCCTGCGGCGCGTCCGCACGGCCGGCGGCTTGCCCGCGATGTCCTTCATCAGGCCGTCGACGTACTCGATCTTCTTGACGGCCGGCCAGTCCTTGAACCGTTCGTGCCAGTCGCCGTCAGGCGTCAGCCACACCGCGAACGTCTCCGCGAAGTCCTCGTCGGGGTGGCTCTGCGCGTACCAGGAATCGAGATGCACGACGAAGCTCTTCGAGTAGGGCTTCGGTGTGTAGTACTCGGGATACGCCTTCTTCGACTGCCCGAAGACCTTCAGCCGCTTGTGGCGGCGCTGCAGCATGTACGCGTTGTCGACGGCGTGGCCGACTTCGTGGCGCAGGATCTGAAGGCACCATTCATGGGTGCCCCCCTCGACTTCCAGCATCTGGGACTCTTCGAGCTTCGAGAGCCGCGGGTGCGCCAGGTAGAACGGAATGGCGACGCCGGGCACATGGTCCGGCGTGAACCAGTCATCCGACAGCCAGTAGTACGGGCGGAACTGCAGGCCTCTCGCTTCGAGCTCGCGATCGACGCAGGCGATGCGTTCTTCGAGGACGCTGCCCTCGATGGTCAGGCCCAGCTCGCACACCCGCAGATCGAGCAACCGCTCGTCGTCGAGCGTGTGCCAGTCGGTGCGGACAAGGCACCGCGTGCGGGCTCTGGGGGCCGGCTCGGAGGGCCGGGGGGACTCCATCCACGTAGTCTAACGGGAGGGCTGGCCGGGAACCGGAACTGGCGGTCCTCGTCCAAGCGTGATATACGCTTGCATATCCCTGCGACTCTGCCGGCCGCGCCGGCTTGGAATTTGGTGCCGTGGTGCGTGGTGCAGCACGGATTTAGAGGAGATTTCATGTACTCGATCCGCACCGCCCTGGTGGTCGCGTGCTCGCTTGCCCTCACGGGGGCAGCGCATGCCCAGCAGCAGACGCCCCCGCCCCCCCCGCCCGCGCAGCAGCAGGCCCCGCCGCAGCCGCCCGTGCGCGTGGAGGAGAACGTCGTCGTCAGCGCCACAAAGGTGGAGCAGCAGCTCGTCAACGCGCCCGCCACGATCACCGTCATCGGCCCGCGCACCCTGGAGCTCGCGCCGTCGCAGAGCTACGCCGACATCCTTCGCGCGGTCCCCGGCGTCAACATCACGCAGCTCTCGGCGCGCGACGTCAACATCACGCCGCGAGGCTCGACGAGCACGCTCTCGACCAACCAGCTCGCCGTGCTCGACGGCCGCTCGCTCTATCAGGACTTCTTCGGCTTCGTGATGTGGGACTTCATGCCGGTCAACCTCAATGAGCTCAAGCGCATCGAGGTGATCCGCGGGCCCGCATCGGCCATCTGGGGCGCCAACGCCGTCTCGGGCGTCGTCAACGTCATCACCAAGACGCCGCGCGAAATGCTCGGCACGTCGGCGGCCGTGGGCTTCGGCACGTTCGATCGCAGCACGGACACGGTCGATGCCGACGCGGGCACGCTGTGGTACGTCAACGGCACGCATGCCGGCGTCATCAGCGACCGCGCGTCGTTCAAGCTCTCGGGCGGCTACTACTCGCAGGACCCGTTCGCGCGCCCGACCGGACGCATCCCGAACGGCGGCACGACGGATTATCCGTCGTTCACCAACCAGGGCACGGCGCAGCCGAAGGTCGACGGACGTCTCGACTATGACCTCAAGGACGGCCGTTACCTGACGGTGTCGGGCGGCTACTCGGGCACCGAAGGGATCATGCACAGCGGCATCGGCCCGTTCGACATCGAGAGCGGCTCGTGGATGGGCTACGGGAAGGTCAACTTCACGAAGGGCGCGATGCGCCTGCAGGCCTTCTTCAACTCGCTCGACGGCGACGCGGCGCAGCTGCTCACGCGCGGCCCCGGCGGCGCGCCCATCAACTTCCTCTTCAAGACGAAGACGTTCGACCTCGAAGCGGGCAACGTGACGACGATCGGCCGCAACGTGCTGACGTACGGCGGCAACCTGCGCCACAACACATTCGATCTGTCGATCGCACCCGCGGCTGATTCACGCACGGAAGGCGGCATCTACGTGCAGGACGAGCTGTTCCTGACCGACATGCTGCGCTTCGTGTTCGGCGCGCGTGTCGACAAGTTCACGTCGATCGACGGCGCGGTCGTCTCGCCGCGCGTGGCGCTGCTGGTCAAGCCGGTGGCGGAGCAGTCGATCCGCCTCTCGTACAACCGCGCGTTCCGCGCGCCGTCGGCCATCAACAACAGCATCGACGTCACGATTTCGGAGCCGCTGATGTTCTCGCGCGTCAATCCGGCGCTCGCGCCTTTCGGCACCTTCTTCGTGCCGATCCGCGTCGCGGGCAATGAGAACCTGCAGGAAGAGCGCCTCGACGCGTTCGAGGTGGGCTACACGGGCGTGTTTGGACGGACCACGGTTAGCGCGGCCGCATATCTGAACAAGTTCAAGGATCAGATCCTGTTCACGCAGACGGCCGCCTACGGCATCTCGCCGCCGCCGCCCGGCTTCCCGTCGCAGCTCGGACCGTTCTCGGGCGCGCAGATCTGGGGCGCCATCTTCCAGTCGGGCATCCGCTTCCCGTCGGCTTACACGTACCTGAACTTCGGCGAGATGACGCAGAAGGGCTTCGAGATCGGCGCCGACTCGGCGCTCAATGATCGCATCAGCGTCTACGGCAACTACTCGTGGCAGGGCGAGCCGGAGCCGGAGGGCTTCGACCTGAGCGAGCTCAATCTGCCGGCGGAGCATCGCTTCAACGTCGGGTTCAGCTTCAACGTGAACCGGATGCTCGGCAGTCTCGGCGTGTCCTACTCGGGCGAGTCGTTCTGGCAGGACGTGCTCGACGCGCGCTACCACGGCACCACCGACGCCTACACGCTGGTCAACGCGTCGGCCGGCATCCGCTTCGGCGCGCGCGACCGCTTCCAGGCGATGCTCAAGGGCACGAACCTCACGAATGAAGCCATCCAGCAGCACATCTTCGGCGACGTGATCAAGCGTCAGCTCGCCGGGGAGCTGAGGATCAACTTCTAAGGCAGGCTACAGGCCACGGGCCACGGACATGACGCCGGACGGACAACCGTCCGGCGTTTTTCTTTGTTGGAGACATTCATGAAACGCGCGCTGCTGCTCTCACTCGTCTTCGTTGCTTCGTTGCTGTCCGTGCCGGCCGCACAGGCCCCCGCGCTCGATGCGGTGCTGGCCACGCTCGACGCCGAGCTGGCTGCGGATCTCGCGAAGGACGGCGTCGGCGGGGCCAGTATCGCCGTGATCACCGGGCCTGGCGCCGTGTGGACGCGCCACTACGGGTTCGCCGACATGGCCGCCAAGCGCGCGCCCACCGGCGACTCGGTGTATCGCATCGGCTCGATCACGAAGCAGTTCACGGCCCTGGCGCTGCTGCGCCAGGTCGAGGCGGGCCGCATGCGCCTGAGCGATCCACTCGAGAAGTACGTCCCCGAAATGAAGGGGATGCGCCGCAGGCAGGACGGATGGAGCGCGCCGACCCTGTTGCAGGTCGCCACGATGAACGGCGGGATCGCACGCGAGCCTGACCTGTCGTGCGTCGATCATTCCGTTGGGCCGCTCAGCGTGTGGCAGCAAAAAGTCGTCGGCTGTCTTCCGCAGACCGGCTACGCCTCGGAGCCAGGCACGCAGCATCTCTATTCGAACATCGGCTATGCGGCTCTCGGTCTTGCCATCGAGCGGGCCGGAGGCGCGCCGTTCACCACGCAGGTCATCGACGGCATCGTCACGCCGCTGGGCATGACCCGCACCGCGTGGGAGCCCACGGCTGATCTCCGGCGCGATCTCGCGTTCGGTTACACGCGCCAGCAGGGGAAGCCGGATCGCACGCAGCCCGACCGAGAGTTCGACGGGCGCGGCTACCGTGTGCCGAACGGCAATCTGTTCAGCACGCTCACGGACCTCACGCGTTTCGTGCAGTGGGAGCTCGGACAGATCCAGGCGCCCATCATCACGCGCGCCAGGCAGACAGACAACTACGGACGCATCTACGCGTCGAACGGCACCCTGGCCGGCGGATACGGGGTGGGCTTCCAGATCATCAGGCGTGGCGAGCTCATGGCCCTGGGCCACGGCGGCTCGACGGCGGGCTATCGCGCGTCGGCGCTCTTCAATCCCACGACGGGCACGGGCGTGGTCGTGCTCCGCAACGCCGAAGGGGGCACCTTCGACGCGACGCCCGTCGCCGTGCGCATTCTCGAGAAAGTCGCGGCGGCGCGGACGCCCGCACGATAAAATCAGGGGACGTTGGCTCGATTTACCCCCTCACTGCCCAAGTCCGAACGATCGTCTTCCCGGCGCTCCGGCCCCCTCGCGACGGCGGCGGATGACAAGAGGAAGAAACAGATCCGCTGGTCCGCCGCGTGGTCCGAGGCGCGCGACCTCGTGCATCTGCACCGGCGCCGCCTCGCGCTCGGCCTCGCGCTGATGCTCATGAGCCAGGCCGCCGGACTCGTGCTGCCCGCCAGCTCGAAGTTCTTCATCGACGATGTGATCGGGAAAGGGAAGCTGGATCTGCTGATGCCGCTGGCGCTGGCCGTCGGCGCGGCGACGGTGGTGCAGTCGATTACGACCTTCGCCCTTTCGCAGGTCCTCGGCGTGGCCGCGCAGCGCGCGATTGCCGACATGCGGCGCCGCGTGCAGGCGCACGCGATGCACCTGCCGACCAGCTACTACGATTCCACACAGACGGGTGTGCTGATCTCGCGCATCATGACCGACGCCGAAGGCATCAGGAACCTGGTCGGCTCGGGCCTGGTGCAGCTCGTCGGCGGCAGCGTGACGGCCATCATCGCGCTTGGCGTGCTGTTCTATCTGAACTGGAAGCTGACCGCGCTCATGCTGCTCGTGCTCGGTTCGTTCGGCGTCGCCATGGCGATCGGCTTCAAACGGCTTCGACCGCTCTTCCGCGAGCGCGGCAAGATCAACGCGGAGGTCACCGGCCGCCTCAACGAAGCGCTCGGCGGCATTCGCATCGTCAAGACCTACACGGCCGAGGAGCGCGAGAAGGCGGTGTTCACCGAGGGAGTCGATCGCCTCTATACGAACATCGCGAAGTCGATCACGGGCGTCTCGACGGTGATGGCGTTCTCGGGCCTCGTCATCGGCGCGATCGGCGTGCTCATGATCATCATGGGCGGCCAGGCGATCGTCGACAAGCAGATGACGATCGGTGACTTCGTGCTCTATCTGGTGTTCACCGGCATGGTCGCGGCGCCCATCGTGCAGATTGCGTCGATCGGCACGCAGATCACGGAGGCGTTCGCCGGCCTCGACCGCATCCGCGAGTTGACGGAGACGCCGGCCGAAACGGCGGAAGACGCCACGCGCCAGGCGCTGTCGTCGGTCGACGGGCGCCTTTCGTTCGAAGACGTCCACTTCGCATACGTCGAAGGCGTGCCGGTGCTGCGCGGTATCACCTTCGACGCGCCCGCGGGCACGACGACGGCGCTCGTGGGGTCGTCGGGATCGGGCAAGAGCACGCTGATCGGCCTCGTGATGGCGTTCCATCGTCCGAAGAGCGGGCGCGTGCTCGTCGACGGACACGATCTCGCCGGCGTGCGGTTGCGCGACTATCGCCGCTTCCTCGGCGTCGTGCTGCAGGACAACTTCCTCTTCGACGGCACGGTGGCCGACAACATCAAATACAGCAAGCCTGACGCGACGCGCGATGAGGTGCAGGCCGTGAGCCGGATCGCGCATGCCGACGAGTTCATCCAGGGCTTCCCCGAAGGCTACGACACCATCGTGGGCGAGCGCGGCGTGAAGCTCTCGGGCGGCCAGCGCCAGCGTGTCGCGATCGCGCGCGCCATCCTGGCCAATCCGAAGATCCTGATCCTCGATGAGGCGACATCGAGCCTCGACAGCGAGAGCGAAGCGCTCATCCAGGATGGTCTGCGGCGGCTGCGCGCGGGGCGCACGACATTCGTCATCGCGCACAGGCTCTCGACGATCCGCAGCGCCGATCAGATTCTCGTCATCGAGGGCGGAGAAGTCGTCGAACGCGGCACCCACGCGGAGCTCATCGCGCTCGACGGCCGGTATCGCCAGCTCTACGACAAGCAGTACAACTTCGAGACCGATCGCTTCATCAATCCGGGCGAGGACTTCACGCCCGAGCCGCCGAAGGCGCCGAAGCTGCCCGGTGCGGCGACGAAGCTGTAGACTTACGGTTTCCTATGGCTCAATTCATCTACACCATGAAAGGCCTCGGCAAGGCGTATCCGCCTGACCAGGTCGTCTTTTCGGATGTCTGGCTCTCGTTCCTCCACGGCGCGAAGATCGGGGTGCTCGGCGGCAACGGCGCCGGCAAGAGCACGCTGCTGCGCATTATGGCCGGGGTCGACACCAACTATCTCGGCGAGGCGTTCCGCGCCGAGGGCACGACCGTCGGCTATCTCGCCCAGGAGCCTCAGCTCGACGAGACGAAGACCGTGCTCGGCAACGTGGAAGAAGGCGTGGCGGCCACACGCGCGCTCCTCACGAAATACGACGATCTCACGGCGAAGCTCGGCGAGGACCTCACGCCCGAGCAGATGGACAAGCTCCTCGAACAGCAGGGCAACATCCAGGACCAGATCGAGCACGCCGACGCGTGGGACCTCGACTCGCGCCTCGAACTCGCGATGGACGCGCTGCGCTTGCCTCCCGGCGACGCAGACGTCACGAAACTGTCGGGCGGCGAGCGCCGGCGCGTCGCGCTCTGCCGGCTCCTGCTGCAGTCGCCCGACCTGCTGCTGCTCGACGAGCCGACGAACCATCTCGACGCCGAATCGGTCGCCTGGCTCGAGAATTTCCTCCAGCAGTACAAGGGCACCGTCGTCGCCATCACGCACGACCGCTACTTCCTCGACAACGTCGCCGGCTGGATTCTGGAGCTCGATCGCGGCAAGGCCTATCCGTGGGAAGGCAACTACACGGGGTGGCTCGATCAGAAGAAGAAGCGGCTCGAGCTCGAAGAGAAATCCGAGAGCAAGCGTCAGCGCACGCTCGATCGCGAGCTCGAATGGATCCGGATGTCGCCGCGCGCGCGCCAGGCGAAGGGGAAGGCCCGCATCAACGCGTATGAGGACATGCTGCGCGAGGACAGCACGGCCAAGGCCGAGAGCGTCGAGATTTACATCGCGCCCGGCCCGCGGCTGGGCGACACCGTCGTGGAAGCGCGCGGACTGCGCAAGGGCTTTGGCGACACGCTTCTGATCGACGACCTGAATTTCACGCTGCCGCCCGGCGGCATCGTCGGCGTCATCGGCCCGAACGGCGCGGGCAAGACGACGCTGTTCCGGATGCTGGTGGGGCAGGAGACGGCCGACGGGGGGGCGCTGAAGGTCGGCGAGACAGTGAAGATCGGCTATGTGGATCAGAGCCGCGATTCGCTCAGTCCCGACGCCACCGTGTGGGAAGAGATCACCGGCGGCGGCGACGACGTCGAGCTCGGCAAGCGCAAGGTCGCCTCGCGCGCCTACGTGTCGTGGTTCAACTTCAAGGGACGCGATCAGCAGCGCAAGGTCGGGCAGCTCTCAGGCGGCGAGCGCAATCGCGTGCATCTTGCCAAGCTGCTCAAGCGCGGCAGCAACCTGCTGCTGCTCGACGAGCCGACCAACGATCTCGATGTCGATACGCTGCGCGCGCTCGAGGACGCGTTGCTCGACTTCGCCGGCTGCGCCGTCGTCATCAGCCACGATCGCTGGTTCCTCGATCGCATCGCGACGCACATTCTCGCGTTCGAAGGGGACAGCCATGTCGAGTGGTTCGAGGGAAATTTTCAGGACTACGAGATCGACAAGAAGCGGCGCCTCGGCGCCGATGCCGATCAGCCTCACAGACCGAAGTTCCGCAAGCTGACGAGATAGGCCGGACTCGCCACCAACACTGCAATGCCCACGGCCGTCTTGTTCGCCGCGTTTCTCAGGCTCGTGGGCGCGGATGTGCCGCGCATCAGCGAATCGGTGACCGTGATGTCGTTCGAGGTGCCGCGAGTGTCGACCACCGCGACGTCGACGACGCTGACGCGCTCCACGCTCGACGATCTGCCGTCTCTCACGCTCGATCAGAAGCTCGGCTCAGTGCCGGGCTTCTCGCTGTTCCGCCGGTCCTCCTCGCGCACCGCCAACCCGACGACGCAGGGCGTCACGCTGCGTGGATTGTCGGCCTCGGGCGCGAGCCGCGCGCTGGTGATGCTCGACGACACGTCAATCAATGATCCGTTCGGCGGCTGGGTGTACTGGAACCGTATTCCGGCCGCGGCGATCGCGCGCGTTGAGACCGCGCGCGGGGGATCGAGCGATCTG
Source organism: Acidobacteriota bacterium (assembly GCA_030855205.1). GTDB lineage: Bacteria > Acidobacteriota > Vicinamibacteria > Vicinamibacterales > SCN-69-37 > JALYRV01. The sequence continues at coordinate 2,504 of JALYRV010000071.1, read as the reverse complement.
TTCGGAAGCGACGCGCTCGGCGGCGCTATCCGCATCGTGAGCCGCCGGGACGAGCAAGCGGAAGTGCGACTCGATGCCGGAAACCAGGCGACCGCCCGCATGTCAGCCTATGCGGGTCTCGGTTACGGACCGCCGTTTCGGATATCGGGGGGCGTCGAACGATTTTCGACCGACGGCTACGTGCTCGTGGCGCCGGAATCTCGAGGGCCGTCCGACACGCCGGCCTCGTCGCGTCACACGTCAGGGGTATTCCGGGTTGCGGCGTATCCCGGCGGGGTCGACGTCGAAGCCGGCGGTTCGTGGCTCGGAGAGTCGCGTCACAACAGCACGGCGCTGCAGACGAACCAAACGGCGATCGGCTCGGGGTTTGTCTCTGTGACGACCGGGATCTGGAGCGCAGGCCTCGACTTTCAACAGCAGGAGTACGACCAGACCTTCAGCAGCGTCACAGCCGGCCGCTCCGTCGAGACGCTGACGACCCTCCAGAATGTCGAGAGCGGCTCGATCGGTGCCCGCGCTCGCACGTTTGCGCAGCTTGGCCCGATCGCGACCACCCTCAGCCTGGCGGCGCGCCAGACCGAGGCGACGCTTGCTGAGTCGCGGGTGAGCGCCAGTGTCCCCGGCGCACTCGCAGTGACAGAGGCTCGTCAGCGGTCGGCATCGGCGGCGATTCAAGGGCAGTGGCAGAGCAAGGCGCAGAACGTCACGGTCGATGGAGGGCTCAGAGCCGAGCTGTGGGCGTCTCGCGACATTCGGCTCCCGCAGGACGAGCAGCGCGTCGGCTTCGTGGCGCCGCGGCTCTCGGCCGCCTGGCGCGTGTCGCCGATGCTCATGCTGCGGACGGCGGCCTTCTCGAGTTATCGCGCGCCGACGATGAACGAGCTGTACCGCGGCTTTCGTGTCGGCGACGTAGTCACGTTGAGCAATCCCGCGCTCGATCCTGAGAGGGTGAACGGCGCCGAGGCGGCCGTCACGTTCGAGAGCCCCGCCTATCTCGCCATCCGCCTGGTCGGTTTCATGTCGCGGCTGGAGGGCGCGATTTACAGCCGGACGCTCACGTCCGGAGTGCCGGGCATCACCCGCATGCGCACGAACGGCGAGGCCCGGTCGGCCGGTGTTGAGCTCGAAGTGGAATCGCGCGCGCACAAGCATGCCTGGGTCTGGGTGAGCGCAACAATGCTGGACTCGAGCTTCACGAGCGGCGAGCTCGAAGGCAACCGGCTGCCGCAGGTGCCGCGCAGAAGTGTTACCGCAGGCGCCCGGTTCTTTGCAGGCCGTCTGAGTGGTTCACTCGAAGCCCGGCATTCGGCGCGCCAGTTCGACGATGATCGCAATCAGTTCGAATTGGCCCCGGCGACGACGATGAACGGCCAGGTCGCAGCGCGATTCGAACACGCGCAGGTCTTTGCGTCGGTCGAAAACATCTTCGATGCCGCGGTCGAAGCCGGGCGTACGCCGCTGCTCACGCTCGGTCAGCCAAGGATGTGGCAGGTGGGGCTGCGGCTGTTCACACGATGACGCGCGTGCTGCGGGCTGTGTGTCTGTTGCTTGGTGCCGGGTGCTCGGTGCTGGGTGCTGCGGCGTGCTCTGGCCAATCGTCGCAGTTCCTCTCGATCGCCACTGGTGGCACGGGCGGCGTTTATTATCCGTACGGCGGCGGAGTCGCGAAGCTCATCTCCGAAAAGATTCCAAGCGTTCAGGCGACCGCGGAGGTCACCGGCGCGTCGGTCGACAATCTCAAGCTGGTGCAGCAGGGGCGCGCCGATCTCGCGTTCACGCTGGCCGACACCTTGGCAGAGGCCGTCAAGGGCACGGGGCCGTTCAGCGCAACGGGCACAGTGCCGGTGCAGACCATCGCGATCCTCTACGAGAACTTCACGCACATCGTTGTGCTCGCCGACAGCGGCATTGCCAGGGTCTCGGAACTCGGCGGCCGCAGGGTGTCGGTGGGATCGCCGGGAAGCGGCACCGAGCTCATTGCCTCGCGCGTGCTCGAGGCCGCGGGCCTCGACGCGCACACGGGCATCCGGCGTCAGGCGCTGGGCGTGTCGGAGTCGGTCAACGCGCTGAAGGACGGCAAGCTCGACGCCTTCTTCTGGAGCGGCGGGCTGCCGACGCCGGCGCTGCAGGATCTGGCCGGCACGACTGGCATCCGGATGCGGCTGCTGCCCAACGCGGAGTTCGCGGCGGCGCTGACGATGACGTACGGGCCCGGCCTCTACGGTGAGGCGATGGTGCCGGAGCGCACGTATCGCGGGGTGCTCAACGCGGTGCCGGTCATCACCGTCGGCAATCTGCTCGTCGCGCCGGCGTCGATGCCAGAGCCGCTCGCGTACGACATCACGAAGCTGATGTTCGACGAGCAGCGGTCGCTGATCGCGATACATCCCGAAGCGCGCCACCTGGCGCCGGCCACGGGTCCGGGCGACTCGCCGGCGGCGTTCCACCCCGGGGCCATTCGTTACTACAAGGCCCGCGGGTGGCGCGACCAGGCTCCATGATCG
>JALYRV010000246.1 GCA_030855205.1 Acidobacteriota bacterium | reverse complement strand
GGATGCAGTGCGTTTTCCGAACCGGATGCTGCCGCGCGTGGCCAGGGCGGGCGCCAATGTCAGCCAGATGCATTACGCGCGGCGCGGGATCATCACGCCGGAGATGGAATACGTCGCGATCCGCGAAAACCAGCGCCTCGACGCGGTCCGCGATGCGGGCCTGCTGAAACAGCATCCGGGCGAAAGTTTCGGCGCCAGCATCCAGCACTTCATCACGCCTGAATTCGTGCGCGACGAAGTGGCGCGCGGCCGCGCGATCCTGCCCAACAACATCAACCATCCCGAAAGCGAGCCGATGATCATCGGCCGCAACTTCCTGACCAAGATCAACGCGAACATCGGCAACAGCGCGGTGTCGTCCGGCATCGCCGAGGAAGTGGAGAAGCTGGTGTGGGCGATCCGCTGGGGCGCCGACACGGTGATGGACCTCTCCACCGGCAAGCACATCCACGAGACCCGCGAGTGGATCATCCGCAACTCGCCGGTGCCGATCGGTACGGTGCCGATCTACCAGGCATTGGAAAAAGTGGACGGCCGTGCCGAGGAACTCACCTGGGAGATCTTCCGCGACACCCTGATCGAGCAGGCCGAGCAGGGCGTGGACTACTTCACCATCCACGCCGGCGTGCTGCTGCGCTACGTGCCGCTGACCGCCAAGCGCGTCACCGGCATCGTCTCGCGCGGCGGATCGATCATGGCCAAGTGGTGCCTGTCGCATCACAAGGAGAGCTTTCTCTACACGCACTTCCGCGAGATCTGCGAGATCATGCGCGCCTACGACGTTGCCTTCTCGCTCGGCGATGGCCTGCGTCCGGGCTCCATCGCCGACGCCAATGACGAAGCGCAGTTCGCCGAGCTCAAGACGCAGGGAGAGCTGACGCGCATCGCGTGGGAGTACGACGTGCAGGTCATGAACGAAGGCCCCGGCCACGTGCCCATGCATCTGATTCGCGAAAACATGGAGAAGCAGCTCGAATGGTGCGACGAAGCGCCGTTCTACACGCTCGGGCCGCTCACCACCGACATCGCCCCTGGCTACGACCACATCACGTCGGCGATCGGCGCCGCGATGATCGGCTGGTACGGCACGGCGATGCTCTGCTACGTGACGCCGAAGGAGCACCTCGGGCTGCCGAACCGCGACGATGTGAAGGCCGGCGTGATCGCGTACAAGATCGCGGCGCATGCGGCGGACCTCGCCAAGGGGCATCCCCGCGCGCAGTCGCGTGACGACGCTCTTTCGCGCGCGCGCTTCGAATTCCGGTGGAAGGATCAGTTCAACCTGTCGCTCGATCCTGTGACGGCGCGCGCGTTCCACGACGAAACGCTGCCGGCCGACGGCGCCAAGACCGCGCACTTCTGCTCGATGTGCGGGCCGAAGTTCTGCTCGATGGAGCTCACGCAGCAGCTGCGCGACATGGCGGGCGCGCCGGCAGGGCGCGAGGAGATCAGCGCCGGGATGGACGAGAAGGCGAAGGAATTCCGGGAGAAGGGCGGAGAGGTCTACATCCCCGGCGGTACGACCTGAATCACGGTCGGATACTTCACGGTCTGACGCCCGGTCACGTGCACATAGCCTTCACGGCCGTTCCAGGTGAAGTCCTTCACCGTGACGCCGGGCTGCAGCGTCATGGTTTCCTTGCGATAGCGGCCAACTTCGAACTGCTGCATCGGACCGCCGAAGAGCGTGCGCCCCTTGTTCTTGAGCGCCACGCGATAGAACTCCACCACTTCGATGAACGGCGCGCCGCTGCCGTAGAGATGGAACGGCTGGCCGGGGCTGGCGTCGTACGTCGCGAGATGCACGGCTCCCGGAAACAGCGGGACGCCAAGCGCGGGGTCGAGGGCGCCCGCCTGTGCAGAAGGCGCCTGCTGGGGCTGGCTCGTGGACGGCGCGCCCGGGCCCGGTGTGCCGGGGAACGGGCGGGGGCGCGGCGGCGTCTGCGCCCCTGCGGCCACGGTTGCCAACGCGACGATCGCTGCGACGAAGATGCCTTTCGTATCCACGGTCCTATTATAAAGACCCGCCATGCGTGACCTCCTGACATTCTGTGAAACCGGGCAGCCCTGGCTGCGCGCCACTATTGAGACGCTCGTCCGCATCGAATCGCCGACCACCGACAAGAATGCCGTCGATGCGTGCGGCGCCCGCGTCGCGTCGCTGATGCGGGAGATGGGTGGGGACGTCGAAGTGCTGCCGCAGGCGGCGGCCGGCGATCACGTCAAGGGGACGTTCGGTGCGGGAGACACGCGCGTGCTGCTGCTGGGACATTTCGATACGGTCTGGCCGGTCGGCCAGCTCGAGCGAATGCCGCTCGTCGAGCGCGACGGACGGCTCTCCGGGCCCGGCATCTTCGACATGAAGGGCGGCCTGTCGATCGCGCTGCAGGCCATTCGCGCCCTTGCCCACACGGGATGGCCCGCAGGCCTCACGGTGACCTGCTTGTGGACGAGCGACGAGGAAACCGGCAGCGCCACGTCGCGTGCGCTCATCGAACAGGAGGCGCTCACATCGAAGGCGGTGCTCGTCTTCGAGCCGGCGCTGACGGGCGGCGCGCTGAAGACCGCACGGAAGGGTGTCGGCCACTTCGACATCCGCGTGCGCGGCGTGTCGGCGCACGCCGGCATCGAGCCTGGCGCCGGCGCCAGCGCCGTGCATGCGCTGGCGAGGTTGATCGTCGCGCTCGAAGCGCTCAACGATCCGGCCACAGGCGTGTCGGTCAACGCCGGCGTGATCCGCGGCGGCTCCCGCTCCAACGTCGTTGCGGAAACGGCTGAGGCCGAAGTCGACGTGCGTGTCGTGCGCGCAGACGACGCGCCGAGGATCGATCGGGAGCTGCGGGCGCTGCGCTCCGCCGATCCGAGGATCTCGATCAGCGTCGACGGGGCGATCGATCGGCCTCCTTTCGAACGCACGCCTGCGGTCGCAGCGTTGTTCGAGACCGCACGCGGACTTGCTGCCGGGATGGGAATCGCCCTGGCGGAAGGGGCCACCGGCGGCGCCTCGGATGGGAACTTCACGGGAGCGCTGGGCGTCCCAACACTAGACGGGCTTGGGGCGGTCGGCGGCGGCGCCCACGCCCTCGACGAGCATCTGGTGCTTGCGCCGCTGCCGGCTCGCGCCGCGCTCGCGGCCGGGCTGCTGCGGTCGCTGGTGCGCTAAGATTCAGGCAAGGGGAGAGCTTTCACAATGTCCAACGGACTCAAGACAGCGATGCTGCTCGGCGCGCTCAGCGGCATGCTGCTGTTCATCGGCCAGATGTTCGGCGGCGAAGCGGGGCTCGTCATGGCCTTCGGCATCGCCATCGTCATGAATTTCGTGAGCTACTGGTTCTCCGACAAGATCGTCCTGAAGATGTATCGCGCGCAGGAAGTCGGGCCGACGCATCCGCTGCACCAGATGACGGCGCGGCTGGCGCAGCGCGCGAACCTGCCGATGCCCAAGGTCTACGTGATTCCGGATGCCTCGCCCAACGCGTTCGCCACGGGGCGCAACCCGCAGCACGCGGCGGTCGCGGCGACCGAAGGCATCATGCAGCTGCTCTCGGAAGACGAGCTCGCGGGCGTGATGGCGCACGAGCTCGCGCACGTCAAGCACCGCGACATCCTGACGAGCTCGGTGGCCGCCACACTCGCCGCGGCCATCATGATGGTGACGCGCATGGCCATCTTCATGCCCGGCAGCCGCAGTGACGACGATGGGGACAGCAACCCGATGGCGGCGATCGCGATGATGATTCTCGCGCCGGTTGCCGCGGGGCTGATCCAGGCGGCCATCTCGCGCTCGCGCGAGTTCGCCGCGGATCGCGGCGGCGCCGAGATCGCCGGCTCGCCGCATGGCCTTGCGAGCGCGCTACGCAAGCTCGAGGCGGGATCGAAGCGCGTCCCCCTCGACGCGAATCCTGCGACGGCCCATATGTTCATCATCAAGCCTTTCTCCGGCAGAGGGCTCATGAACCTGTTCAGCACGCACCCGCCGACCGAAGCGAGGATCGCCAACCTCCTCGGTCCCGGCGTCCGGTAGTCTTCACATCACGGCACGCAGATCGCGGATCGCGTGAAGCTCCCCATCAGCCAGCAGGACGTCCGGCAGGGAGTTCGAAGTGGGAGTCTCGGCCGGGGACGGTGCGATCACCGTGCGCGCGGTCGACGCGCTGGCTCGCGCGTAAGTTACAGCACGTACGCGAGCGCGAAGCCGACCTGCGCCACGAACATCATGCGATACATGTGGGCCCAGGAGACGTGGTTCTCGTCGACTGCCAGGTCCTCTGGCCGTCTGAGCATCAGGTAGAGCACATACGCGCCGTAGAGGGTCATCGTCACGCCGAGCGCGTGCAGCAGCAGCGCATTGCCCGTGAGGATCCCGGCGGCCACGCCGTAGTTGATGAGCATGAAGGGGAGCACGAACGACGGCGCGATCATCCACGCCGCGCGGCGCACCCCGTAGATGATCGGCAGCGTGCGGCAGCCGTCGGCGCGATCCCCCTCCATGTCCGAGAAGTCTTTCGTGGTGGAGGCGCCGAGCAGGAACAGCCCGAAGATGGCGCCGATGAACCACGGCTCCACGCCGAACACGCTCTTCACTGCCGACCAGCCCGCGACTTTGAGCAGCACTCCGCGCGGCACGGCAATCGTGACGTTGGCCCAGAGACCGAGACGTTTCGTGCGGAATGGCGGCACCGAGTACATGCAGGTGAGCACGGCGGCCGCGAGCACGATCCAGAAGCACTCGTGACGGCCGTCCGGCGCGACGAACCAGGCGAGCACGAGCGCGAGTGCGTAGCAGATCCATGTGAACGTCCACGCCTGCGCGATCG
>JALYRV010000070.1:10570-16073 GCA_030855205.1 Acidobacteriota bacterium | reverse complement strand
GTACAGACGATGCCGTCGCTGGCGCTGCTGGTGTTCATGATTCCGCTGCTGGGGATTGGGACGTGGCCGGCCGTGGCGGCGCTCTTCCTCTACAGCCTGCTCCCGATCGTGCGCAACACGCATCAGGGCGTGACGGGCATCCCGGCGGATCTGCGCGACTCCGCGCGCGCGCTTGGCCTGCCCGCGGCGGCGATCCTCCGCCGCATCGAGTTGCCGCTCGCCTCACCCGCGATCGCGGCGGGCATCAAGACCGCCGCGGTCATCAACGTCGGCACGGCGACGCTCGGCGCCCTCATCGGCGCGGGTGGCTTCGGTCAGCCGATTCTCACCGGCATCCGGCTCGCCGACACGGCGCTGATTCTCGAAGGGGCGATACCGGCGGCGCTGCTCGCGCTCGCCGCGCAGGCCCTGCTCGACGTCGCCGAGCGCCTCATCGTGCCGAGGGGATTGAGGCTGAGCCGCGGGCGGTGAGCTACTTCGGCCTCGGTTCGTCGACGCGGTCGCCGGGCTGCGGCAGTTTCCCCGCGCGGCTGAGACGCACGGCCTCGACGAGCGCCGCAGCGGCCTGCCGTACTTCTTGGTGCAGGGCGCGGTCCTTGTCGAGCGCGTCGTGACTCGTCGCATACGGCTCGTAATAGCCGATGTACCGATCGATCGATGAATTGCCCGCCTCGATGAGATGCATGTCGCGCAGCCAGTCGGTCAGGTTACGCCGCACGCTCTCCGCCCCCGCCGCGTCCCCATGTGAGATCACGGTGAACACGCGCCCCGCCAGATGCCGCGGGAACGGCCACCCCTGCATCTCGAGCGACTTCGCCTTCTTCGGATCCTTGCCCGCCGTGGACGTCTGATCGGGATTGCCGCCGTCGGCGCACACGAGACGGTCCATCATCAGCTTCAGCGCGCTCGTGGCCTGATACCAGTAGACGGGGGTCACGATCATCACGCCATGGGCGCGAGCCCAGCGCGGATAGATCTCGTTCATCCAGTCATTGACCTGTCCCATCGCGTGATTCGGATAACACGAGCAGGGCCAGTGGCAGAGCGGCATCGCGGTCGACACACATGCCTTGCACGGATGAATCTGCCGCCCGTACTGCGCCGTCAACAGGCTGAGATCGAGGAGGTCGCACTCGACACCGCGCGCCTCTTCGAAAACCTGCCTGGCCATGCCCGCGAGCCTGAAGGTCTTCGACATCTCGCCGGGGCACGTCTGATCATGGCGGTCGGCGCCGGCCACAAGGAGGATGCGCGATCGCGACCCGGCACGCTTCTGCTCCCGCTCGGCTTTCTGCACGGCTGCGCGCGCGGCCAGCCATTCGACGGGCAGCTCGAAGGTGGGATCCGCGAACCCCGCACCCGCTCTCCGCGTGCGCGGGCTCTTGCGGTACTCGTGATAGTTCTTCCACGCGACCTCGACGACGGCGTCGATCTCGGCGGCGACGGTGTCGAAGGCAGGATCGTAGAAGCGCTCGCGCATGCGCCGCTCGAACTCCTCACGGGTCAGCTTGACGCTACCCTGCCCTTTGCGGACGCGCGGCATTCGTTCGGTCATGGGTGGCCTGCTCGGGGCTCCGTCCGGATGTGCAGCTCCTCGAGCTGCCTGGCGTCCACGGCCGACGGCGCGCCTGCCATCAGGTCGGTGGCCGCGGCGGTCTTCGGGAAGGCCATCACTTCGCGAATCGACGCTTCTCCCGCGAGGATCGCCACCATGCGATCGACACCGAAGGCGATGCCGCCGTGCGGCGGCGTGCCGTACTCGAGCGCGTCGAGGAAGAAGCCGAACCGCGCCTTGGCCTCTTCGTCTTCGATCCCGAGGCGGCGGAAGATGCGGCGCTGCATTCCGGGATCGTGGATGCGGATGCTGCCGCCCGCAATCTCGCTGCCGTTGAGCGCGAGGTCGTACGCGCGCGCGCGCACCGCGCCCGGATCCGACTCGAGCTTGTCCGCGTCGTCGGCCATCGGCGCGGTGAAGGGATGGTGCATCGAGTACCAGCGGCCGTCTTCGGTGTTGTACTCGAGCAGCGGAAAGTCGGTCACCCAGGTGAACGCGTAGTGATCCGGTTTGAGCAGCCCGAGCTTCTTCGCGAGCGAGAGCCGCAGCCCCCCGAGAATCTGCGATGCGGCGAGCGGATCGCCAGACGCCATCAGCAGCAGATCCGCGGCGCCCGCGCCACCGGCTGCGAGGGCGCGGCCGATGGCATCCTCCCCCGCCGCCTTCAGCGCGGAGCTCTGTACGGCCCCTTCCGCTGAGCGTCGCGCCCAGACGAGGCCGGAGGCGCCGGCCTGCTTCGCCTGCTCGACGAGATCGTCGATCTCCTTGCGCGAGAACGTCGCGCCGCCCGGCACCGCAAGCGCGCGCACGGCCGCCGCGTCGCGGAAGACAGAGAACGACGACTCGCGGAACACGTCCGAGATGTCGGCAATCGGCATTCCCGGACGCAGGTCGGGCTTGTCCGACCCGTACTTGTGCATCGCCTCGCTGTACGGCACGCGCGCGAAAGGGGTCTGAATCTCAATCCCCGCGACGCCGAAGATCTCACGCGTCACGCCTTCGACGAAACCGAAGACGAGCTCCTCGGTGGCAAACGACATCTCGACGTCGATCTGCGTGAACTCCGGCTGCCGATCGGCGCGCAGATCCTCGTCGCGGAAGCATTTGACGATTTGGAAGTACCGATCCATGCCGGCGACCATCAGGATCTGCTTGAAGATCTGCGGCGACTGCGGCAGCGCGAAGAATTCGCCCGGATGCACGCGGCTGGGCACGAGATAGTCGCGCGCCCCTTCCGGCGTCGAGCGCGTCAGGATGGGCGTCTCGATCTCGAGGAAGCCCTGGCTGTCGAAATAGCGGCGCGTCGCCATGAGCACCCGGTGCCGCAACTCGAGATTGCGCTGCATCCTCGGTCGGCGCAGGTCGAGGTAGCGGTACTTCAACCGCGTGTCTTCGCTGACGTTCGCATCGTCGGCGATCGGAAACGGCGGCGTCTTCGCTTCGTTGAGGAGGCGGATGCCGGTGGCGGCAACCTCGATGCCTCCCGTGGGCATCTTCGGGTTCGCCGACTTCGGATCGCGGCGCTCCACGCGTCCGGTGATGGCGACGACGAACTCGGGCCGCAGGCGGGAGGCCGCGTCGAGCACTGCGCCGGAGCGGGCAACGACCTGCGTGACACCGTAGCGATCGCGCACGTCGAGGAAGAGCAGCCCGCCCAGATCGCGCACGCGATGCACCCATCCGAGCAGCACGATGTCCTGGCCGACATCGGCGTCGCGAAGCGCGCCGCAGGTGTGTGTTCGTGCGAGGGTACCGAGCTGCTCAATCATGAGTGTCCGCCGAGATCCCGGAACGCCGAGGCTTCGTCCGCCATCCGCTGCACCCGGCCGTAGCCCGCGCGAAGCAGCTCGTCGAACATGCGCGTCTTGTTGCGCGCCGACCGCACGAGCCGTACGGTGAGGCCCCGCGCGAGCAGCGTCTGCTGCCGCTCGATGACGCGCGCCGGCGCGTCCGTGTCTTCGTAGAGCAGTCCGACGCGATCGGGGCTCGCGCCCGCCGACGAGGCGAGGTCGCCGATGATCTCGAGCAGCCTGTCGAAGCCAAGGGAGAACCCTGACGCCGGCACCTTCTCGCCGAGGAACTTGCCGATCATGTTGTCGTAGCGGCCGCCCCCGCCGACCGACCCGCGCGAGGCAGGATGCCGGACTTCGAAGATCGGGCCGGTGTAGTAGCCGAGGCCGCGGACGAGGGTCGGGTCGAATCGGATGCTCGCGCCGCCGGCGACCGCGCGCACGGAGGTGACAATCGCCTGGTGCTCGCCGACGGCCGCGGAGTCACAGGACGGCACGCGTTCGAGGAACTGCTCAATCGTGACGTCCTGCGCATCGGCGAGCGCGCGAAGCGTCGCGCCGAGCGCGTCTCCGGAGCCGCCCGGGAACGCCTCCGCGAGCGACGCGATGACGCCGTCGAGACCGACCTTGTCGACTTTGTCGATCAGGATGAGGGCCCTGGCCTTGCTCTCGGCGCCGAGGCCGGCGCCGGCGATCAGCGCGTCGAGAAAGCGCCGATCGTTGATTCGCACCGTGGCATCTCGGAGCCCGATGTCGCGCAGCGCTTCGAGCGTGGCGACGATCAGCTCGATCTCCGCGAGCGCGGACGGTTCGCCGAGAATGTCGATGTCGCACTGCGTGAACTGCCGGTAGCGGCCCTTCTGCGGCTTCTCCGCACGCCACACGGGCCCGATCTGAATGGCGCGGAACACGGGCGGCAGCTCGGCGTGGTTGGTGGCGTAGTAGCGCGCGAGCGGCACCGTCAGGTCGTATCTGAGGCCGAGGTCGCAGAGTTCGGCCGGCGACCCGGCCGTGTTGACGTCCTCCGCGGTGAGCCCACGCCGCAGGATCTCGAAGATCATCGCGAGGTTCTCGCCGCCTTCGCTGCCGCGCAGACGCTCGATCGGCTCGGCGACGGGTGTCTCGATCTCATCGAAGCCGTAGCGCAGATAGCACGCCCGGATCGTCGAGAGCAGTTCTTCCTTGCGGCGCTTCACGCCGGGCGTGAAGTCCCTGAACCCTTTGGCCGGAAGGACCTTACTCATAGTCCTTCTTGTAGCCGACGTAGCGCTCGGCGTAGTCGAGAATCGACGCGACTTCTTCTTCGGTCAGGGGGCGCTTCACTTTCCCGGGCCGGCCCATCACGAGCGAGCGCGGCGGAATATGCGTTTCTTCGGTGACGAGCGTGCCTGCCGCGACAATCGAGTCGCTGCCGATGACGGCGCCATTGAGCAGCATCGCGCCCATGCCGATGAGGCACCGGTCGTGGATGGTGCAGCCGTGCAGCACGGCGGCGTGCCCGACGGTCACCTCGTCGCCAATGCTGGCCGGATGCGTGCCGCGCATGACATGCACGATCGTCCCGTCCTGCACATTCGTACGCGCGCCGATGCGGATGGTGTTGACGTCGCCGCGAATGACGACGTTCATCCAGATGCTGCTCTCGGGGCCGATTCGCACGTCGCCGATGACCTGCGCGCTCTCATCGACGTAGACACTCGCGTCCAGTTGCGGGAGAATGCCTCGATACGGCCGTAGCATTTCATCCAATTATAGTGTTCAAGCTCCTTCTTCTGCTCTACGGGCTCTCGGGTGCCGCGGCACTCGTGTATCAGGTGCTGTGGGTGCGCCTGCTGGGTCTGACGTTCGGCGTCACCGTCCATGCCGCCGCCACGGTGCTCGCCAGTTTCATGGCCGGCCTCGCGGCCGGCAGCACGCTCGGCGGCCGCCTCGCCGATCGCACACCGAACCCGCTCAAATGGTTCGGCGCGATCGAGCTCGGCGCGGGCGTCACAGCGCTCGCCTCGCCGTTCCTCCTGTCGGGCGTCGAACGCCTCTACGTGCGCTGGCATCCCGGAAGTCCCGAAGGGGACTGGCGCATCACGCTGCTCCGCTTCTTCCTGTCCGCGCTCGTGCTCATCGTGCCGTCGATGCTGATGGGCGCGACGCTGCCCATGGT
>JALYRV010000070.1:0-10560 GCA_030855205.1 Acidobacteriota bacterium | reverse complement strand
CGCGGCCGGGGCCGCGCGGCTCGGCGTGCTCTACGGCACCAACACGCTCGGCGCCATGACCGGCACGCTCGTCGCCGGGCTGTGGCTCATTCCGGCGCTCGGCACCAATCGCGGCTTCCTCATCGCGGCTGCCGTCAACACACTCGTCGGCCTCACGGCCCTCGCCGCGAGCCGCAGGAGCGACGCGACGGACGCCCCCGGCGCGGCGCCCGATGCGCAGGCCGCCGAACCGCAGATCCTCCCGCGGCTCTGGATCATCGCGCTCATCGTCGTGCTCTCCGGCTTCGTGTCGCTGGCGCTCGAGGTGGTGTGGTTCCGCGTGCTCGCGACGATCATCCTGCGGCCGACGACCTACGCGTTCACGATCATGCTCGTGGCGGTGCTCGGGGGCATCGGCGCCGGCAGCTATCTCTCCGGCGTGATCCTCCGGCGATCGCGCCGGTGGGCGCTGTGGCTGGCCGCCGCCGAGATCGGCACGGGCGCCGCCGCGCTGCTCTCGTTCAGAGGCATGGCGTGGAGCCTCGACGTGATGCGCTGGGCGAACCCGTGGATCGCACGCTACCTGCCCGAGCATCTCGCGCCGCTGCTGGTCGGCACGTTCCTCTCGATCTTTCCCGCTGCGCTGATGATGGGGATCGCGCTGCCGATCGCGCTCGCCTGCTGGACATCGTCACGCGCGGCGCAGAGCGGGGGCACGACCCAGGGGGCCGGCCGCCGCATCGGCAACGTCTACGCGCTCAACGTCGCCGGGTCGATTGCCGGCTCACTCGCCGGCGGCTTCGTGCTCCTCCCATTGCTGGGCACCCATCGCAGCCTCGTGCTGCTCTCGCTCCTCATGATCGCCGGCGGGCTCGTGCTGCTGATCGACCTCGGCCGGCGCGCGCGCCTGATTCTCGGCGTGTCGGCCGTGCTGCTGGCGGGCGTGGGCGTCGCCACGCTCCCGGATCTCAACGAGGTGGTGCTGCCGCTCCGCTATCGCGGGCAGCATCTGCTGTGGCGCAAGGAAGGCATCCAGACGACGGTCGCCGTCATGCAGCAGGGCGTGACGGCCGGCCGCACCCAGCGGATCATGCTGCTCAACGGGCTGCACCAGGCCAACGACAGCCCGGGCATGGTCGCGTTCCACCGGCACATCGCGCTGCTGCCGCTGGCCTTGCATCCGAACCCGAGCACGCTGCTGTCGGTCGGGCTTGGCGGCGGCGCGACGCCTGGGGGCGCGTCCGAATATCCGGGCGTGCAGGTCGACGTCGTGGAACTCTCGGCCTCCGTCGTCGAGGGCGCGAGCTTTTTCGCCGGCATCAACGCCGGCATCCTGCAGAAGCCGAACGCGCGCATCATGGTCGGCGACGGACGCACGCACCTGATGGTGACGCGCCGCCGCTACGACGTCGTCACCGCCGACGCCATCCTGCCTACACACGCCGGCGCCGGCGCGCTGTATTCGGCCGATTACTACCGCCTCGTGAAGAAGGTGCTCGCGCCGAACGGGATCACCGCGCAGTGGGTCGGCCCGACGGGCGACGCGCAGTGGAAGATGATCGTGCGCACGTTCCTCAGCGTGTTTCCTGACGCGACGCTGTGGTCGGGCCAGATCCTCATCGGCGGGAACGGACCGCTGCGCATCGACGAGGGGGCGCTGTCGCTCAAGGAGCAGGATGCGCGCATCACGGCGCTGCTCGGCCCCGACGGCACCATGCCGGCGAGCGTGCTGCTCTCGCGCTTCACAGCAGGCCCGGACGAGCTGCGGGCCTTCGTTGGCGACGGCCCGATTCTCAGCGACGACCAGCCGCGCGTGGAGTACTTCCTGTCACTCCCGGCCAACGACCCGCACATCGATCTGACCACGCTCAAAGGCGACGTGCGCCGCCTGCTCCGGCGCTAGCTACTGCTTGCGCACGGTCGGGTACTTGATGCCCAGCTGCTCGAGATAGGTCTTGTACTTCGTGGGATCGAAATAGAACTTCCGCATCTCCTCACGGTACTTCCCCATGATGTCGCGATTGAGCTCGAGGGCCGGCGCGTCCTCGGCACGCATCAGCGGCTGATACTTCAGCGACCGCGTCTGCACGTTGCGGAAGTAATCCCACGACCGCTCCACGAGCTCGGGCTTGAGCAGGATGTCGATCAGGGTCATGGCCTGGGCCTTCGCACCGGCCGTCGCGCCCTTGTGCGAGATCGGCGTCGCCATCGCGATGGCGTCGGCCCAGTTGTGCCCTGGCAGACCGGGGATGTTGGACGGATAGCTGAGCGTGACCGTCGGCACGTTCCAGGAGATGTCGCCGATGTCGTCGGACCCGCCGCCGCGGTTCTCTGATTCGAGCACGGGCTGCCCGAGGACGCCCAGACGCGTGGCGAGTCCGCTCTCCGTCACGCCCAGTTCCTTCTGCACCGCGCGCGCGAGCATCTGGTCCTCGGCGCTCCACTCGGGCAGGCCGACTTTCTTGATGTTCTCGTAGGTCGCTTCCGCGATGACCTTGCTGAAATGCCGCGGCCAGGCGGAGCCGAGCACGCGCGTCTTCACGAGCTTCGTGCCCGTCATCGTCGCAGCCCCCTCGGCGATCTGATCGCCGATCTTCCAGAGGTCGACGATCTTCGGGTACGTCGTCTGGCGGAAGTAGTACCAGACCGACGCCGTGCGCGGAACGACGTTGGGTTGATCGCCGCCGTTGCGAATCACGTAGTGCGATCGGTGCTCGAGCGGCAGATGCTCGCGGCGATAGTTCCAGCCGATGTTCATCAGCTCGACCGCATCGAGCGCGCTCTTCCCGCGCCACGGCGCTCCGGCGCTGTGCGCGGTCTCCCCCTCGAACTGGTACTCGACCGAGACGAGGCCAGTGCCGCCGCCGTCGCCCCAGGAGACGGCAAGGTTGCGGCCGACGTGCGTGAAGAGCGCGACGTCCACGTCCTTGAACAGCCCCGCGCGGATGAAATACGCCTTGGTGCCGACGAGCTCTTCCGCCGTGCCTGGCCAGATGCGAATGGTGCCGGGAATCTTGTCGCGCTCCATGATTCTCTTGAGCGCGAGCGCCGCGGTGATGTTGACGGCCTGTCCGGAGTTGTGGCCCTCGCCGTGGCCCGGCGCGCCGTCGACGATCGGATCGCGATACGCGACGCCGGGCTTCTGCGACGACTGCGGGATGCCGTCGATGTCGGAGCCGAGCGCGATCACGGGCTTGCCCGATCCCCAGCTCGCCATGAAGGCCGTGGGAATGCCGGCAATGCCCTCTTCAACCTCGAAGCCGTTCTTGCGCAGGACGCCCACCAGGTAACGGTGCGTCTCGACCTCCTGGAAGCCGAGCTCGCCGTAGCTGAAGATCTGGTCGATCATCTGCTGCGTGAACTCGCGCATCTTCTCGACCTCAGCCATCGCCTCGGTCTTGAGCCTCGCCACGCGCTCATCGTCGGCAATGACGCCCGACTGGGTGGGCGCCGGCGGGCGCGGGGCGGCCGGATTCTGGACGGCCGATAGCGGAACCGCGCCGGGCGCAGCGACCGAGAGCATCAGAGTCAGAGCGAGAGCAGGAACACGGCGCATGGGGGTCCTCCGGTAAAGTTGCGGCATTATAGTGAAGATCCCGTGACGCCCATCCTCGACACGCTCGGGCGGCCGCTCGGCAGTCTCCGTATCTCGGTGACCGACCGCTGCAACCTGCGCTGCCTCTACTGCATGCCCGAGGAGAGCTACGCCTGGCTGCCGCGCGAAGACATCCTGTCGTTCGAAGAAACCACGCTGCTCGCGGATCTGTTCGCCGAGCACGGCGCCACGCGTGTGCGCCTGACCGGCGGCGAGCCGCTGCTGCGGCGCGACATCGAAACGCTCGTGGCGTCGCTGGCCTCGCGGCCGTGGCTCGAGGACCTCGCGCTCACGACCAACGGCGTGCTGCTGTCCGATCACGCGCGCGGCCTGCGTGACGCGGGACTGCGGCGGCTGACGGTGAGCCTCGACACGCTCGACGCGGATCGCTTCGCGGCGATGACGCGGCGGCGCGATCTGCATGCCGTGCTCCGCGGGATCGACGCCGCGGCCGCCGCAGGCTTCCCAATCAAGATCGACACGGTCATCCTGCGCGGGCACAACGACGATGAGATCGAAGCCCTGGTCGCATTCGCGCGCGAGCGCGGCGCCGAGATCCGGTTCATCGAGTACATGGACGTCGGCGGCGCGACCGGCTGGTCGCTCGAGCAGGTCGTCTCACGCGACGAGATTCTCGAGCGGCTCACGCGCGCGCACGGGCCGATTGAGACACTCGACGGACGCGGCTCCGCCCCCGCCGAGCGCTACCGTCTGCCCGACGGCACCACGTTCGGCGTGATTGCGTCGACCACGAGGCCGTTCTGCCGGACGTGCGACCGCAGCCGGCTCACCGCCGATGGCGTCTGGCTGCTCTGCCTGTACGCGGCGCACGGCACGGATCTGCGCCGGCCTTTGCGCGCCGGCGCCTCGTCCGACACCCTGCGTGAGATGATCGCGGCCGTGTGGCGAGGCCGCGCGGATCGCGGCGCCGAAGAGCGGCGTGCCACGCCCGCGCGCGGCGCGTTCGTGCCGCTGTCGGCGCTCAAGCGCGACAAGCACCTCGAGATGCACACGCGCGGAGGCTAGCGCCTCGCATCGATGCTCGAGGGTCACTGCAAAATGAATACAGGAGACCCGTCCCCCTTTATGCAGTATCCTGCGTGCGCTGATGACGGCACCGGCGGCGCACTACACCCCGCGTAATCCTTTTCCGGCGCGGCACATTTCCAACACCAGGCTCAGCGGCGCTTCGTCGTCGAAGGACACGCGCCATCATGCGATCTCGCTCGCGGAATCCGGCATGACGTACCAGCCGGGCGACGCGCTCGGCGTGCATCCTGTCAACGATCCGGCGCTCGTCGACGCGATCCTTGCCCGGCTCGGCGCCACCGGCGAGGAGCCGGCCGTCGATCGCCACGCGCAGCCGTCGACGTTGCGCCACGTGCTGCTGCACGACTACGACATCACCGCGCCGAGCCGCCGCCTGCTCGAGGCATGCGCCGAGCGCGGGGCGCACGGCTTCAGCACGATGCTCGAGAAGGGGCACGAGGAAGCGCTCAAGGCGTACTTCCACGCGCACGATGCATCGCACGACGTGCTCGACGTGCTCGACGTGCTCGACCAGGCGCAGGCGCGCGCGTTCACGGCCGACGCGTTCATCGCGGCCCTGCGGAAGATCCAACCGCGCCTCTACTCGATTGCCTCGAGCCTCAAGGCGCATCCGGACGAAGCCCACCTGACGGTCGTCGCGGTCACCTACATGGTGCGCGGCCGCGCGCGGCGCGGCGTCTGCTCGACGTTCGTCAACGAGCGCTGGCCGGAGAGCGGAACCGCGGGCGTCTATACGCAGAACCAGCAGAAGCATTTCGCGATGCCCGCCGATCCGGCTACGCCGATGATCATGGTGGGACCAGGGACGGGTGTCGCGCCGTTCCGCGCCTTTCTCGAAGAGCGCGCCGCGACCGGCGCCACGGGCCGCAACTGGCTGTTCTTCGGCGAGCAGCGCCGCGCGACGGAGTTCTTCTACGAGCAGGAGTTCGACGCGTGGACGCGCGGCGGCTTCCTCCGCCTCGACACGGCGTTCTCACGCGACCAGGCCGAGAAGGTCTACGTACAGCACCGCATGCGGGATCGGGCGCGCGACATCTATGCCTGGCTCGAAGACGGCGCGGAGTTCTTCGTCTGCGGCGACAAGGAGCGCATGGCCTCCGACGTCGATGCGGAGCTGCATCGCGTCATCGAACAGGAAGGTGGCCGCACACCCGATCAGGCGCGCGAGTACGTCGAAGACCTCAGGCGGGCGAAGCGCTACAAGCGCGACGTGTACTGAGCGGCACGCGCTGCCACGCGCGGCCTACTTAATCGCCGCCAGCACCTTGCCGAAGAACGGATCGAGACTCCCATTCAGCCAGCGGACGACGACGATGAGGTCGTTGTCCCAGTCAACGTAGATGATGTTCTGTCCGTTGCCGCGGAAGGTGACGGATGTTCCGGGCGCGCTCGGGATGGGCTTGCGGTCCGTATTCAGGAACCAGTTCATGTAGCCGTAGGCGGGGTTGGCCTTGCCCGGCGTACGGGCGTGCGCGATCCACGCGGGCGAGACGAGCTGCCGGTCGTTCCAGCGCCCGTTGCGGAGGAACAGATAGCCGAAGCGCGCCATGTCGCCGGCGCTGATGAACATGCCTCCGCCCCAGTGGCCGCCGCCGGTGGAGGCCTGCACCTTGACGCCGTCGAGATCGACCCACGAGTTGTCGTAGCCTTCCCAGCGCCACGTGCTCGACGCGCCGATGGGATCCATGATCGACTCCCGCAGCACGTGCGGAAGCGGACGGCGCAGCACGTGCAGCGCGGCGAGCGCGAGCACGTTGACGCGCACGTCGTTGTATTTGTAGCGCTCACCGGGCGCGGAGAGGCGGCGGTTCGGATAGTCGGCCGGTGTCGCGCCTTCGGGGCGGTCGGCCCAGTCGGGCTTGCCGTAGAGCGTGCCCTGCCAGTCGCTGGTCTGGCGCAGCAGATGGTCCCAGGTGATCGGCGCGTTCTTCTCCGACGCGAACAGGTCGACGCTTGCCGGCATGTACGGCGCGACGCGATCGTCGACGCTGCGGATCAGGCCGCGCTCGACGGCGAGACCGACGACCGTGGACAGGAAGGTCTTCGTGACGCTGAACGTCATCTCGGGCCGCGCCGTGTCGCCCCACTGGGCCGCGACGTACCCGCGGCGGATGATGAGCCCGCTCGACGGGCCGCGCACGGCCGTCGGCCCGATCAGCTCGTTGTGCGGCTCGCGCCGGAACGTGCGGAGGATGTCTTTCGAGAGGTCCTTGTCGTTGGGATTCTCGTTGGCCTTCGCATAGGCGACGGCCTCATCGAGCTTTGCCTTGTCGAAGCCGAGCGCGGCGGCGTCGCGGGCGGCCCACTCCCCCCGCGGAGGGAAGTAGGGGGCGGCGCGGCGCGGCGCCTGGGGGGCGGCCCCAAAGAGAACGGCCGCAGCGGCCCAGGAAACCAGGACGGCTGCGGCCAGAGAGACGCGGGACCGGTGTCCGGCGCGCGCGCTAGTGAATGGTGCGGACCCGCTCGATGCCATCGAGCAGAGTATAGGTCGCGTCGAGGGCCGTTTTCACGGCCGCGTCGATCTCGGCGCCGCACGAGGCACCGTGCTTCGCGATCATCGCCGCTTCTCCCGCGCTGTGCTCGACGTCGAGCGTCTCGTGCACCTCGAAGTAGGCGTGACCGTCGGCGAGCGCGTAGAGATCGCGCAGGCCCTCACGCTTGGTCTTCATGACCTCTGGCTGCTGCGACTCGTAGGCGTAGAGCGCCGCAAGCGCGGCGGCCGGCGGCATGTCGCGCGAGACCTGGCGCATGGCCGCGATCGCCTGCTTCGTCTCCGGCAGCAGCTCGACGTTCCTGACGGCCGCGCGGTCGAGACCGAGCGCGTCGCAGAACCGCAGCCACAGCTCCGGGTGATTCTCGGGGCCGCGTTCCTCGTCGATCAGGTTCTCGAGAATCTCCTGACGCAGCTCGAGGTCGTCCGCGTTGGCGTGCGTGGCGCTGAGCCACGTCGGAAACGCCAGCACCCAATGGTAGTACTGGGCCGCGTAGGCCCCCAGCGCCTCGCGCGTGAGCTCGCCCTTCGACCAGGCGTTGTAGAACGGGTGATCGAGCAGGCGGCGCGACGCGACCTGCGCGTGGATGCGAGTGACGATCTCTGACATGTGTGACGAAGCCTCCGTGCTCTGAATAATACGGCCAATCGACTCGCCCGTCCACGATTGTCGCGCGAGCCAACCATCCGGCCCCGGCCTCCGTCTGATATAGGAGTTCTATATTGGAGCCCTATATCAATGGCTGAACGTCCCACGGAGCTGCTCAAAGGCACGCTCGACCTGCTCATCCTCCGCACGCTGGAGCTCTCGCCGCTGCACGGCGCGGCCGTCGCCGAGCGGATCGCCCAGACCACCCGCGGCACCTTCCAAGTCAAGGCGGGCTCGCTCTTCCCCGCGCTCCACCGCCTCGAGCAGGAAGGCTGGCTCGACGGGGTCTGGGAAGTGTCGGCCGACGGCCGGCGCGTCAAGTCGTACACGCTGACGAAGCCGGGCCGCAAGCACCTCGCAGCGGAGAAGACCACGTGGCTCCGCATTGCCGCCGCCATGGCGCAGGTGCTGGAGGCATGAGCACCGCGCGCCTGCTCCGGCGACTCAGGAGCCTGCTGCGGACATGGTTCGGCGGCCATCAGCTCGATCGCGACCTGGACGATGAGCTGCGCGCCTATCTCGATCACGCGATCGCCGGACGCGTCGCCGAAGGGATGTCCCCCGCCGAGGCGCGGCGGACGGTCCTCGCCGAGGAAGGCGGCGTCGAGCCGATCAAGGAAGGCACGCGCGCCGCGCGCGCCGGATCGGGGCTCGCGACGGTGCTGCAGGATCTGCGCTACGGCGCGCGCTCGATGCGCCGCGCACCCGGCTACACGTTCGTGGCGTGCGCGACGCTCGCCCTGGGCATCGGCTCGAGCGTGGCGATGTTCACTGTCATGCGGTCGGTGCTCTGGCGTCCACTCCCCTACCAGACACCTGAACGCCTCGTCATCGTCGAAACCGACGTGCGCGGCGTGAGGAACGCGGGGGCCGCGCCGGCCGAGGTCCTGGACTTCCGCGAGGGCAGCCGCGCGTTCTCCGGGATCGCGACCGTCAACGGCGTCGACGCGCACGTGACGTTCGACGGCGAAATCGAGCGCGTCGCCGCGGTCAGCGGCAGCGACAACCTGCTGGCGGTGCTCGGCGTGAACGTCGCGCTCGGGCGTCCTCTGGACATGCGCCTCGACATGGGGCCGCAGTCGGTCTCGGGCGTCCTGATCAGCGATCGCCTCTGGCGTGCGCGCTTCGGCGCCGATCCCGCGGCCGTCGGACGCGTGATCAACGTCAACAACATGCCGCTGCATGTGGCCGGCGTGCTGCCGGCGGGCTTCAAGTTGTTCCTGCCGCCGTCGACCGGTGCGGCTGAAGATGTCGATATCTGGTTCCCGGCCGAGATTCCCGACGCGCGCGATCTGCGCGGCTACAACATCGTCGCGCGCCTGGCCGATGGACAGACGCGCGGCAACGCCGAGCGCGAGCTCGAGTCGTACGCGGCGCAGCGCGCGGCAGAGACGCCGGCGTCCGATGCGGGTGTCGTATTCCGCGTGCGCGATCTCCGCGACGCCATGACGGAGGGGGTCGCCTCCGGACTGCGCGCGCTCGGCCTCGCCGTCGCGTTCGTGCTGCTGGTCAGCTGCGTCAATGTCGCGAATCTGATGCTGGCCCGCGCCTCGGGACGCACGCGCGAACTGGCGGTGCGTCGCGCTCTGGGGGCGGGGCGAGGGCGCCTGGTGCGCCAGCTCCTCACCGAGAGCCTGCTGCTGTCGGCCATCGGCGGCGCACTCGGCGTGGCGCTCGGCTACGCGGGCGTGCAGTTGCTCGACTGGCTGCGTCCCACTCACCTGCCGCGGCAGTCGCAGGTCATGATGGATACGACCGTCACGCTGTTCGCGGCGGGCGTCTCGATGGGCGCCGGCCTGCTGTTCGGCGTGTTGCCCGCGCTGCGGTACGCAGCCGGAGACGCGCAGGCGTTGCGCGCGGGGCGCGCGGATTCCCCCACGCGCGGATCGCGCCGCATGCAGCGCGGCCTCGTCGTCGCGGAGATCGCGCTGTCGATTGTCCCGCTCGTGGCGGCGGGCCTGATGCTGCGGTCGTTCATCAACCTGACGAACGCGCCCATCGGATTCAGTCCGGAACGTGTCGTGACCGCCAGGATGCCTGTGAGTTACCGCCTGTTTCCGTTCTCGAAGCTCGACTCGCGCGTGCAGGTGCATGTCGCGGCGGTCGAACAGTTGCGGCAGCTCCCTGGGGTGGAGGCGGTGAGCGCGGCCAGTCCCATGCCGCTCGGCCCGGTGCAGGTGTCGCGGCGCTTCAGCGCCAAGGGGTCAGCGCGTCCGAGCGAGCTCGCAACGTTCCAGGGCCTTGTGCCGGGCTACTTCGGAGTCTCGGGTACGCGCCTGCTGCAGGGACGAGATTTCACCTTCAGCGATCTGCGCGCGAAGCGCAAAGTCGTCATCGTCGACGCCAGGATTGCCGAGCGGCTGTGGCCGGCCGGAGCGATCGGCCAGACATTCGCCATGGGTAGCGGCGCGGCGGGCGAGCTGGAAGTGATCGGCGTCAGCGAGCCGGTGCGCATGCGGCACGTGCGCGAGGAGAGCCAGCCGCACTTCTACCTGCCGTATCACCTCTATCCGGTGGAGCTCACGCTCATGCTCAGGACCGGCGCGTCCGCCGCCGCGCTCGCGCCCGCGATCGCGAAGGTCGTGGGCGGACTGGGCACGGGACGCGCGGTCCACGAAGTGAAACCGATGACCGACTTCGTGCGCGACTCGGTCGCCGACGCACGCTTCACGATGCTGGTGCTGACGGTGTTTGCAGCGGCGGCGCTGCTCCTCGCGGCGATCGGCCTCTACGGCACGCTCGCGTACCTGGCCTCGCAGCGCGCGCGCGAGTTCGGTGTGCGGCTCGCGCTCGGGG
>JALYRV010000069.1 GCA_030855205.1 Acidobacteriota bacterium | reverse complement strand
GTGGTGCTCTGCTCGCGGAACCCGCGCGCCGTGACTTTTACG
This sequence comes from Acidobacteriota bacterium, assembly GCA_030855205.1. GTDB lineage: Bacteria > Acidobacteriota > Vicinamibacteria > Vicinamibacterales > SCN-69-37 > JALYRV01. The sequence goes on along the minus strand of JALYRV010000069.1, from coordinate 16,074 downwards.
GTCACGGCCGCCAGGGCGGCAGCAACGAGCACGAGGATGGGTGAGATCGCGATCGCGGTGAGCAGGAACAGCACGGCGGCGAGGACGTTCGCCAGCGCATCGAGCAGCGTGTAAACCACGCGCCCGTACTTCCCCGACTCCGTCATCGACGCACTCGCGACGGCGGCCCGATCGAGGCCAACGGCGCGGCGCGGCGTCGCGTAGAGATAGGCCTGCACGATGCGGCGCGACTGCGTCACGAACGTGCTCAGCATGAAACGCGCCTGCGCGATGCCCGAGAAGTACTTCGCCGCGATCGCGATTACCAGGAACACCAACGCGCCACCGGCGAACAACACGCCGACAGCCGGCGCGCTCAAGCCGTCCAGCCACGGCGCGGTGCCGCGCGCCCGGGTCAGGAGCGCCAGGCGCTGCGCCGGATCGACGATCGCGTAGAGCACCGTGATGAACGCGATCTCCGCAGCAGGTGCCAGCACCGTGCCGCCCACGGCGGCCGCGAGCCGTCCTTTGTGCTCGCCGAGGTCGGCCACGATGGTCTCGGCCGACCGGCAATCGACGCCAAGGCGGGCGAGCACGCGAACGATCGTGCGGCGCAGGAAACGCATGATCATCAGAACAAACGGTAGAACGTGCCGATATCGAAATAGATGAACCGGCGGAATCGTCCGTGCCCCTGGTAGTCGGTCGCGGCGTGCAACGAATTCCGTCCGTTGAACATGAAGCAGAAGGTGTTCGACCCGTAAGGAAGCCGTGCCGCGATTTCGAGCTCCGGATCGTCGACCGTGTCCTTCATGCGGTCGAACACGCGGGGCGAGTCGGGCTTCTTCTTCCGCAGCACCAGGAAGTCGCCGCCCTCGGACCGTGTGTCATCCTGCTCGCGAAAGTACATCAGGCCCGCCGCGAGTTTCTTCGGATTGTCGTAGTGCGGACCGATCGCATAACCGTCACCCGACATGTTAAAGTTCGCCTGAATGTAGACGCTCTCACGGAACGAGCGTGTCATCCGGTACAGGGAGCGCAGCCACTCCTTCTCGGTGTCGTCGACGAGGCGCGGGTTCCCCGCCATCTGCGGATAGACGCGCTTGAGCTCGTCATGGAACAGGTCGATCACCTCCGACAGGAACTTCGGGCTAAGCAGCTGATCGCGGAACTCGCGCCACGCGTCCGATCGGCCGAAGATCTCCGCCGCCTGCGGCGTGTCGAATAGGATGCTGTGCCGATTGACCTTGTTGCTGCTGTGCGCGTACCCCATCACGTCGGGGAACTCGGCATCGAGCTGCGCGTACACCGAGGGATCGACGACCTCCTGTTTGATCAGATATGGAAACGGCTCCGCATGGACCTCGTCCCGTTGGATGCGTCTGAGCAGGAGCGAATCAAAAGCCATCTGGGTCCTCACTACGCCTCACGACGTACAATAGTGATCTTGGCACGGTTTCCATTATCGGTGGTGGAGCGAAGAGCATGACGACGACGCGACTTTTCAGGCGTTTGAGCAGGGCGTGGGAGACGCTTCGCAAGAAGGTCTCGACAAGAACGACCAGAACGGTGACGTGCGGCCCTTGCAGCTTCCAGATGCAGGGCGTCGTACACGGCTCGACGATGGACCGGAACATCGTCGAGGACGGCTGCTACGAACGCCCGGTCGTCGAGAAGGTCATCGAGACCACGGGACGGGGCGACATCGTGTGGGACGTTGGTACCGGCGTCGGCTACTACGCGCTGGTATTCGCGCAGATCCTCGACAGCCCCGAGCAAATCTTCTGCGTCGAGGGCAGTGGGAAACAGATCCGGCGGTTCGAGCGGAATTTCCGCGGCCAGACGCGCCGGCCCAAGTTGATTCGGGCGCTCGTATCCGACGCCACGGCGCCCGGCAGGGTGACGCTCGATCAAATGTGGCGCACGAAGATGGCGCCAGCGCCGACCGCTATCAAGATGGATATCGAGGGCGCGGAGCTCTTCGCCATCGAAGGTGCACGTGAGCTCATTGCCGAGGTGCGCCCGAAGCTCTTCATTGAGGTCCATCCGCAGCGGATCAGCCGATTCGCGCCCGATGGCGTACGGCGCTTCTTCGACCCGCTTTTCGAACATTACGACATCGACTACGTGCGCAATCATTGGGGCAGCTTCAAGGGTGACGGCACCACTGAGTGGCAGCGTGGGACACGCGGGCACATCCTGGCGATGTGCGACGACATCGTGATCTCGTCCGCGTTCCCGCGCGCGTTCATGATCTACTGCCACGCGAAATAGCAGGGCCGTCAGGCGCCGGCTGGATGCCCGCGATGGCCGCGCGCGCGGCCTCCAGGCGTGCCCGCTGTCCCTCGACGAGCGCGCGTGTGCCGAGAATCGCGAACATTGTCACCGCCGCAGCCCGCAAATCGGCGTCGGGCATGGTCGTTGCGTCGGGCATCAGCCACTGTCCGGCCCCTTCGAGGCTTCGCGTTGTCACGCGGCGCGCGGCGTCGGCCGGCGCCACGCCGTCGCGCTTGATCCAGAGATGCCACGCGAGCATCAGGCGATCGAGACCGGCAAATCCGTCGCGCGAGGCCAGCGCCCAGTCGATCACGCCGACGCCGACGTCTCGCGCGAACACATTCGCGCCCGAGAAATCGTTGTGCGTCCACGCGGCGCGGAGACGCCGGCCCGCCCCCTGATGCGCTCGCACCGCGGCGGCGATGAGATCGGCAACGCCGGCGTCGTCAGCCAGGGCGGCATCGGCATTTCCGGCTGCGAGAATCGCGCGCTTGATTTCAACAGGATCGACAGTGGCCTCGCTTGCGGTACTGGCCATCTGATCGCACGCGCGAGCGACAGCGATGAGAGCCTCCGCCGACGTCTGGCGAGCAAGCACCAGCTTCGTGCCTTCGACCGCGGTCATCACAGTCGCGATGCGTCCGTTGACGCTGCCCGACGCCTTCGCCTTCGGCACCTGCACACCCGGCCAGGCGGGCAAGGAAGTCAGCACGTCGTACTCCGCCTGCAGCACACGATCGGCCGCCTCATCGCGCGAGACTTTCAGGATCAGCCTGCCGATGGACGTGTCGAACCAGAGCAGCGAGAACGAATGCCGGCGCAGCGTCGAGACGAGCACCGCACCCGATCCGCCGCCTTCGGCGACGAGATCGCGCAGCTGCATCTTCGGACCGCGGGACGCCTTGGTTATCACCACTACTCAGCCTTCCTCGCGACCACCGCAAAGTCCTGCGCCAGGTGCGCCGCGAGACCGGTTCCCCTAAGGGTGGTGAGCGCGAGCCGCTCGGGACGCGGCAGTTGATCGTGCGACAGGATCAGATCGATGGCCTTCGCGGCTGCCGCGGACTGATCGATCGGGATGAACGATCGGTATTGGTTATAAGTCGGATACGGAAAGAAGAAGGACGTGTTCGGAAAACCGGTGCGTCCGAGCAGGCGCCGCAATCCGCCGTATGAGTGTAACCACGTGCGGTACGGCACGCGCGACGCCGCGCGAGTGTAGAGATCCGCCAGCGCACGCGGCAACACAGTCACGTACGGCAGTTTCTTGCCGGCGTTGTGGCTGTCACGGCGTCCCCACAAGTAGCGATAGCCGTACCGGTTCTCGATCGCAAGGTACAACGCTCCACCGGGCTTGAGCACGCGCGCGACTTCGCGCAGCACGCGCGCATGTACGTCACTGGGCTTCCCCTCCTGTGCGCGCGGCGTCCACTCGAGCACGCCGTTCATCACGACAAGATCGAACGAGGCGTCGGGAAACGGCAGGTGCGGCGAATTGCCCGCGCAGATTCCCATCACATTCGAGGCGCCAATCGCTTTGGCGCGCGTGTTGATTAGGCGCGCGCGGTAGAGGCTCTGGTCGATGCCGACCACCTGCGCTGCGTGCGGCTGAAGGCCGAACAGAATTGACCCGAGCCCGCATCCGTAATCGAGCACGGCGTGGTGCGGCTCGACCGGCACAAGGTGGTGAAAATCGGCGCGCGTGCGATCGAACGACAGGCTAACGACACTGCGCCATTTCTGGCCGCGCGACTCCATGGCCTCGCGAAGCCACCGGCCTGCCTCGTCCCAGCCGTGCGTCTCGATGTCGGCAAGCCACGCGTCGAACTGCTCCGGGGTGACGTATTCCTTCGGATACAGCACGGGGTCGGGCGAGAGCACGGGCACGCCGTTTTTCGTTTCCCAGCGCCGCTGGCAGCCGGAGCACTGATACCCACCGTCCGACGCGGTCAGCGTCGTGCGGCACATCGGACATGCGAACGTCATGCTACGAGCCTCGCAATGGTTTCCCCGACCGCGACGCCGGCCGTGCCTGGATAGCGGCCACACTCGCGCTCGCGAATGCGCCGGCGGCCTTCGCGATGCAAACCGGGATCGCGCAGGTAAGCGTTGATCGCGTCGATCATCTCGGCCTCCGAACGCACCATCGCGACGCCGCCCGACTGCACCACGCGCTGGTTGTGCGGCTGCACCTCATCCAGCGCGACGTTCTTGCGCAGGTCGGGCGAGCCTTCGGTGCCGTTGAACGAGATGTTCACGCACGGCGTGTCGACGATGGCGGCTTCCAGATTCATGGTCGAGTAAATGTTCAGGAACACGGACGAATGCTTCAGGATGGCGAGCACCTTATTCATCTCGTCGTGCGGCATGTCGAGCGCCAGCGTCCGCGATACGATCTGCGGCTCGTCGATCGTGATACACCGGTACCGGCGCGCCAGATCGCGCGCGCGCTCGAGAAACGGCTGGAACTTGTACTGGCCGTCGCGTTGGCGATAGTAAATGGGGTGTAGCCGCACGAGCAGCTGGCACGGCTCGACGATGCGGCCGTCGGCGACCGCGCGGCCAATCATCTCCGCGATTTCCTCGTTCCACGGATAGTTGGTCGGCGATTTCGTCGCAAACGTGAGAAGCTTACGTGCGGGATCGAGACCGAGCCGCGTGAACATCTCATCGCGCGACCAGCCGCCCGGACGGTAGTAGGCGTCGAAGTGCGGCGGGCCGCAGACCGTGATGCGATCGGCCGGGATATCGTGATACGCCTTGAGCTCCTCTTTCATCACGTCGGTCCATGCGATCGCATGATCGACCGGACCGCCGCGCAGCCCCTTCGATGAGGTGTTGTCCCAGCTGAGGACGCTCGCAATGACCTTGGCGCCGAAATGACGCGCCTCGCGCATCAGATAGTTGTCGGGCTCGGACCCCGAGAATCCGAGACTCGTGACGACGACGGCCTGCGGCCGGTACTTGTTGTAGAGCGGGCCATGAAATGTCGGCGTGAACAGCGCCGATTCCGAGCGCGTGATGATCTCACGCACGAGGCGCGACCGACGCGCCAGCTGCGTCATCACGCGCAGCGCGCGCGACGTGACGAAGCCCCTTAGCCCGCGCTTCCTGGCGGTGTCTTCGTTGATCGCGGCCATCTGTTCGATGGTCGTCAGATCGGCGCGCCCACTCGAGATCTGCAGGCGCAGCGTGCGCAACACCCGCTGTCCTGGACGCGACGCCGCATAGGCCTCGAGCCTCGCGACCTCGAGCTTCTCGACGAACACGTCCTCCGCCTCGAACTCCTTGCGGAAGTACGTTTCGTCGGCGTTCGGGCTGAGGATGACCACGCGTACGCCCTTCGCGCGCAACGTCGGCAGAATGTCGGTCCGCAGCAGAAACCGCGGAGTGAAACCGCCCCTTACAGCCAGAAACACCGTCGGTGTCACAGCAGCTTCGCGTACGGCGCCAGGCGCTTCAGTGCGATCGCGAATCCTTCGTTGTTATTGTTGTGCCCGCGCCAGATCTCGGGCACCCAGCTGTACTCGAGTCCATGCAGCTGCTCGAACGCGGCCGTGAAATCGATCATGCCTTCGCCGATCTGAAGCCCTTCAGCCGCGATGCCGGCGGCGTCCGACACGTGGATGTGCGCGATGTAAGGGCGGACGATCTCGATGTAGTCGCACAACTGCCGGCCGGCCCAGTTGCAATAGAGCTGCGCGTGGCAGATGTCGAAGCACATCTTCACGTTCAGCCGCCGGCAGAAGTCGGCGATCTCCTCGGGATGGATGAAGGCGTTCTGGCACCACTGGCCGCCGAAGTACCACGGGCGGGGCGGCAGGTTCTCGGGCAGGATCGTCACGCCGCGGGTGTCGAGGCGACCCATCGCCTCCAGCGCGCGGTCGTACATCGACGCCGTCTTCGCATCCGGATCGTCCATCGTCATGCCGCCGACGTGCACGACCAGCGTGGGCGACCCCTCATAGTGCGGCGCGATCTCCCGCACCTTGTCGAGTGTCTTGTTCAGTACGTCGATCGCCAGCTCGCGCGTCTCCTCGTGCGCCGAACAGAGATCGATGATGCGCGGTCCCCAGAACTCGGGCGCGTGCACATACAGGCGCTGATCGAGCTGGACGTCGGGGTGCGGCTCCTGCAGATCGCGATCGGAGAAATGATGCTCGACGAGCGTGGGTTTCAGCCGCGCGAACTCCTCGACGTCGGTGAAGCGCGTCTTGAATCCCCACGCCCGATGAAAGGCCGGCACGATCCACTCGCGGGGGCCCTCCTCGAGATCGAATTCGTAGAACAGTTCGTCCGGTGCCATCGCGCGCTTGGTGCTGTGTCCGATCAGCTCATTGACGCGCTGGGGGGACAGGCCTTTCCCCGGTCCGATCACCTTCATCATGTCGGCGGTGATGACGGTGCCCGCGGCGATCGGGACCTTCGCCGCGAGACTCTTGCCCAGCACCTCGCGGTTCTGCATCTCCTTGGTCGATACGCGTTTGACGCCGTCGCCCATCGCCATCTCGACGACGCGTATGTCGCGCATCATCTTGTCGAATCCGGCCGGCTCGAGGCTCGCCGCGTGGTCGGGGCCAATCATCGTGCGATCGAGCGTGATGTGCTTCTCGAGGATGCAGGCACCCAGCGCGACGGCAACCGTCGACACCGCGATACCGCGCTCGTGACCCGAGTAGCCGACGGGCGCGCCGAACTCGCGCAGCCGATCTATCATCTTAAGATTGACGTCCTCGAACGGCGCCGGATAAGTGCTGTTGCAGTGCAGCATCGCGTAGGAGGCGCCCCTCTCGTCCAGGTGCCGGGCGGTGTGCTCGATTTCCTCCCAAGAGCTCATCCCGGTCGACAGAATCAGCGGCTTCCCTTTCTCGACGATGAGGTCGATCAGCGGTAGGTTGGTGAGGTCGGGAGACCCGAGCTTGTAGACCGGCACCTCGAGCTTCTCAAGGAACTCTACGGAGTCTTCGTCCCAAGGTGTGCAGAGAAACTGGATGCCCTGGGCGACGCAGTACTCGTGCAGCTCGAGAAATTGGTCGTCTGTGAGCTCGAACTGCTGCAGCAAAGGAATGATGTATTGAAACGCCTGCTCCGCCAGGTTCGGATTGGCGAGCATCTCTTCCGAATAAAGCTTCGTGAGCGTGCGCTTCTGGAACTTCACGGCGTCGGCGCCGGCCCGCGCCGCCACGTCGACGAGCCGCTTGGCCTCGTCGAGCGAGCCGTTGTGGTTCACACCTACTTCCGCGATGACGTAGCAGGGGTGGCCTGCGCCGACTAGGCGCGATCCGATGGTGATGACTGGTGTGCTCATATTCGTTCAGGGTGGCGCGAGGCGTATTCCATCAACGCCGCGCATAAGTCGAGGTCTTCGGGAGAGTCGATTTCGAACGCGTAGAGGGGCGGCATCTCCCAGCAGCCTACCCGGCCGCCGAGCCGCACGCCGGTCGACTCGAGCAGTATGCGCTTCGTGATGTAGAACGATCCCGTTTCGACGAACTCGGGCTCGCGGTCCTGGCGCATCGGCCGATCGCCGACCGCGAAGTTGATGCGCTCTAGGCCGCCGGCTGTCCGCCGCCAGCGAAACGGGTTAGTGCAGACGGCGGTGAAGAGCGAGTCACAGCCGTCAGCCCTGAAGTGGCGCAGCGCACCGTCGAGATCGCCTTGGCGCCTGAGGGGCGACGTGCACTGCAGAAACACGACCTCGTCCGGCACGTAGCCCCCAACACGGACGGTTTCGAGCACGTGCAGCAGCGCCGCCTCGGACGGCGCCTTGTCGCCCGCGATCGCCGCCGGACGTCTGACGACTTCGGCGCCGGCGCCAGTCGCGACCGCCGCAATCTCATCATCGTCGGTCGACACGATGACGCGGTCGATTTCGGAAGCCTCGCGCGCGTGGCGGATCGTGTGCGCGATCAGCGGCACGCCGGCCAGAGGTCTGACGTTCTTACGCGGGACTCCTTTCGACCCGCCGCGCGCCGGAATGACCGCGAGCGTGCTCACGTGCGTCGGCAGAAGAAGATGTTCGTCGCGCCCATCGCGTTGAGCGGCGCGGAATTCGCGTAAGGCACGCGCGCGTCGGCGAGGTACTCCTGCATCTCACGGCCGACATCTGTCGAGTCCGTGCCGGCGCGCAGGCGAAGCGCCTCGACCGGCACTTCGCTATGGCGCATGAGTTTCGCCGCGTCCGTCTCGAGGACATCCTGGAAGTACGCCGCCTGCGAAGTGAGGTAATGGTTCATTGCGTCAAGATTGACCTCAATCGCCTGCCAGCGCGAATCGGACTTCCGCTGATCGCGCAACGCGAGTCCGATCCGGCGCGTCATGTCGCGCGCGGACCAGTCACCCCATCCCCAGTCGTGGAACATCCCGAGATGTGACTCGATCGCCCAGCCCGTCTCGTCGCACCACCGTTTCATGTCCCAGGCATGAATGAAGTGCACGTCCGACGGCGACATCAGGAAGCCGAAGAGGTTCTGCAGTGTCATCCACGAAATGCCGCGTAAGTTCACGAAGCCCGGCGATGAGAGCACCGCGATACCACCTGGCTTCACGAGCGCGCGAAGCTGTCTGAGCGTGTCAGGAGGCGCGGTCTCGATGTGCTCGAACACTTCCGTCATCAGCACGATGTCGAAGGCGCGATCGAGATCCTCAAAGCGGCCGACGGCAAACTCGACACCGTCGACGGGCCGCTCTAGCGAGGACGCCACCATGCGCGCGACGTCAATCGCCTTCGGCGAGAAGTCGAGCGCCGTCACACGCGCGCCCTGAGCAGCGCAGAACAGCGCCAGCCGGCCGGCGCCGCAGCCGATATCGAGAACGTCGGCGCCGCGCAACCGCTCGCCAAGCTCGGACGCGATGACCGAATGCAGTCCCTTCGGGCTTGTTTGGAACTTCATGTCGCCGGCGTACCGCTGGTCGTACAGCTCAATGAGTTTGGTGGGATCAACCTGCATGGCTATTTGCGGGCGCGTTCGATGCGCAGAAGGTGCGCATCCTTTCTCACGCGGCCCAGACCTTCGTAAAAGAACGGGTCTACTTCCCAGCGCAGCACGTCGCTGTCGCCGTACGGATAGAGGAGCGGATTGTTGTCGAACTCGCGCAGCTGCTTGCGGCGGTTGACCGTCACGACGAGCCCGCACGGCTTCACGACGCGCCGGATCAGCGCCCAGTATCCGTGCACCTGGTCCCGATCCATTTCCTGAAATGAATCGATGTTGAGGCAGACGTCGAACGCGTCGGACGGCAGCACGCCGGCATCATCGGGAACGACGAAGGCCGCGCCCTCCTCGGGCAGCGGCGTCTCCCCACCGGCCGCGTGCGAGAACGCGAGCGGCGCGTCGGGAAAGAACCGCCGCACGACGAGCGAGGACTGCAGCATCATCTCGGGAATGTCGACGATCGCGTACTGACGGATGTCGAGGCGCGTGCGCAGGAACACGCTCAGCACGCCGGTGCCCGCGCCGATCTCGAGCACCCGCAGGCGCTTCGCACCGGCCGGCACGTTCGCTGCGACCACCGACGAGACGTAGAAGAGCTTCGCGGTATTGAAGCTCTCGTGGGAGACGCCAAGTGCCGCGCACGCCGGCACGTAGTCGTTCCACAACCCGAGCTTGTGCATGAGCGGCTCGACGCGCGGATAGCTCTTGAGATGCTTGAGCCGTGGCGAGCGGGCGTTGTAGTGCCAAAGCCGCGTCGCGGCGCGCTCGACCAAGCGCGTAGCCGCGGAGCGCAGTCGCAGCCGCGCGCGCTCGGTTCGCACGCGCATCGACTGATCTTCCGCGGCGTCGAGAAAGTTGTAGCCGCGATTCTGGTTCGCTTGAAACGCGCGCGCCAGCACGTCTTCCGGCGAGGCGTCGGTGGGAAAATCCTTCGCCCACTTGTCCCACATGTACGACTTCACGTCCGCGACGGCGCCGGCTTCCGTGCGGCGCCGGAGCTCGGTCCAAGCAGCCTTAAAGTCGTCCGACAGGCGGATCGGCGGCAACGCCATCAAGCGTCTCTCCGCACGTGTCCCCCAGTAAGCAGGTACTCCGCGAACAAAAAGTCGACGGGGCGATCGATGTTCACCGACTCGATGTCGTCGAGGACGATTCCCTTCGGTCGTGCGCCCATGGCGAAGTTGCGGCCCGTCCACTGCTCGAGCAGCGCGCGCCGGCGCGCGTAGATCGCACCCGACGTGCAATACAGCTCGGGCAGCTCCTGCCGCGACTGGTATTTCTCGACGTCGATGCCCTTGAGGAACTGCGTGAACGTGCCGTCGGGGTGTAGCTCCTTGGCGCGGTAGGGATGCTCGTGTTCGATCCGCTTGATCGTCACGGCGGCTTGTGCCTCGGCCACGAGCTCGACGGCGCGCGTGACGGTCGACGTCCGCACGAAGGGACATGTCGGCGCGAGCTGCAGCACGATGTCGGCACGATCGCCCTCGGCGTCGAGCACTTCCATGGCGTGCTTGACGACCGCGACGAGCGGCACGAGATCCGTGGCCAGCTCGGGAGGCCGCATGAACGGCGACTCGGCGCCGAACTCGCGCGAGACCTCGCAGATGCGCGCATCCTCCGTCGACATGATCACGCGGTCGACCAGCGGTGAGGCGACCGCCGCGGCAATCATGTGCCCGATCAGGGGCCGATCGCCGAGCTGCCGGAGGTTTTTGCCGGGGACGCCTTTGGATCCGGCGCGCGCCGAGATCACGGCGATGACACGAAGGCCGTTCACCATGCGGAGGAGATGCTTTCCACAATCTGTTGATGCGCGCTGTCGCCGGTCAGGCCGCGCGAGCGCAGCAGCGTGGCACAGACGCGATTGATGAACCCGTCGGCGGCCTGCGCGATGTTCATGCCCTTGCCGTTCAGGGTGCGATGTCCAGACAGCCGCGCGTGGCGCAGCAGCACGGTCTCGAGCGGCGCGAAGATCACGTCGAAGACCGCGAGATCGGCCGGCGCGGCCGCCATGCGCTCGAGCGCGGCAGCTTGGTTGGCCGCGATGCCCGTCCCGGCGCCGCCGATCCAGCGACGGTAGAATGCGCGATCGTCAGAAGCGGGATCGACCGCGGGAGCCTCGGCAGCGGCTAGCGGCGAATACGGCTCAAGGCAGGTCGCGCGTCCGTCCGGGAGGCGACGCACGCCGAGCTGACCGAGTGTCGACGCGTTGATGAGCAAGTCGTAGCCAGCGAGGTCGGCGTCATCGACCGCGCGCGTATTGCCGTGGCGCGCGTGAACGGCGCCGGCCAGTGCCGTGGCCGCGCCACGTCCGCGATTCGTGATGTCCAGCCGGCCATTCGGGCCGAGAGCCGCCGCGAACACGAACGCGATCGCGCGCGCCGCGCCGCCCGCGCCGATCATCAGCACGCGCCGGCTCGCGACATCCCCCATGAACGGATCGCGTTGTCCGGGCTGCGTCCGCGTGACTGAATCGAGCGCGCCCTGGCCGTCGGTGTTGTATCCGACCAGGCGCCCGTCGACGCGCGCGATCGTATTCACGGCCCCGATGGCGCGCGCCGTCTCGTCGATGTCGTCGAGATGCTCCATCACCGCAATCTTGTAGGGCACGGTGACATTGCCGCCGAGATACGCATCATCCGCGCGGAGCGCGCGCACGAGATCCGCCACCCTCGCGGCGTCGACGTCGAACGCGAGATACGTCGCGGGGAGATCGAAGGTCCGGAACAGATGGTTCCAGATCGACGGACTCTTCGCCGACTGCGACGGACGATCGCCGATGATGCCGCAGTATTGACCGTTGACCGCAGGGAGCGGATTGCTCACCGCGGCCTGCACGCCGGTAAGCGGGGACTTGCTCATGCGCGGGGCGCGACGATGCCGGCGATGGCGCGCAGCTCGCCCGCCAATGCGCGATAGCTCGCGTAGTCGAGCGCCTGCAGCGGATCGACCGCCGCCTTTTCGGGAACAGGATGCACGTCCAGCATTACGCCATCCGCGCCGATCGCCACCGCGGCGCGCGAGACCGGCGGCACGAACGAGCGGCGGAACGTCGCGTGGCTCGGGTCGACGATGATCGGCAGGTGCGTGACTTCGCGCACGGCCGGGACGACCTGCAGATCGACGATGAAGCGCGAGGTGACCTGATGCGTGTGGGGCGCGGTGACGCCGCGCTCGCACAGCACGACGTTCGGATTGCCGTGATACAGCAGGTACTCGGCTGCGCCTAGCCAGTCGCGCAGACTACAGCCGAAATGGCGCTTGAGCAGCACCGGTTTGCCCGTCGCGGCGATCGCGAGGAGCAGCGGGAAGTTCTGCATGTTGCGCGAGCCGACCTGCAGCATGTCGACATGCTGCTCGAAGAGCGGCAGATGCTTCGCGTCCATGATCTCCGAGACGACCGGCAGCCCCGTGCGGCGCTTCGCTTCGGCGAGAAACTCGATGCCCTGCTCGCGCAGCTCGAACGTCTTCTCGCTGCGGTACGGGAAGGTCAGCGGCTTGAACGCGCCGCCGCGCAGAATCGTGGCGCCCGCCTCCTTCACGTGTTCGGCGATGTCGACGACCTGATCCAGACTCTCGACGGCGCACGGCCCGCCGATGAGCGTGAGGCCGCCGTCGCCGATCGGCTGCGAGCCCACACGCACGATCGTGCGTTGCGCGGGATCGCGCCTCGCCACCAGCGGCAGGTTGTTCTTGAGATCGAGTTCGGAAATGTCTTTCACGACGTCCTTCCTACCCCACGCCGAGACGGCGTGAGACCGGGTTGTCGGCGAGCCGGACCGGGCCGCCCTGTTCGGTGCTCGCGTACAGCGCGTGCACCAGCGCCACGGTGCCGATCGTCTCCGCGCCGCCGATAGGCGGCGTGATGTCGCCGGCCGCCAGGCGATCGATCACCATCTGGATGTAGTCCTTGTGCGATAGCCCGTAGCCGTTCGGCACGTCCTGCGAATGATCCTGGATGCGCGCATCCTCGGGTCGCTGGGTCGAGAACTCCCACGTGTCGATGCGGTTGAGCGCGATGCCGCCGACGACCGCCATGCCGTCTTCGCCGAAAACCGAGATGCTCGCCTCGACGTCGCGCGGGCGGATGGCGGTGGTCGCTTCGATCGCGCCCGAGCCGCCATGCGCGAACCGGAGGACGGCCAGCATCGTATCCTCGGCTTCCAACTTGTTGAGCGCGTTGGCACGCAGCGCGGAGACTTCCGCGACCTCTCCGCACACCCACCGCAGCGCGTCGACGTGATGAATGGCTTGCTGATTGATGACGCCGCCATCCATGCGCCACGTGCCGTGCCATCCATCCTCGTAGTAGTCCTGCACACGGCACCAGCGAAGCCGGATGGTGCCGAGCACGAACCGCCCGAACCGTCCCTCGTCGAACGCCCGCTTGAGCACGCGCATGGCGGGATTCAAACGGTTCTGAAAGACGACCGCGTACATCAGCCCTGACGCTTCAGCGAAGCGGCGGCACTCGTCCACCCCCGCTGGAATCATCGCGGGCGGTTTTTCGACCACGACGTGTTTCCCCGCGCGCAACGCGGCCATGGCGTGCACGTCATGGTGGCCTGATTCAGTGGCCACGACGACGACCTCGATCGCGGGATCGGCGAGGAACGCCTCCATCGACGTCATCGCGCGGGTCTTCAGCACGTTCGCCGCGTGCTGCGCACGTTCGGGAACTGTGTCGCACACCGCGACGACCTCGGCTCCGGTGACCTCGCGATCGAAAACGCTCAGATAGCGTCCAACGACCACTCGGCCGGCGCCCAGGATGCCGAATCGCACAGGACGTGCCGCCGCCGCGCTCATCGCCGGGCCGTCGCCGCCATCTGCCGCCATTCCGGAATCAGCTTCTCGCCCAAATACAGCCCGATGTCGTCACGGACTTCCAGCGCGCACCGCGGATCGGCAATCTCCTCGAGCGCCACCTTCGCGCCGAGCGCCGCGCCTTCACGGATGCAATGCGGATGCGTGATGAACCCGAGTCCGCGCAGACCGATGTAGATCGGCTTCTTGTACTTGCGCGGCACGAAGCCCTGATCGAGCCGCGCGACACCTTCGCCGTCGGCCTTCCAGCACGATCGAAATTCCTGGTGCACCGGCAGCACGCTGTCCGAGCCCTCGTCGGCCAGCCGCCGAATGAGGCGATCGACGAACCCGGGCTCGCGGAACGGGAACGTGATGCTCATCGCGACAACGAGGTCGGGATGATGGCCGCGCCGCTCGAGCTCCTCGAGCGCGAACGCCAGCACGGCGTCGAGATCGACGAAGTCCTCCGACAGCTCCTGCGGGCGCCGGATCACCGAGGCGCCGCGCGCGGCCGTCAGCGCCGCGCACTGATCACTGTCGGTAACAACCACGACGTCGCGGACGAGCGACGACTCGCGCGCGCTATCGATCGTGTAGTCGAGCAGGGATCGGCCCGCCACCATCGGCACGTCGCCGCGAACGGGCACGACCGCAATCACCTGCTGCTCCGCCGCGTCGAGCCGGTTGCGCGTGCTAAGCCCCTCGATGTTGAGCGACTCGATGATGCGCACGACGTTCTGGGCGCGGCCGAGGTCACCGTCCTGGTGAATTCCGTGGTAGTGATACACGCTCGCGTCGGGCTCGTAAACGAGGCGGTAGCCGCGCTCGATCATCTGCTTCGCCCACACACGATCCTCGATGTTCGTGACTTCCTCGTCGAATGGCACCGCGTCCCAGAGCTCGCGGCGGATCGCGCTGTTCGCGTTGTGGAAGAACGTGTCGCGCACTTGCACGCGCCGATCCATGCCGAACACTGTGAGCAGATCGCGCTTGTCGCGCGCCGAGCTGTACGACAGCGGGCGCTGCCGCCCGTAGACGCCCGCCACCTGTGGATCCTCGAACGGCTTCAACAGCGCGCCCAGCCAGTGCTTGTTCTCGGGAATGCAGTGACCTGACAGGCACACTATGAAGTCGCCCGTCGAAGCGCGGACGCCGACGTTGATCGCCCTGCCGGGCAGGTACGTGTCGATCGACACCGCCTCGATGCCGAACGACGCGGCGCGCGCCACCGTCCGGTCGGTGCTGTTGTTGTCAACGAGCACGATCTCGAACGAGGAATAGTCCTGCGCGAGGACAGCGCGGAGACACGCCGCGATCCAGCGCTCCTCGTTGCGGGTGCGGATGATGATGGATGCCTTCAACATTAGGTAGTGTACGTCACGCGCGCGCGGTCCGGGCGAGCCCGGCGAGCAGTGCCTGATAGCGATCGAGCGTGCGATCGTCCGGCCCCACGGCCCGCGCCAGCAGTCCCTCGATCGCCCGCGACGCCGACCGCGGCGCGTCGCGCTTCGCGGCGAGTCGCTCCAGCGTCGCAATCAGCTCCGCCGTCGAGTGCACGACGATCGCGGCGCCCTCGTCGGTGAACACCGTCGCGAGCCCTGTGAAGTGCATCGGACAGACGAGCGGCTTCCCCTGAATGAGCGGCTCGAACAGGATGCTCGACGTCGTCCCGATCACCACATCGGCCCACTCGATGAGCTTCGCCGAGCTGTCGCGCGACACCCGCACATTCGCCGGAAACGTCGCCAGCGTCGTCGACTCGTTGCGCGTGGCGGGCCTGACAACGAGCTCGAAATTCGCGCGTGACGCGATGGCCGTGATGGCCTCGCCGACGGCGCCGGTCAGGTTCGCGGTCGGCTTGTCCATCATCACGATGCGCAGGCTTCCTGGCGCGCGAGGGCCGCTCTCGAATGACAAGGGCGGACTGATCGCCAGATTGCGCCGCACCCATTCGCCCGAAAAACGCGCGCTGCCAAGCACGTGCACGCTCTCGCGCGGTACCCCACAGCGCACGAAATAGTCGCCCTGATTCTCGTGCGGCACGACGACCGCGTCGAACGGCAATGCCCGGCCC
>JALYRV010000245.1 GCA_030855205.1 Acidobacteriota bacterium | reverse complement strand
CCTCCATACGGATCGGCGCGGCGTGCGTCACGCGCGCAATGAGTTCGAGCAGCCCCTGCGCCTGGCGGAACAGCGCTGTTGCGTCGGCTCCCACGAATGCGCCCGCGAGATGGCGCGGCTGCACCGGCAGCCGTTCTTCCGCGGTGTCTCCCTGCGCCAGCCCGCCCGGGAACACGCGCCCGAGCTCGAAGATGCGGAACGACTGGAAGAAGCCGAGGTTCTGCGCGACCGCCTCGAGCAGGTTCGGCACGAGCGACGGCCGCAGCGTGTCCTGATCGGGCGCGGGCGGGGCCGACAGCTTCGGGGCGGCGGTCGCGTCAATCCCCGCCGCGTCGATGAAGGCGCGCGTCGACCACGGATAGGTCACGACCTCGTACATCCCGCCCGTCAGCGTGAGCAGATCGCGCAGGCGCCGCTCGAACTGCGCGCGCGCGTCGATCGCCGGTTTCACCAGCTGCACTTCAGCCGGCACGAAGGCGAACGAGTCGTAGCCCTTGAGCCGCGCGATCTCCTCGAGCACATCGTGCGGGCCCGAGACGTCGCCGGTCGAGCGCCACGTCGGGACGGTCACGGCCATCTCCCGTCCGCGCATGGCGACCTCGAACCCGAAGGCCTCGAGGCCGCGCACGACTTCGTCCTCCTGCAGGGCGGCGCCAAGTCTGTCCTCGAGATAATTCATCGATGTCGTGACCTGCGCATGGCCGGTCGGCGCGGAGCAGACGTCGGCGACCGCGTCGACGGCCGCCTGCGGCTGAATGTTCATGGCGAGCGAGATGAATCTGGCGACGGCCAGGTCGATGCGAGGGGTGTCGATCCCCTTCTCGAATCGGGACGAGGCGTCGGTCCGCAGATTCAGCCGCCGCGAGGCGCGGCGAATCGTGAGCGGGTCGAAGTTCGCACACTCGAGCACGATCTCCGTGGTCGCGGCGGTGACGGCCGAATCCTGGCCCCCCATGACGCCGGCGATGCCGACAATCGTGCGCGCATCGACGATCGTGAGGATGCCCTCCTCGAGCTCGTGTTCGTCGCCGTTCAACAGGCGCGTGCGCTCTCCTTTGCGTGATCTACGCGTGCCGAGGGGGAGGGTGATCCTGCGCGCGTCGTACGCGTGCAGGGGCTGTCCGGTGTCCAGCATCACGTAGTTCGTGAGGTCGACCCACAAGTTGATGCTGTTCACGCCGACACGCGTGAGACGGTCGCGCAGCCATGCAGGAGACTCGGTGACGCGGACGTTCGAGAAGGCGGTGGCCGTGAAGCGCCGGCATTCCGGATCGACCGGTCCGACGAGAGGCGCCACCCGCGGCCGCGCCGGCAGCAGCGACGACAGCGGGCCGACGAGCGGCTTGAGCGGCAGCTTGTAGATCGCGGCCAGCTCACGCGCAATGCCGTAGTGCCCCCAGAGGTCGGGCCGGTTCGTCAGCGACTTGTTGTCGATCTCGAGCACCGTGTCGTCGCCATGCGCCACCGCCGACTCGACCTCCACGGTCGTCATCGTGAGGTCGTGCATCAGCGTGGCCATCGACAGATCTGCCGGCAGCTCGACGTGATCGCGGAGCCATTCGAGGGAGAGTTTCATCGCGCGTTATCTGAATTGATGGAGGAAGCGCAGGTCCGCGCCGTGGAACAGCCGCACGTCGTCTACGCCGTAGCGCATCATGACGAGGCGATCCATGCCGATGTTGACGTAGAAACCCATCCACTCGCCGGGATCGATGCCTCCGGCGCGCAGCACGTTCGGGTGCGGCACGCCGCCCGGCATGATCTCGAGCCAGCCGACGTGCTTGCACACGCGGCAGCCCGCGCCGTCGCACACGAGGCAGGCCATGTCGATCTCGAACCCGGGCTCGACGAACGGGAAGAAACCGGCCCGCATGCGCGTCTTCACCGGACGCCCGAACACGGTGTCGAGGATCGTCTGGATCAACAGGCGCCCGGCCGTGAACGGCACCTTCCGATCGACGATGAGCGCCTCGTACTGGAAGAAGGCGCGCTCGTGGCTCGCGTCGGTCGTTTCGTTGCGGAAGACGCGGCCCGGGTACACGAAACGAAACGGCGGCGTGTGGCGCTGCATGTAGCGCACGCTCGCGCCGGTCAGGTGCGGCCGCAGCGCGAGGCGCCTGGCGGCGTTCTCGTGCTCATGGCCTGCCAGCCAGTACGTGTCCATGCTCTCGCGCGCCGGATGGTCGGGCGGGAAGTTCAGGTTGTCGAAGTCGTAGAGCTCGCTCGAAATCTCCGGACCGTCGAACACCTCGAAGTTGAGCGAGCGGAACGCGTCGTTGAGGTCCTGGATCATCTGCAGGATCGGGTGCGAGGCGCCCGGCTCCAGCCGCGCGCCTGGCACGGTGATGTCGAGCGGGGACGCGAGCGCCGGCTCGACCTCGAGCAGCGCCGCGCGGCGCTCGTCGATGGCCGCGGTCACCTCCGCCTTGAGCGTGTTGATCTGCTCGCCGGCCCGGCGCCGCGCCTCGACGTCGGCGATGCCGGCGAGGGACTTGAGCTGTCCGGTGATGCTCCCTTTCTTGCCGAGGAAGGCGACCCGCAGCGCTTCGATCGCCTCAGTCGATGAGGCGGCGGAGATCTCGCGCAGTGCGCCGGTCTTCAGGTCAGCGATCGGGTCAGGCATGTCAGACATCGTGTGTACGGCTATTTATAAACACAAAAGGCCTCGGGCGCGTGCCCGAGGCCTTTTGCCTGACGTGAGATCGGCGTGCCGATCAGGCCTCGGCGGCGGCGGCGTCGGCCTTGGCGGCCTTCTTCGCGCGTTCGCCGGTCGACTTCTTCGGCGCGGGGTTCGCCTTGGCGGCGACCGCGGCCAGCTTGGCAAACGCGGCCGGGCTGCTCGCGGCGAGCTCGGCGAGGCTCTTGCGGTCGAGCGTGTTGCCGGCGACTTTGAGCCCCTTGATCAGCTGACCGTAGCTCAGACCGTTTTCACGGGCTGCGGCGTTGATGCGCACGATCCACAGGCGGCGGAAGTCGCGCTTCTTGCGGCGGCGGCCGACGTACGCATAGCCGAGCGCCTTGTCGACCGACTCCTTCGCGGAGCGGTACAGCTTGCTCTTGGTCTGGTAGAACCCTTTGGCACGCTTGAGCAGCTTCTTGCGCTTGGCGCGCCGGACGGTTCCTCGTTTTACTCGCGGCATTCTCGAACCCTTCTGTCAGTAATTCTCAACTCTTAACTCGCCAACCCGCAATTTTACTTGTAGGGCAGCATCCGGCGAAGGACCGCCGCGTCTGCGGGCGCCACGACGTGCGTGCCGCGCTTCTTGCGCTTCTTGCCCGCCGACTTGCTCGTGAGGATGTGGCGCTGGCCGGTCTTTCCGCTCTTGAACTTGCCCGTCGCCGTCTTCTTGAAGCGCTTGGCGGCGCCCCGGTGCGTCTTAATCTTCGGCATGATCCTGCTGTCCTTCTCCGTCTTCGCTCTGCTGCACGTCCTGCGTGCTGCTCACTGGTGACGCCACCCGCTCCGGCTTTCGCGCGCCGGGGCGCGGCGCCAGGATGGTGTGCATCTGGTTGCCTTCTTTGTTCGGCTCGCCTTCGGCTATCGCCACGTCGCGCAGCTCGCCGACGAGACGCTCGAGCACCCGCCGCCCGATCTCGGGATGCGCGTTCTCGCGGCCTCTGAAGAAGATCGTCGCCTTGACCTTGTCGCCGTCCGCCAGGAAGCGCTCGATGTGCTTCTTCTTGAACTGGTAGTCGTGCTCGTCGACCTTGGGCCGGAACTTGATCTCCTTGAGCTCGATCGTCTTCTGATGCTTCCGGGCCGAACGCGCGCGCTTCTGCTGCTCGTACGAGTACTTGCCGAAGTCCATGATGCGGCAGACCGGCGGCTGCGCGGTGGCCGAGATCTCGACGAGGTCGAATCCCTTTTCCTTCGCGATGCGCAAGCCTTCCTGCGGCGTCATGATTCCGAGCTGCGTGCCGGTGTCGTCGATGACCCGGACCTCGCGGACTCTGATGCGTTCGTTCACCCTGGTGCGATCGTCGCGCCTGGGGCTGCGGTCGTAAGCTATAAATCCCCCTACTGCCTGCCCTTGCGGGCCACTTCCTCGGCCGCATCGCGGATGAACTCCGCTACCGGCCTTGCTCCCAGATCGCCGCCCGCGCGGCTCCGCACCGCGATGGTGCCCTCAGCCGCCTCCCGATCCCCGATGACGAGCATGTAGGGGATCTTCTGAAGCTGCGCTTCGCGAATCTTATATCCTATCTTTTCTACGCGCCGATCGGTATCCACCCTGAGGCCGGCCGCCGAAATGGCCCCCTGGACCGCCTCGGCCGCTTCGAGGTGCCGGTCGGCCAGCGGGAGCACAATCACCTGCAGCGGGGCCAGCCACAGCGGAAACGCCCCCGCGTAGTGCTCAATCAGAATCCCGATGAATCGCTCGAAACTGCCGAAAATCGCCCGGTGGATGACCACCGGCATGTGCTCGGCATTGTCGGCCCCGATGTATTTCAGGCCGAACCGCGCCGGCATCTGATAATCGAGCTGAATCGTCGCGCACTGCCACTTGCGGCCCAGCGCATCCGTCACGTCGAAATCGATTTTGGGACCGTAGAACGCGCCGTCGCCGGCGTTGAGCTCGTAGGTCGTGCCCGCCGCCTCGAGCGCCGCCTTCAGCTGCGCTTCGGCGTTGTCCCACGTCGCAATCTCGCCGACGAAGTCCTTCTCGGGGCGCGTCGACAGCTTCACGCTGTACGCGAGACCGAGGTCCGAGTAGACGCGATCGACGAGCCGGAGCAGGCGCTCCACCTCCTCGCCAATCTGCGACTCCATCACGAAGCAATGCCCATCGTCCTGCGAGAACTGGCGCACGCGGGTGAGCCCCGACAGCACGCCTGACG
>JALYRV010000244.1 GCA_030855205.1 Acidobacteriota bacterium | reverse complement strand
CCGATATCAAGTACGAGGAGTGGGTCGAGAAGAATCGCGAGTACGTCGAGAGGGAGTCGAAGGGGCAGATTGCCTACGTGCACATCCGCTCGATGAATCAGCCGTCACTCGTGCGCTTCCGCAACGAGATCGACCGCTTCTCCAACGCCAAAGGGATCATTGTCGACATCCGGTACAACGGCGGCGGCAACATCGACCAGGAGCTGCTCGACATCCTGGAGCGGCGCCCGTACGAGTACTGGAACACGCGCTGGGGATCGCGCGCGTGGGGCCGGCGGCCGCGCCAGGCGATCGCCGGGCCGAAGGTCATGATGATCAACGCGCGCTCGGGATCCGACAGCGAAGTCACACCAATGGGCTTCCGCGATCTCGGTCTGGGGCGCATCGTCGGCAACCCGACCGCCGCGGCCGTCATTGCCACGGGCGGATATCCGCTGATCAACGGCGGATCGATCCGCACGCCGGGATCGCTCGTCGTCACCTACGACCCCGAGCGGCCCAACAACTACGGCATCAACCTGGAGAACTACGGCGTGGCGCCGGATGTGTTCGTGGAGAACACGCCGGAAGATGAAATCGCGGGGTTCGACCGGGAATTGAAGGCGGCGATCGACGAGGCGCTCAAGATGCTGGCCGCCGGGACCTTCCAGTACCGGGGAAAGTAGGCGGGTTCAGCGGTGTGGGTTGAGCAGGTGGACCGATCCACCTGCTCAACCTGCCCGCCTATCTGCCTTCCGACGACGGTGGTGTGTGGCCCTTCAGGCGGAGATACACGACCATCGTGCCGTAGCTCTCGTTGTTGTGCGCCGTGTTGCCCGACATCCGGCCGCCGCGCGAGACGTTGTTCGGCCCTGTCGTAATGATCTCGGCCACGTTCGCCGCGGTCGCGGCGCCATAAGCCTGGTCGCAGATCACGAGCGAGTCGTTGAGCCACTTCACGATGTCCGCCTTCTTGGCAGTCGCGGCCTCGGTCTGGAGGTTGCGACCCTGCACGGGGGTCGGCTGGCTGAGCATCGCCGAGCACGAGCCGAAGTTCGCCTGCGCGATATGCGCGACGAGCTCGCCGAACGTGCGCTGAGCCGGCGTCGGCTTGAAGCCGTAGTCGGCCTCAGTCATCATTTCCGCGCTCTTGGCGAGGAAGCCGCGAATCGAGCGGTGCTGATTCTGCAGTCCGGTCTCGAGCGGAACAGGCGGGCGCGGCGCTTGCGGCTGCTGGGCCGCGGGCGGCGTGGCGGGCGGCGGCGGCTGCTGCTCGGCCGTCACAGATGTGGCGGCGGCAAGCGCCATCGCGGCAATCGACATGAACTTCTTCATCACAGAACTCCCTTGATAAGACCGCCGTCGACCTGAAGGGTCGCGCCGGTGATGTAACTGGCTGCGTCGGAGAGAAGAAACGCGGCGGCGCGGCCGAATTCATCGGCGTTGCCATAGCGTCCGGTGGGAATCGCAGTGATCGCTTTCGTCCGCTGCTCTTCCGCGGTGATGCCAGCCTTCTTCGAGTTGACCTCGTCGAGGTGTCTGACGCGATCGGTATCGATGCGACCGGGCATGAGCTGGTTCACGCGAATGCGATCGTTCGCGAGCTCCAGCGAGAGGGTCTTGGCGAGCGATGAGACGCCGCCGCGCATGACGTTTGACAGCGCGAGGTTCGGCAGCGGCTCCTTCACCGACGAGGAGGTCGCGACGAGAATCGAGCCGCCGCCGCGCCGGCGCATCGACGGCACGGCCGCGCGGCACAGGCGAATCGTGCTGAGCAGCAGCAGCTCGAACGCTTCCTGCCATCCCTTGTCGTCGAACTCGAGCGCCGATCCGGCGGCCGGACCGCCCGAGTTCGCATAGAGCAGATCGATGCCGCCGTGGCTCCGCTCGATCGACGCCGCCCATGCCGCGATCGCCTCGGCACTGCGCACGTCGGCCTGGAACGGGATCACGGTTCCCCCCGTTTCGCGCGCGATGTCCGCTGCCGCCTTCTCAATCGCGCCCATGTCGCGCGACCCGATGGCCACAATGGCGCCTTCACCCGCGAGTGCTTTCGCGGTGGCGTAGCCGAGCCCCTTGCTCGCGCCCGCCACCATCGCGACTTTTCCCGTCAGTCCTAAATCCATCACTCCCTCAATCGGCTATTTCTGCTCGGTCCACCAGAATCGGGGAAACGCCTTCTGCGCGGGCCACACCTGGGCCAGCGTATCGGCCTCATACAGCTCGCCATTCTTCATCACCCATCGCAGCGTGTTCGTGTTGCGGATGTTGTCGAGCGGGTTCTTGTCGAGCACGATGATATCGGCCAGCTTGCCGGGCTCGAGGCTGCCGAGATCCTGATCGAAGCCGATGATGCGCGCCCCGTCGATCGTCGCGGCCTGGAGCACCTCTCGCGGCGTCATGCCGCCCATCGCGAGCGCCCACATCTCCCAGTGATAGCCGAGCCCCTGAAGCTGCCCGTGCCCGCCCACGCCAATCAGCCCGCCCGCGCGCTGGATCTTCGCCGCCGACGCGGCTGCCAGACCGAAGCTGAACTCATCGTCGCGCACCCACCCGCCGCGGCGGCGGGTCATGTCGTCGAGCACGTTGTGCGGATAGAAGCGCTGCAGCTTCGGATCGTCGTGCACTTCCGTGTGCGTGTAGAAGTAGCTCTCGGCCTGCGGTCCGCCGTACTGCACGAGCAGCGTCGGGGTGTAGGCGGTCTTCGTCTTCGCGAAGATCTCGACCGTGTCCTTGAACAGCGGGAACACCGGCATCGTGTGCTCATTGCCGTGCATGCCGTCGATCGCGTGCGTGGTGTCGAGCTTCTGATCGCGCCCGCCCTCGGTCGTCGGCATGAGGCCGAGCTCCTTCGCCGCCTGCACCACCCACTGGCGCTGCTTCCGGTTACCCACCATGTACGACTTGATGTTCGGCGTGCGGTAGTGCTGCTTGTACCGCTTCAGGTACGCGAGCGTGGCTTCATACGACTGGAAGTCGTTGCTCGAAAAAATCCCTGGCCCCGTCATGAATGCGCGCTGCCCCGTCGTCTGTCCCGTCTCGACGAGATCCTGATACGCCAGGTAGTCGTTGGTCGAGGTCTGCACGTCGAGGCCGGCGGTGACGCCGTAGGCGAGATTCGCCGCCAGCGCCCAGCTCTGGGGCTCGAGCACGTCATGCGTGCGGAACTCCCAGTGCGCGTGCGTGTCGATGAAGCCCGGCATCAGGAACTTGCCCGAGACGTCGACGATCTTCGCGCCGGCGGGAATCGCCGTGCTGCCGCGGCGCCCGACAGTCACGATCCGGTTGTCGGTCACGATGACGTCGGCGTTGCGGACGATGTCACTGCCCTTCATCGTGATGACGGTGCCACCGCGCAGCACGATCGTGCCGGCCGGCTTCGCGCGCGGGAACTCCAGCGCAACCTCGATGGTCTCGACGTTCTTGTCAACGTCGAGAGGTTGGGCCGGTTGCGCAGGTGGAGCAGGTGAAGGCGTTGGATTCGGGGCGTCAGGTGTCACGGGCGTCGCGGGCGGAGCGGCTGCGCCGGCGGCGCGGGCTGCTTCCGGTTCCGGACCGAACGTGAGGGTGTCGAACGCGCGCCGGAAGAAGGTCGATCCGATCGCCCACGTGATCGTCTTGCCGCCGTCGGCCCACGCGAAGTAGTCGGCGCCGATGTCGGTCAGCCGCTTCACGGGAACGGCCGGACCGCGCACGCTCACCGAGGCCGCCGTGCCGGTAAACGGCGGGACGGCGACCACCCAGAGCTGGTTGTTGACCGACGCGAGCGCCCACTTGCCGTCGGGACGCATCAGCACCGCATCGGCCGCCGGCGCCGCGCCGCCGCCGCGTCCCGGGCCGGTGACGCGCAGGTGCGTGCGGCGATCCGTGCCGTCATAGCGCAGGGAAATCAGGCCCGCATTCGAGTACACGTACACGCGATCCATTTCCGCCGTGAAATGCGGCGAGCCGACTCCGCGCGCGGGCACGATCGTTTCGACCGTGCCGCCGGCGCTCGGCAGCCACACCAGATCGAGCGGAATGCGAAGGCCGCCGAACTCGCTGAACGTCTGGTGCCGCATGAACTCGTTGCCGCGCAGGCCGACGATGCGCGTGCCGTCGGGCGAGAACGTGATGTCGGTGTAGAAGGCGGGGACGGAGGTAAGACGCTGCGGCTGGCCGGTGCCGTCGGCGCGCGTCTTCCAGACGTGACCGGCCTCGTTCATCGACCACGTCACATACGCAATCCACTGTCCGTCCGGGGACCACGCGGGCTTGAACTCCCAGCCGTCGCCGGCCGTCAGCCGCCGGGCCTGGCCTCCCGGAAGATCCTTCATGTAGATCTTCGTGAGCACCGACATCGCGAGCCGCCTGCCGTCGGGCGACTGCTGCGGATCCTGAATCAGTTTCGCGCGCACCGGCCCCTGCTCGACGCGGTACGGGAACTCGAGCTCGGGTCCGATCTCGAGCTGCACCTTGGCCGTGAACGGCACGACCGTCATCTGGCCGGATGCGATGTCGATCTTCTGGATCTTGCCGTCCTTCGTGGCGAGCACGAAACGGCTGTCGGGCGTGAAGGCGTAGCCGGGGAACAGATCCCGCGAGGGAGAGCCGCCGCTCTCCATCTCGTCACGCTGCAGGGGCCATGCGAGCCGCCGGTCCGCGCCGGTCGCGAGGTCGCGCACGCGAAGGCCGGTCTGCGTCTCATGCCGCGACGCGTACACGAGCAGCGTGCCGTCGGGCGAGACCAGCGGCCGGAACGCGCGCCCTTCGCTCTGCGTGATGACGTCGGCGTCCCCCGTCTTCATGTCGAGACGCACGATCTGCCAGCCGGGCAACCCGCTGCCGCCCGCCGACGACTGCGCCGCATAGAGGAAGCGGCCATCCGGCGACAGCGTCGCGCCGAGCCGTGACG
>JALYRV010000068.1 GCA_030855205.1 Acidobacteriota bacterium | reverse complement strand
GCCACGGGCCGGGGCCGCAACATCACGGGAGGCGGCAGCGTCACGGGCGGCGGCGCGGGAGGCGCCGGCGCCGCGGGCTGATCAATCGCAGGTTCATTCGGGCGCGCATAGACGTCGAGGCCGGCCTCGAGCGAGTCCATGCCGCCGAACGGCTCGAACGCCGGCAGTGGCTCGCGCGTCTGCTCGTCGAAACGCGCGGCCGGACTGAACGCCGCGGGCGGCTCGGAGCGGTATTCCGGCTGCCCCGCGATCTGGGCGTCGGGCGCCGGGCGAGGCGGCAGATCCCAGTCGCCGAACTCCTGCGGATCGAAGCCTCCGGAGTCTGTCTTCGAGCGCAGATCGCGCAGGTCGTTGGCGAAGTCGGTCGCCACGTCGGCGTGGAGCTTCGGCACCGGGGTGCCCGTCTCTGAAAATGCCGCGTCGAGGCGATCGAGCGACGCGTCGAACCCGAGGTCGCCGGCGCCGGCCGGCGCCGAGGTCAGTTCGCGCGTTTCGCGCCGATCACTGCCCGCCTCCATATGCCCGCTCGGCGGACGCACGCCGGTTTGCGGCGGCATCTGGTGCAGGGCGCGGCCCTGGCTCATTGCCGCGTCATGCACGGGGGCCGGCTTCGCCGGTGGCGAGAGCAGCTCGCGGACACGCGCGACCACCATCTGCGGCTCGAACGGCTTGACGAGCACGCCGTCGCTCCCGCACCTGCGGGCCCGCGCCTCGTCGAGCGGCTCGAAGGCGCCGGCGAGCAGCACGACCGGGATATGCCGGAGATCGGGGCTCCCCTTCACGTGGGCCGAGATGTCGTAGCCGTTGACGTCGGCCATCCCCGCATCGGCCAGGATGATGTCGGGCCGCTCGCGGTCGATGCGTTCCAGCGCATCGCGCCCATTGCTCACCGACACCACGCGGACGTTCTCGTCCGAGAACGTCAGTTCGATGACGCGGCGGATGGTGACACTGTCGTCGGCAAGAAGCAGCGTTTGGGGCATGTGCTTAGACCTGCTCTGCTATCGGTCGCACGTTCCCATTTATGTAGTCGATAATCTGCTGCATGGGACTTCCGGGCAGAAAAATACCTTTTACGCCCATATTCTTGAGTTTCGGGATGTCCACGTCGGGGATGATCCCCCCCACCAGCACCAGGACATCGTCGAGCCCCTTCTCGCGGAGCAGTTCCATGAGGCGGGGGCAGACGTGCATGTGCGCGCCGCTGAGGATCGAGAGGCCGATGACGTCGGCGTCCTCCTGGAGGGCCGCTGCGGCAATCTGCTCAGGAGTCTGACGCAGACCGGTATAGATGACCTCCATACCCGAATCGCGCAGCGCCCGCGCGATGACCTTCGCGCCCCGGTCGTGCCCGTCGAGCCCGGGCTTGGCTATGACAACTCGTATTTTGCGCATCGGTAATTCTTGATCTCAATCCGCCAACGCTCGACGCCAGCGTCAGATCAGCGGCTCCTCTTCCCATTCGCCCCACACGCCGCGAAGCGCGTCGCACATTTCCCCGACGGTCGCATAGGCGCGCACGCATTCGAGCAGGGGGTACATCGTGTTGTCCTTGCCGCGCGCCGCGACGGCGAGTGCGTCGAGCGACCGCGCGACGCGGCCGTTGTCGCGCGTCTTCTTCAGATCCGCGAGACGCGCCAGCTGCTTATCGGCCGCAGTGTCATCGATGTACAGGATCGGGATGGGGGTCTCGTCCGTCTCGATGTAGGAGTTGACACCGACGATCTGCTTGCGGCCGGCCTCGAACTCCTGCTGAAAGCGGTACGACGCCTCCGCGATCTCGCGCTGCGGAAAGCCGTGCTCGATCGCCTCGACCATGCCGCCCATGCGGTCGATCGCGTCGAAATACTCGAGTGCGCCCTTCTCCATGTCGAGCGTCAGCCGCTCGAGGAAGTACGACCCGCCCAGCGGGTCGACCATGTGCGTGACGCCTGTCTCGGACGCGATGATCTGCTGCGTGCGGAGCGCGAGCGTCGCCGCTTCGGCCGTCGGCAGGGCCAGGGCCTCGTCGAGCGAGTTGGTGTGCAGCGAGTTGGTGCCGCCGAGCACCGCCGCGAGCGCCTGAATCGCGGTGCGCACGACATTGTTGTACGGCTGCTGCGCCGTGAGCGACACGCCGGCCGTCTGCGTGTGGAAGCGAAGCTTCAGCGACCGTTCGCTCTTGGCGCCGAAGCGGTCCCGCATGACGTTTGCCCAGATCTTGCGGGCCGCGCGGAACTTCGCGATCTCCTCGAAGAAGTCGCTGTGCGAGTTGAAGAAGAACGAGATCCGCGGCACGAAGTCGTCTACATCGAGGCCGGCGTCGACGCCGTACTGCACGTACTCGATCCCGTCACGCAGCGTGAAGGCCAGCTCCTGCAGCGACGTGGAGCCCGCCTCGCGGATGTGGTACCCGCTGACAGAGATGGTGTTCCACTTCGGCACTTCCTTCGCGCAGAACGCGAAGATGTCGGTGATGAGCCGCATCGAGGGGCGCGGAGGAAAGATGTACTCCTTCTGCGCGATGAACTCTTTGAGGATGTCGTTCTGAATCGTGCCCGAGAGCTTCGACCAGTCGGCCCCCTGCTTCTCGGCGACGACCAGGTACATCGCGAAGATCATCGGCGCCGGCGAGTTGATCGTCATCGACGTCGTGATGTCGGCGAGCGTGATCCCCTCGAACAGCCGTTCCATGTCGGCGAGCGACGTGATGTTGACACCGCACTTCCCCGTCTCGCCGAGCGAGAGCGGGTGATCGGGATCGCGCCCCATCAGCGTCGGCAGGTCGAACGCCACGCTCAGGCCGGTACCGCCGGCCGCGAGCAGCGTCTTGTAACGTTCGTTGGTTTCTTCCGGCGTCCCGAAGCCCGCGAACTGCCGCATCGTCCACAGCTTGCCGCGGTAGCCCGTCGGGTGGATGCCGCGCGTGTATGGGAAGTCGCCCGGGTCGGCGAGATCGCGCTCGTAATCGAGCGCCGCAATCTCGTCCGCCGTATAGAGGCGCTCTATTTCGCGCCCCGAGATCGTGGTGAATGAACCGGCGCGCTCCTTGGGCTGCTCGGCCACCGCGGCCGCGGCCTCAGCCGTTTTGGGGGTCATCGCCCACAATTATAGAAGTAGCGCCGGAGCTTTAGGGTCGGCGCTAGCGTTCGAACACGACCCTGCCACCAGTAATGGTGTAGTCGACCGTGGCCTTCAGCAGATCAGCCGGGCGCGCCTTCGCGAGCGCGATCAGGTCGGCGTCGAACACCGCGATGTCGGCAAGGTAGCCGGCCTTGAGCATGCCCTTTCGGTCTTCCTCGAACGACGCCCACGCGGGGGCCTTGGTGTAGGCCTCGATCGCTTCTTCGATCGTGAGCCGCTGGTCGGGAAACCAGCCGGCGGACGGCTCCCCCGTCAGCGTCTGTCGCGTGACCGCGGCGTAGAGACCGTAGACGGGGTTGAGGAAGTACCGCGCTGCGTTCGTGCCAGGACTATCGCTGCCGAAGACCAGGACCGCCCCGTTGTCCTTGAGCGTGCGGAACGCGTACGCCCCTCTCGAGCGCTCCGCGCCTATCCGTTCCTCCATCCACCGCATGTCGTCGGACACATGGTACGGATTGATCTCGGCCACGAGCTTCATGCTCCCGAAGCGCGCGAAGTCGGACGGATGCACCACCTGCGCGTGGATCACGCGCCAGCGATGATCGGAGCCGATCATCTTGTGCTGCGTCAGCACGCGCTCGAACACGTCGAGGATGATGCGGTTGCCCTTGTCGCCTATCGCGTGGACGTGCGGCGTGAGCCCGGTCGCCACCGCGGCCGACAGCAGCCGCTCGAGATTGCCGGGCGGCACCGACGTGTAGTGATCGCCCTCGCGCATGGCATCGGCCGCGCCCGTTTCCGACTCGGGCTTCATGATGTCGCGCAACTGTCCCTTGTTCTTCGGATCGTGATCGTACGGCGAGAAGAACATGGCGCCGCTCGATCCCATGATGCCGTCGACCCACGCCTTGTAGCCGATGAACTTCAGCCAGTCGTTGCCGAAGCCTTTCGAGATCCCGAGCGGCGCCGTGTGTGTGACGTTGTCAAGCGTCGGCCGGAGCATGATGCGGCTGGTCAGCTCGCCGCGCCGGTACAGCTCCTGATACGCGCGCAACTGCTCGCCGCTCGTCAGATCCTGCAGCGTCGTCACACCCCCTTCCCGCGCCTCGCGCAGCACCGCGCGCACCTGCGTCAGGCGCTGCTCGAACGGGATTGGCGGGATGACCTTGCGCACCAGCTGTGCGGCCGCCCCTTTGAGAATGCCGGTCGCGCGCCCGCGCGCGTCGCGGACGATCTCGCCCCCTTCGGGATTCGGCGTGGCGTCATCGATGCCTGCGAGGTGGAGGGCCAGGCTGTTGGCCAGATACATGCTGCGATCGAACCGGTTGAGGAAGACCGGGTGCCCGCCCGTAACCGCATCGATGAGGTCGCGGCTCGGCGTAAAAGGGCCTGAGACATTCGCGCTCGCCGCGGTCCCGGCCGATCCGGCCGACCACTGCTCGTACGCCCCCCAGTCTCCGCGCTGAATCCAGCTGCCCTTCGGCAACCGGTCCGCCGCTTGCGCGACGCGCTGTGTGAACGGCGCCGCCGTGTGCACGTCGAGCAGGTTCGCGCCCACCAGCAGTGATCCGGTCGAATCGATGTGCACATGCGCGTCGTTGAAGCCTGGTAGCGCGAAGCGCCCCTTGAGATCGATCACGCGCGTCGCCGGCCCGCGCCGCGCCGAGATCTCGGCGGTAGTGCCCGCGGCGGCAATGCGGTCGCCCGTAATCGCCACAGCCTCGGCCCACGGCCGCTCCGGATCGAGCGTGTAGATCCGTCCGTTCACGAGCAACAGATCCGCGGTCTGCGCGGCCGCCGGAACAACCGCAAACACCATGACCAACAGAGTCAGAACCATCCGCATGGTGCGGAACTATACTCGCTGCGCGAAGGGCAAAGGGCAAAGGGGACGCAAGGTGAAAGGGGAAAGGGGGAAGGTTGGAGGTGGATCGAAGGCCCGGGCGGCCCTTCCTGCCCTCCTTCTATTCTTCACCCTCGCCCCTTCCTCCCTTGCGCCCCTTTGCCCTTCGATCCATGCGCAGTCGGCCCTGCGCTGGGGCGGCGACGCGGAAGGTGGAAGTCCTTTCGTTGAAGCCGACCCCTCCAATCCATCGGCGGTGAAGGGCTTCGATGTAGAGATTGCGGAGTTGCTTGCGGACGGACTCGGGCGGCGGGCGGCGTTCGTGCAGATCGCGTTCGCGTCGCTGGATCAGTCCGCGGCGCGCGGCGACTTCGACATCGGCCTCAGCGGCATCGAGGACACCCCCGCGCGGCGCGCGATGCTGGCCGCCACCGTCCCGTACTACGAATTCAAGGAAGTGCTCACCGTCAGGAGCGCCGATCGCGATCGATACCGGAGTCTCGGCGATCTGCGCGGACGCCGTGTCGCCACCCTCGGCGGGACGATCGCCTACGACCTCCTGCTCGAAGCCGAGCGCGCCAGCGGCATCACCGCCGTGTCGTACGACGATGACGTGCATCCGTATTCCGACCTGGCGTCGGGCCGCGTCGACGCGGTCGTGCTCGATCACGTGCTGGCTGATCGCGCCATGCGCCGCGTGCCAGGCCTGCTCACCCAGCCAGAGGCGCTCGCACGCGGGCACTACATCGGCGTGCTGGCGCCGGCGAGCGCCGGCCTGCGCGATGACATCGACGCGATTCTCGTCGCGGCCATGGCCGACGGCCGTCTCGAACGCATCTTCCGCAAGTGGGAGGTCTGGAACGAGGACCAGCCGCCCCTCTACGCGCGCGTCATCGCCGCATCGGTGCGCGGCCCTCTCGATGCGCGCGCGGCAGGCCAGGCGGCAACGATGGATGTGTGGGGCGCGACACGCCGCTATCTGCCGTCGCTGGTCCGCGCCGCAGGCGTGACGCTCGTGCTCTCGTGCGG
Organism: Acidobacteriota bacterium; assembly: GCA_030855205.1. Classification (GTDB taxonomy): domain Bacteria; phylum Acidobacteriota; class Vicinamibacteria; order Vicinamibacterales; family SCN-69-37; genus JALYRV01. The sequence continues at coordinate 10,406 of JALYRV010000068.1, read as the reverse complement.
CGCGATGGCGCTCGCGGTTGCGCTCGGCGTGCTGATCGCCACCGGCCGCGTCTACGGCGCCGCGCCCGTGCGCGGGGCCCTCACCGTCTACGTCGAGATCGTCCGCGGCACGCCCCTGTTGCTGCAGCTCTTCGTGATCTATTACGGCCTGGCGTCGATCGTGCGGCTGCCCGCGTTCCTCGCCGCGCTCATCGGCCTCGCGCTGAACTACGCGGCGTACGAGAGCGAGATCTACCGCAGCGCGCTCGAGGCCGTGCCGCGCGGGCAGCTCGAAGCGGCGCGCGTGCTCGGTTTCCGCGAGGCGCAGATCCTGCGGCTGATCCGCGCGCCGCAGGCGCTCCGGCTCGCGCTGGCGCCGATGACCAACGACTTCGTCGCGCTGCTGAAGGACTCGTCGCTCGTATCGGTGCTGACCGTGATGGAACTGACCAAGCAGACGCAGATTTTCGCGACCAACATCGGCTCGTGGGTGGTGCCGGGACTCCTTTGCGCCGCCTTGTATCTCGCGATGTCGCTGCCCCTCGCGCATCTGGCGCGCAGGCTGGAGCGGCGATGGAAGGCGGCATCCGCATGAGCGCGGCGCTCGAGATCCGCGCGCTCGAGATCCGGCGCGGCGCCCGCACGATCGTGGCTCGCGTCGATCTCGACGTGCACGCCGGCTCGGTGGTGGCGCTGATGGGGCTCTCCGGCTCGGGGAAGACGACGATCCTGCGCGCGGTCGCCGGGCTCGAGCCGCACGGCGGGCACATCACGATCGCGGGCGGCAAGGCCGGCCTCGTGTTCCAGTCGCATCACCTGTTCGATCACCTGTCGGCGCTCGACAACGTGCGGCTTGCCCCGATCCACGTGCGTCACGACTCGCGCGAGACGTCGACCGTGCGTGCCGAAGCGCTGCTCGAAGAGCTCGGCGTGGCCCACCGCGCGCATGCGTGGCCGCGTGAGCTGTCGGGCGGCGAAGCGCAACGGGTCGCGATCGCGCGCGCCCTCGCAATGGACCCCGCGGTCCTCCTGCTCGACGAGCCGACCGCCTCTCTCGATCCCGCGCGTCGTGCGGAACTCGGCCGTACCTTGCGGACGCTGGCGGCCGGGGGGCGGTCACTCCTGCTCACGTCGCACGACGAGGATTTCGTCGCCGAACACGCTGACGATGTCGCCATCCTCGCCGCCGGCCGTCTCGTCGAGGCGGGACCCGCCCGCCAGACGCTTGCCGCCCCCGCCCACCCGGCCACGAGGGAGTTGCTTCGCATGGAGCGGTCACGTTAGGCTGGATTGTTTGTTTACCGGCGGACGAGATCCGCTCTTCATTCCCACGGAGTTTTATGTCAAGCGGCAGCGTCTTCAACGCCATGCTCCAGGAGTTCGACGGAGCGGCGCGTCTCCTCGGGCTCGAGCCCGGAATCTGGAAGGTCCTCACGCACCCGAAGCGGCAGATTGCCGTGTCGTGCCCCGTGCTGATGGACAACGGCGAAGTCGAGGTCTTCACCGGCTATCGCGTGCAGTACAACATCACGCTCGGCCCCGCGAAGGGCGGCATCCGCTACCACCCCGGCGTCACGCTCGACGAAGTCACGGCGCTCGCCGCCTGGATGACGTGGAAGTGCGCGGTCGCGGGTGTGCCGTTCGGCGGCGGCAAGGGCGGGATCATCTGTGACCCGACGCGCATGTCGCTCGGCGAGCTCGAGCGGCTCACGCGCCGGTACTGCGCCGAGATCATCGACGCGATCGGTCCCGACAAGGACATCCCCGCGCCTGACGTCAACACCAACGAGCAGATCATGGCCTGGTTCATGGACACGTATTCCATGCACATGGGCACCACGATCACCGGCGTCGTCACCGGCAAGCCGGTGGAGCTGGGCGGATCGCTCGGACGCCGCGAGGCGACCGGACGCGGCGTGATGATCACGACCCGCGAAGCCGCGAAGCACCTCGGCATGAACATCAAAGGGGCCACGGTCGCGGTGCAGGGCTTCGGCAACGTCGGCTCCGTCTCGGCCGACCTGCTGGCCGACATCGGCGCGAAGGTCGTCGCCGTCACCGACTGGAAGGGCGGAGTCTACAACTCGAAAGGCCTCGACATCAAGAAGCTGATTGCCTATGCGCAGCAGCACAAGACGGTGGCCGGCTTCCAGGGTGCCGAGCCGCTCGACGGAGCAAAGATTTTCGGCCTCGACGTCGACGTCCTGATTCCCGCCGCGCTCGAGAATCAGATCACGGCCGCCAACGTCGGCGACATCAAGGCGAAGATCATCGCCGAAGGCGCCAACGGTCCGACGACGCCCGACGCGCACATGGCGCTGCACCAGCGCGGCGTCTTCATCATTCCCGACATCCTCGCCAACGCGGGCGGCGTCACCACGTCGTACTTCGAGTGGGTGCAGGATCGCCACGGCTACTTCTGGGAAGAAGAAGAAGTGAACACGCGCCTCGAGAAGAAGATGATGGACGCGTTCAATGCCGTGCTTGCGATGTCGCAGAAGTACAAGTGCGACCTCCGCACGGCAGCCTACATCGTCGCCATCAGCAAGGTCGCGACGGTGACGCGCATGCGGGGTATGTACGCTTAGGCTCACGACGAAAGACTGAAAACTGAAGACTGCTCGTCTTCAGTCTTTCGTCTTCTGGAACTGCCCGTAGGTGAGCGACCTCCAGGCCCATTCGAGCGGGCCGAAGTGGAAGTGGCGCAGCCAGATCGGGGAGGCCGTCAGCTGCACGAACCAGACGGCGCACACGATGGCCACCTGCCCGGTGCGTTCGACCGAGCCGAACAGGCCGAAGCCGTGACCGTAGAAGAGGGTCGTCGCCACGACCGACTGGAAGATGTAGTTGGTGAAGGCCATGCGCCCGACCGCGGCGAGGCGGGCGGCGACGGGGCGCATGACGCCGGTGCGCACCATCCACATGACCGCGCCGATGTAGCCGAACGAGACCAGCGTGCTTCCCCAGTAGTTGTACCGCCCGCCTGCGAACATCGAATATTCGATTGACCAGCCGTGCCTGAAGTTCTGCCAGATGCCGAACGCGACGACCGGCAGCCCCAGCGCAAAGCCGGCCACAGCGAGCTTCGCGTAAAAGCCGGCCGCGCGGCGCGCGCTCAGGACGTCGAGCCGCAGCAGCGCCATGCCGATTAGCATCAGCCCCAGCACTTTCCAGACAACGAAAATCAGAAAATAGAACGTCTGGAAGAGCAGCGCCTCAGGGGAGCGATGCGCGGCCTGATCGAGAAGGCCTCCCCGGTAGGCGGCCAGTTCCTGCGCGATGACGTGCGCCAGGGGCTTCCAGTCCGTGTCCCGTATCTCCACGAGCTCCGCCGGCGGAACCGCGGCGGCGAGCGCGAGCGGCGCCGCGAACCCGGCGAGCAGCAGCACCGACCCCGCGACGACGAGGTCGCGAATCGTTGCCGCCCGAAACTGGTACGCCGCAAGCCCGCACATGCCGTATGCGTAGAGGATGTCGCCGTACCAGAGCAGATGCGCGTGCAGCAGGCCGAACAGAATCAGCCATCCCATGCGCCGGCGGTGGAGACGCGGGCCCTGCTCCCCTGCGCGATCCGTCATGAGCAGGATCCCGGCGCCGAAGAGCATCGAAAAGATCGTCATGAACTTCTGGTCGAAGAACAGGTGTCCCGCGACCCAGACCCACAGGTTGGCGCCGGTCAGGTCGCCGTAGGCAGTTGGATTCATGTACGCCGCGATGGGCATCGCGAACGACTGGATGTTCATGACGAAGATGCCCAGGAGCACGAAGCCCCTGAGCACATCCATCGAGAGGAGGCGGTCCGGCCCTGAAACCGGCGCTCGGCTCACGCTCACACGCGCGCGGTGTCAGGCTCCCGGCTCATCGCGCTGCGCAGCAGCGTGACCGCCGCGTAGAGGACGACGACGATGACCAGCCAGCGCACGGTCGCGAGATCGAGCGACCGCACGTAGACGCCGGCCAAGATCGATCCGAACACGCCGCCAATCGCGAGGCCCAGCGCGGCCCTGAACGCGTAGCTCTTTTCCTTGATGAACCGCAGGCTCGCGACCGGCATCAGGAACGCGCACGACCCCATCATGATCGGGAACGCCGCGGTCGGATTCATGCCGAGCAGCGCGACCAGAATCATGCACGGCGCGTAGAGGCCGATGCCGAGCGACATCAGCGCGCCCAGCAGGAAGTTGCCGGCCAGGCCGATGTAGAGCCGCGTGCCGGTCAGCGCGAAGTCATCGCCGCCGCCGGGGAACCACTTCATATTGGTCGCCGTGAACGCGGCCGCGGCAGCCAGGAGCGCGATCCCCATGCCCCACTGCACGTAGTGCCTCGGCCATTTCGCCACGACGCCGGCGCCGAGCCACGCGCCGATGACGGCCGCGATGATCATCGAGACGAGCGTGAACATGTCGACTTGAATCAGCGCGATGAAGATGACGGCCTGCGCGATCGTCGGGAGCGTGTGGCCGACGTTGAGCGTGCCGGGGAGCACGCGATCGGGCACCGACTTGAAGAATCGGAATATCGCCGTCGTCGTCGCAAACGAGCCGATGCCAAGTGCGTCGAAAAAGTTGGTGACGAAGCCGGTGATCACGTGCGCGACGCTCGTGCCGGCTGGCTGCGCCTCGGCCGGCGTGGGCTCGGCTGCGGCACGGCGGGAATAGGCCACCCAGCCCGCGACGAACACCAGGCCGAACAGAGCTAGCGCACCGAGCAGGAGATAGACGGGTTCGGACATTGTGCCGGGATGATACCCGAACCGGCGGGAGTTTTCAGGTAATACGGAGCGCGGTCAGCACGCGCGCGCCGTCGGCGCCCTCGCCGGCACGGAGCTCGATCAGATAGTCGTTGGGCGCATAAGGTGAAAGCGGGACGTCGATCTCGAAGGCGCCGCCAGCGCCTGGCGAAGGCGCGGGCAGGTCCGCGACAAAATCGCCGCGCAGGTTGAGGAGGCGCGCTTTGACGAGCGGCGCCGTGCCGCCCGGCCCCCACGCCATGAATCGGACGATCAGCCGCTCGACGCGCGAAAACTCGCGGGCCGCGACGGGCCGCGCGGCCGCGTCGGCCCTGATGGCCGCTACGTCGCGCGCGGTGCGCGCGCGGAACAGTAGCGGCGTCCCGATCGTGACGCCGGGCGCGTCGTAGTCCGGCACGGTGATCGTCCGGGCTTCCGTGTCGAACACTTCTCCCTCGACGCCTTCGACGACGATGCGGAGATCGAGCGGGCCTGGGGGCGCGGCAAACGCCAGGCGGCCTCCGCGAGGCCTACCCGCCATCTCGGCATCCGGCTCCGCCTTGCCGCGGAAGAACAGTTCCCCCTTGGCATTGCTCGCGGTGACGCTGACGCGCGCGGCCTTCAGCGCCGCGGCCGCGGGCGCCTCCCACACGAGTGAGACCTGCGACCGGCCGCCCTCCCCTTTGGCCGTGCCGATCCAGGTGAGCACCGGCCTGCCGCGGGCCGGCGCGGCCAGCGACGACAGCGCCTCGTTGATCTCGGCCGGCACGATGTTTTTCGCGGCTGACGGGCCCGCCTCTGCGCGCTTCGCGTCGTCGGCCGACAGCGCCCAGTAGCCCTTGCGCGCGCGCACATCGACGCCCGGGCGCTTCACGCGCACGCGAATGGCGTGGAAGCGCCCGTCGGTCGGTGCCTGCGTCGAGTTGTAGCCGAGCAGGTAGTAGCTGCTCGAGTCCTGGAGCATCTGCCGGAGGCCCGTCAGGAAGTCATTGCGCGCGACGATGGCGCGCCCGCCGGTTTCATCGGCGATGATGCGCAGCGAATCAGTCGTCTCACGCAGCTGCTGCCGGTCGCGTCCGAGGCTGGCTCCCTCGTTGATGTCGTACTCGAACGGTGCAAGGCCGCGCGGGTCGATGGTGTAGATGCTTGTGTTGGCGCGGTTGGCGGAGTCGAACACGTATTTCAGATCGACGAGCATGTCGACTTCGCGGAAGAAGTCCTGGGAGGTCTGCTGGTAGCCGCCGATCGCGGCTGACGGATCGCGCGGGCGTCCGGGCGGCGCGTTGGGGTCGTTCGGGTTGGTGATGGTCGGCGACAGATTGTAGCTGAGGCCTTCGCTCACGAAGAGCACCGACTTGCGTCCCTCGCGGAGCGATCCCATGTGCACTGCGAGCGCGCGGAGCGCCGAGAGCGACACCTGCGCGCGAATCGCTTCGACCGCCGGCGCCGGATACGACGCGTAGCGCTCCTCGTACGAATTGCGCGGCGTGTAGTCGAACTTGCGCCCCTCGAATCGCATCAGCGCGTTCGCGATCGACTCGTGATTACGCGAGAACACCAGGTCGCTGACCGGCGTGAGCGGATAGAGCACGGCGACGAGGTCGCGCGGATTGAGCTGCAGGACGAATCGCGCGAGTTTCTCGCGGATGCCCATGTCGTTGCCGCGCCGCACGTGATAGTCGTCGAGGAAGATGGCGATGACGCGCACGTCCTCGCGCTGCATCTCGCGCTCCTGCTGATCGAGCGACCGGATCGGCGCCGCGTCGGCCATCTCGCCGACGACGGGCACGTCCATGTCGACCAGGCGGAAGGTCTCGACCGTCTGGGCCTTGCCGTCCTCAACGACCTCGAAATCAGCGGCGGTGAGGTCTGTGACCGGCTTGCCGGTCTTCCGGTCGGTGACGAGCGCGTCGACGCGGACGAAGTTGATGCCGCTGCGGATGACGGGCGGCGGCTGCTGCGGTTGCTGCTGCGCGTAGATGGCGGTACCGGCGACCGCGCCGGCCGACAGGAATCCGACGAGCAGCCGAGGCAGGAAACGCATGGAAGCTCTGACCGTGAAGCCCAACGATCGCGATGATACCATCCGTCTGCATCCCCCATGAGCGCACGCGTCACCACGCTTCTGCTGCTCGCTCTGTTGTGCGCCTCGCTGTTCGTTCACGGTCCTGCCCTCGGATTCCGGTTCTACTACGACGATTTCCTGCTGCTCCGTCCGTACTCGGCCGCCGAACTCCGTGCCGTCTGGCATGCGAGTTGGGATCCATCAGGAGTTGAAGCGGCCTTCTATCGACCGCTGGCCGTCCTTTATTACGCGATCGTGACCGCTGTCACGGGTGGCCACGCGGGGATCCTGCACTTCCTCTCGCTGGTGCAATTGCTCGCCGTGGGCGTGCTGCTCTCCCGCGTCGTCTTCATCGAAACCCGGTCCAGGGAGGCAGCGCTCCTCGCCGCGGCGGTCGTCACGCTCCACCCGCTGTCGGTCACGTCCATGTCGACCTGGCTCTCGACGCAAATACACATGGTGTCGATCCTGCTCGTGCTCATCGGCATCGCGCAGTGGCAGCGCACGCGGACGGCGGCGCGCCCGTCCAGCTGGTGCGCGGTGGCCATCCCCTTCGCGGCTGCGTTGCTCATCAAAGAAGACGCCGCGCTGATGTTTCCGGCCTTGCTGGCCGCGCATGCCTGGCGGCAGCGCGCGGTGGGCGACGTGCCGCCGGTGCCGCGTTCGGTCCTGGCCGCGACGCTGGCTGGGCTGGGCGTGTATGCGGTCTGGCACACGGTAGTCCTGGGCGGTCTCGGGGGGTACCCGGAGATCGGGCCTCCTCAGATCGCGAAGAACGTGCTCGCGGCGGCCGCGCATGTCATTGCACCGGGTTACCACGCACACCCTGCACTGGCGGCCGTCTCCGCCTTCGCGCTCGCGATGGCGGTCGGGTTCTGGCTGGTGATGTGGCGGCGCGCGGGGCGCGCTCGGTTCATCACCCCGCCTGCCGTCCTTGGCGCGGCGCTGGCAGTAGCGGCGATTGTCCCGCTCGGCCTTTCGGCCGGGCCCGTGCGCGGACATCATCTGCTAGTCGCCGGCGCCGTCATGATCGCAGGGAGCGCTCCAGTGATGGGCCGGCGTATGGGACTCATGATGATTGTCTTCCCCGTGTGGATCGTGCTCGCGGTGGAAGCCAGGGCGGGCCTGGCGCCATGCAGCGTTGCCGCGCTCACGGCTGCTCACGAACTCATGCTCCGCGAGAACTTGCCGGAGTACTCGCGCCGCGCCCTCGAAGCCGAGACGCGCCAGTGCCGGTCGGCGCACGCGGCCGAGTGATAAGCTTTTGCGCATGAGTTTGGACGTCGATTCACGCCCCGCCCTTTCCGATCTGAGCGAAGACGAGCGCATCCTCCGCGACAGCATCCGAGAATTCGCCGAGGCGCAGGTGCGCCCGCTGGTGCGTGAGATGGACGAACACGCCAAGATCCCGCGCGCGCTCGTCGACAAGCTGTTCGACCTCGGCGTGATGGGCATCGAGGTGCCCGAGATGTACGGCGGGGCCGGCGGCACGTTCTTCCACTCGGTGCTGGCCGTCGAAGAGCTCTCGCGGGTCGATCCGTCCATCGGCGTCCTCGTAGACGTGCAGAACACCCTGGTGATCAACGCGTTCCTGCGCTGGGGCAACGCCGAGATCAAGCAGCGCTTTCTGCCCGCGCTCGCGGCGAAAACGGTCGGCGCCTACGCCCTCTCGGAGGCCGGGTCCGGCAGCGACGCGTTCGCCCTCGCGATGCGCGCGTCCGAGAAGGATGGCGAGTGGTCGCTCAATGGCCGCAAGCTCTGGATCACCAACGGCAACGAGGCCGATGTCTTCATCGTCTTTGCCAACGTCAATCCCGACGCCGGCTACCGCGGGATCACGGCGTTCATCGTCGAGCGCGGCGCCGCCGGGTTCACCATCGGCAAGAAGGAAGACAAGCTCGGGATCCGCGCGAGCAGCACGTGCGAGCTGATTTTCGAGGACTGCCGCGTGTCGAAAGCGAACGTGCTCGGAGAAGTCGGCAAGGGCTACAAGACGGCGATCGAAACGCTCAACGAAGGGCGCATCGGCATCGGCGCGCAGATGGTGGGACTCGCGAAGGGGGCGCTCGAGCACACGATCAAGTACACGAAGGAGCGCAAGCAGTTCGGCAAGGCCATCGCCGACTTCCAGGCCGTGCAGCACCAGCTCGCGCGTGCCGCCGCTGACATCGAGTGCGCCACGCTCACGGTCTACAACGCGGCCCGCCTGCGCGATGCGGGGCGTCCGTTCCTGACCGAGGCGGCCATCTGCAAACTGGTGTCGTCGGAGTGCGCCGAGCGCACGGCGTCACTTGCCGTGAACCTCTTCGGCGGCAACGGCTTCGTGAAGGAATACCCGGTCGAGAAGCTGTATCGGGACGCGAAGATCGGCCAGATCTACGAAGGCACGTCGAACCTGCAGCTGCAGACGATCGCGAAAAATATCCTGAGCTGACGGCCGATCAGCGAAGCACATCCTCCGCGATAATCATCCGCTGCACTTCCGACGTGCCCTGATAGATCTCCGTGGCGCGCACGTCGCGGGAGAGGCGCTCGACGATGGTGCCGCGCCGGTAGCCGGCCGAGGCGAAGATCTGCATGGCGCTGTCGGCGGCGCGATGTGCCGCCTGTGACGCGCTGAGCTTGGCCATGGCCGCTTCGACCGCGGCCGATGACTGGCGGTCGCAGGCATCAGCCGCTTTCAGCGTCAGCATGCGAGCAGCGTCGAGCTCGGTCGCCATGTCGGCGAGCATGAACTGGATCGCCTGATAGTTCGCGATGGGCTGGCCAAACGCTTCGCGGCGACGCGCGTAGGCGAGCGACTCGTCGAGCGCCGCCTGACCAATCCCGAGCGCTTGCGCAGCAATCGCTACGCGGCCACCTTCGAGCGCTTTCATGGCCAGGTGAAAGCCTCGTCCCGGCTCACCAATCAACGCGCCTGACTCGACGCGCACGTCCTTCAGAATCACGTCGCGGCAGCCGAGCCCCCGCACCCCGAGCGACTCCCCCACCTTCTCGAGAGACAGGCCTGCAGCATCCGACGGCACGATGAACGCGCTGATCCCGCGCCCGCTGGCATCCGGCTGCGTGGCCGCAAAGACGATGAAGAGACCGGCCGCCTCGGCATTGGCCACCCATACCTTGCGGCCATTCAACACGTAGCCTCGATCGTCCATCGTGGCGACGGTCTGTTGATTCGCGGCATCGGATCCCGCGTCTTCCTCGGAAAGCGCGAAAGCGCCAATGAGACTGCCCGACGCCAGCCGCGCCAGCCACAGATCCTTCTGGGCGCTGGTGCCGTCGCGATGCAGCACCGACGCCACGAGCGAATTGCTGACGCTCAGGATGACCGCGAGCGTGGCGCTCGCGCGCGCGATCGCTTCCAGCGCCATCGCGTATGTGACCACGTCGCGCCCGGCGCCGCCCCATTCCTGGGGAATGGTGACCCCCGAAAGACCGATGGCGGACGCTTTGGCCAGGAGCTCGCGCGGAAACGCATCCGACTCATCTATCGACGCGGCCAGGGGCCGAACCTCGCTCGAGGCGAACGCCTCGACGCGATCGAGAAACGCAGTCTGTTCGGCGGAAGGCGCGAGTTCCATGCTCGGATCTTACAGGCAACCGATGGAATCGTCCGAGTGCACAGTGTCGGTC
>JALYRV010000067.1 GCA_030855205.1 Acidobacteriota bacterium | reverse complement strand
GAGGACCTGCGTGCGCAGCGAGTCACCGCGGGGTTCTTCGACGTGCTGCGGGTGCAACCGGCCGTCGGCCGCGCGTTCCGGAAGGAGAACGAGACCGACGGTCACCATCGCGTCGCGGTCCTGAGCGACGGGCTCTGGCGCCGGCGATTCGGAGGCGACCCTAGCCTCATTGGCAAGACCATTCCACTCGAAGGCGGCGCCTACGAAGTCGTGGGCGTGATGCCGGCGGAGTTCGAATATCCGGTCGGCGCGCCGCGTGCCAATGACCTGTGGGTCCCCTATGTGGTTCCAGCCGACGAACGCATCCGCAATCCCAGTACCCGCAGCATCTATCTGCAGGCCATCGCTCGGCTGAAACCCGGTGTCTCGCACGAACAGGCCTACGCCAACATCGATCAGATTGCGCTGGCGTTGCAGCAGGCGCACCCGCAGTGGAACAAGGACAACTACGCGGGCACACGGCCCCTGCGCGATCACCTCGTCGGCGCACGCACGAAGTCGTGGATGCTGCTGCTCCTCGGCGCCGTCGCTCTGGTGCTGCTGATTGCCTGTGCGAATGTCGCCAACCTCATGCTCGCGCGCGCGACGACGCGCGAGCGGGAAATCGGTATCCGGGCGGCGTTGGGAGCGGGCCGGTGGAGGCTCATTCGCCAGTTGATCACCGAGAGCCTGGTGCTGTCGGTGACAGGCACGCTCCTGGCCGTGCTGCTGGCCTGGTGGGGCGTCAGCGTCCTCAGGACGGCGATGCCTGAGGGCGTCCCGCGCATCAGCACGATTGCGCTCGACCTCCGCGTGCTTGGCGCCGCGGCTGCGCTGTCAGTGATCACCGGCGTGCTGTTCGGCCTCGTGCCCGCGCTGCAACTCTCCCGTCCCGATCTCACGCACGCGCTCAAAGACGGCGCGCGGGGCGCGAGTGCCGGACGCGCGCGCACGTTCATGCGCAGCGCGCTCGTGATCTCGGAGGTCGCGCTGGCGGTCATCCTGCTGGTTGGCGCCGCGCTCTTCATCGGCAGCTTCCGCACGCTGATGAAGATCGACCCGGGCTTCGACCCGACGAACGTGCTGACCGTCAGCATCTCGCCACGCTTCGAACCGGCACGCGCGAGCACGCCTGCCGCGCCGGGCGCTCCCGCCGCGCCCGCCCCCGCCCCGCAGGATCACACGCGCGCCTTCGCTGACATCGTCGAGCGCCTTCAGCGGGTGCCCGGCGTCACGTATGCCTCGCTGATCTCCGGCGGGATGCCGCTCGGCGGCAGCATGAGCATCACGACGCTCAGAATCGCCGGGCGCACGCTCGAGGGACAGGACAGCGGCATCAGCATTCGTCGCGTGACACCTGACTATCACGAGGCGCTGGGCATCACGCTGATCGCCGGGCGATACATCGAGCCCTCCGACCGCGACGGCACGCCGCTCGTCGTGATGATCAACGAGTCGGCCGCGAAGAAATACTTCCCTGGGGAGAGCGCCGTCGGCAAGATGGTGAACCTCAACAGTGGGGACCGCACGATCATCGGAGTCGTCGGGGACGTGTATCAGAGCAGTCTCGAGACCGCTCCGCGCACGGAGGCCTACACGCCGATGGCGCAGGGGCGCTCGATTTTCGCCGAGCTGATCGTCAAGACGGCCGGCGATCCATACGACGTGCTGCCGCAGGTCAAGCAGGCTGTGCTCGCCGCGATGCCTGACGTGCCCCTGCGGAATGTCCGCACGATGGAGGAAGTCATTGCGCGGCGCGTCGCGCAACGCCGGCTCAACATGCTGCTGCTCGGGCTGTTCGGCGTGCTGGGGCTCGTCATCGCCGCCGTCGGCATCTACGGCGTGATGGCCTACGTCGTCGCGCAGCGCACCCGCGAGATTGGCGTGCGCATGGCGCTGGGAGCCACGCGAGCGACGGTCGTGCGCATGGTGCTCCGTAACGCTGCCGTGCTGATGGCCCTCGGGCTGGCCGCCGGAGGCGTGCTGGCCTGGTTCCTCAGCTTCGCAGCCAAGACGTTTTTGTTCAAGATGGACGTGAACGATCCGCGCGCGTTTGCCGCGGCGATCGCCGCGCTGGCGGTGGCGGGCCTGGTGGCCAGCGTGATCCCCGCGCGCCGCGCAGCGAGCGTCGATCCGATGGTAGCCCTTCGCGCTGAATAAATGGATAAATGGGGACGGGTCTTATTTATTCACTTTTGGCGCTGCTGCTGCTCACTACGCAGGCGGCACAGCTCCGGACTCCTGCGCTCGAAGCGCGGTTCATCGGGAGCATGGACTTAGCCATCACTGACGGCGCCGTAACGCTGTTCACTGACTTTCCCTACCAGTCAGGCTACAGCCAGTACATGACGTAAGACGCGGCCGAGATTCGATCGGCCACGCCCTCGACGCTGACGCTCATCACGCATCGGCATGCCGACCACTGGGAGCGGCGGCTGTTCGAGACAACGACGTGGAAAGTGATTGGCCCGGCGGATGTCACGGCGGGACTGCCGCCAGACCGCGTTGTGCCGCTTGCGGCGCGGATCGCGTTTGGTCCGATCCTGATCGAACCGCAGGCCGTGCGCATCCCTGCAGCAGTGTGGAAGTCGAACGCGGCGCCCAGCCGGTACGCTCTGCCGTCGATCGCGACCAGGTAAGTGTGCCTTTCCCACTCCGGCCTGGCGCGTGACGTCAACACGACCAGTTCCATGCCCGGCTGTCCGATCTGCTCACCCGTGACAAGGCGATCTGGCACCTCGCCCGCCATCTATCTGCTCATGACGCCTGATGGACTGCTGGCGGCATACATGACGTCCAGCGGTGTGATTCGATTCGCGTCCGCATTCATCGCCGACGATGTCAGGGGTGATTTCATTCTGACCGGCCCCAGCGCCCAGCCTTTGCTCGCGTCGGCGAGATTCGGGTCGACGCTCACGACGTCGTGGAACCCCTGCGCCGCGATCTCGAGAAATGACAGGCAGCCGGCAATGCCGACGGCGAAACCCGCGAGCAGCGTCGCGATTCCGGCAAGCCACGCACATTGATGCAACGGCAGGCGGTCTTCGAAAGGTCCCCACCAACGGACCGGAAGGTTGGCGAGGAGGGTGACCGGGACCGCACGAATCATAATTGGGGACGGGTCTCAATATCCATGGCAAGCCAGTTGCCTTGCAGTCTCAGCGATGCCACGCCGCGCGCGTCGCCTTCAGTTCGGCGAGTACTACCACGTCATCAATCGTGGCAGCGTTCGCGCGCGAATCTTCCACACCGATGACGACTACCAGATCTTCGTGCAACTTCTGGCGGCAGCGGTCGATCGATTCGAGCTTGCCCTCCTGTCCTATTGCGTGATGCCGAATCACTGGCACCTGATCGTGAAGCCGCGAGATCAGGTTCACCTAAGTAAATCGCTGCATTGGCTCACCGTCACGCATGCTGTCGGGTGGTGTCGAACACACAAGCGCAGTGGCCCAGGCCCCGTCTATCAAGGACGCTTCAAGTCGATTCCGGTAGAACCGGGATTCCATCTCCTGCGCGCGTGCCGGTACGTCGAGCGGAATGGGCTACGTGCCGACCTGGCGCCAAGGGCGGAAGACTGGAGTTGGTCGAGCGCCGCACAACGTGCTCAAAACCGCGACATCCCTCTTCTTCAGCCGTTGCAGTATGTGACGCCCACCGACTGGCTCGTGATGCTCAATGAGCCGGTTCCTGACATCGACGTGGCGAAAGCCGTGCGTCAGAACCGTCCCTATGCAAGCGAGGAGTGGGTCAAGGCGCGCCTCGCGATCTCCGGCCTCAGCGGCCGGAAGCCCGGGCGCCCGAGGAAAATGAATAATTGAGACCCGTCCCCGTTATGCGGCGACGACGGGCTCGATGAATTGCTCGTAGGCGTCCTGATAGCCGCGCTCCATCAACTCGGGGAGCGTCATGCGACGGTCCGACGCCTCATCGTCCGTGCCGGCGAACTCGAACGGGCCGATCGGGTTGTAGGACGGGCGAATCACGAAGCAGGCGGCGAACCGCGCGCGTGCGACGCGCTCGGCTTCTGCGAGCGAGGCGGTCTCGATGCCGCGGATCACTTCGCCCGACTGCCCCGCCACGTCCGCCGACGTCGCGCGCAGCTGATGCGGGCCCGCGGGCAGCGGCGCGGCCGACACGATGATCGCCTGCTCCGCGCCCGCCGCAGCCGCTTCGTCGAGCAGGTGCAGCAGGCAGCCGGGACGATCGACGAGGCGATGTGTCTCGCCGCGCCAGTAGCTGTCGGCCGGGAACGTCAGCCGCGCGGGAGGCGTGACCAGCGGCACGGACAGCGCGGCTTCGAGGGCGTTGACGATCGCGTCGCGCTGGATGCCCGCGAGGTCAATCGTCTCCCCCTCGCGCGGCTGTCCGTCACTGCGGCGCGCGTGAAACGCGGTGCGATGCGGCTCGGCCAGCAGCGTCACGCTGATGTCGCGCCGCGCGTCGACGTCGTGCGCCGTCATCAGCAGTTCGCGAAATCCTGGCTGGCCGAGATTCTCGGAGAGCAGCTCGACGTAGCGGCGGCCGAACTCCGGCAGCGCCGGACGCGGCGCCGTGATCAGACCGCGCACGAGCTCCCAGAGCTGCGTCGTGATCACGTCGAAGAGCCGCGCATTCGACAGGGGCGCGCCGACGACGCGCTGCCAGAACGCGCCCCGCCTGCGCAGCCGCCGGCTGCTTCGGCGCGCGAGCCACCACGAGACGACGAGCGAAATGAGCGTGACGAGCAGGACGAGCACGACGGCGCGCGGCATGACGGTGGGCAGCGCCTCGGGCGCGACCGCGGCGTCGAGCAGCGCGTGATACGCGCGCGTGGTGGAGGCGGCCGCATCGGTCATGCTCGCGAGCGACAGCAGCAGGCTCGCGAGGTAGACGACGAGCGTGACGACGAGCAGGAGTAGCGGCGCGGCCACGAGCGCGGCGGCGATGAGCAGCGCGCCGCCAGCCGTCTTCAAGCCGCGGCGCCAGGTGTAGGCGCGCGCGAGCGCGGGATGGCGCCAGAGCCCCTGCTCGCCGTGCAGCTTCTCTGCGCCGTCCACGGCGGCAAACGCCGCCGACACCGCGCCGGCGCCGTGCCCCGCCGCGATATCGAGCTTCACGCCCGCTTCGCCGAGCGCCTTCAGCACGCCGGCGTGATAGGCGCCCGACGTGCCGCTGCCGCTCATGATCAGCGCGGTGCGGAGGCGCGGAGAATAGGACGAGTCGGGCACTCAGGCTTCGTCGTGGATGGTGATGAGTTTGGTGATCTCGAACTCGCGGATGCCGTTCGGCGTGGGAACCTTGACCTCGTCCCCCTCTTCCTTGCCCGACAGCGCGCGGCCGATCGGCGACGCGATCGAAATCAGGCCCTTCGGCGGGTCGGCGTCCTCCGGCATCACGAGCTGAAACGTCATGGCGGCGCCGTTCTCGATCACATGCAGCGTCGAGCCGAAGCCGGCGCGATCGGTCGGGATCTTGTCGAGGTTCATCAACTGGATCTCGGCGACGCGGCCGCTGAGCATGCTGATGCGCGTCTCGACGAGCCGCTGGCGCTCCTTCGCGGCGTGGTACTCCGCGTTCTCCTTGAGGTCACCCAGCTCCCGGGCGCGCAGAATCTCTTTCGGCAGCTCGACCTTCAGCTCTCGCTCGAGTATCTGAATTTCATCCTCGAAACGCTTGATCAGCCGCTGTTTCATTCATCGCGATTCTAGCATCCGCGGTGCTATTCTCGACTGAATGTCTGTCGAGATCACGAGCCGCCAGAACCCCGTCGTCCGCGCCTGCCGCGAGCTGGCGCGCGATCGCGACGGGGATCGCGTGCTCCTCGACGGCCCGCACCTGGTCGAGGAGGCGCTCGACGCCGGCCTCGCGTTCGAGGCAGTGATCGCCAGCCACGCCTTCGCGGCCGGCCACGCGCAGCTCGTCAGCAGACTTCGCGCCCACACCCAGGTCTATCTCGCCGACGACTCCGTACTCGAGGGGGCGAGCCCCGTGAAGACGGCCGTGGGGATCGTCGCCATCGCGTCCCTGCCCCTCGAAGGCATGCGCCGTACGCTCGACGGCACCGCCGCCCTGGCGGTCGCACTGGTGGACGTGCAGGACCCCGGCAATGCGGGAGCCGTGATGCGCTCGGTCGAGGCCGCGGCGGGCACGGGCGTGATCGCCTGCGGCGAGACGGCTGACCTGCGCGGCTGGCGCGCGCTGCGCGCGTCGATGGGAAGCGCTTTCCGCGTGCCGTTTGCCGAGGCCTCCGTCGATCAACTCTTCAACGACGCGAAAGTGGCCGGCGCGCAGATCGTCGCCAGCACTCTCGGCGCCGCAAGCCGCGACATGCGCGATGCGGATCTGCGGAAGCCCACAATCCTGCTCATCGGCAACGAAGGACGCGGCCTCGCGCCTGCGCTCGAGAAACGCGCCGATCTGCGCGTGCGCATCCCGATGCACGGCAAGGTGCAGTCGCTCAACGCCGCCGTCTCGGCGGCCGTCCTGCTCTATGAAGCCCAGCGCCAGCGCGCCAGCGCGGACGCCTCCGCCACGCACGGCGCGGAACGGAGCCGCCCGTGACCGACGCCCTGTCGCTGTTCGACGACGAGGCCGAGCCGGCCGCGCCCGCCGGACCTGCGCCGCTCGCCGAGCGGATGCGTCCGCGCACGCTCGACGAGTACGTCGGCCAGCAGAAGATCCTCGCGCCGGGCCGCCCACTCCGCCGCGCGATCGAACAGGACACGTTGGCGTCGATCATCCTGTGGGGCCCGCCCGGCACGGGCAAGACGACGCTCGCGCGCCTGATCGCGACGGCGACGAAAGCGAAGTTCGTGCAGTTCAGCGCAGTGCTGTCCGGCGTGAAGGAGATTCGCGCCGTCATGCAGGAGGCGGAAGAGACGCGCCGGCGGCTCGGCAAGCGCACCATCCTCTTCGTCGACGAGATTCATCGCTTCAACAAGGCGCAGCAGGACGCGTTTCTCCCCCGCGTCGAAGCGGGTGACATCGTGCTGATCGGCGCGACCACGGAAAACCCGTCCTTCGAAGTGAACTCCGCACTGCTCTCGCGCTCGAAGGTCTTCGTGCTCGAAGCCCTGAAGGAAGAAGACCTCGTCGCGATCCTGTCGCGCGCGCTCACCGATCCCGAGCGCGGCCTCGGACGCCGTCACGTCACGGCCGAAGACGAGGCGCTCGTGGCCATTGCCCGCTACGCCAACGGTGACGGCCGCGTCGCGCTCAACATGCTCGAGATGGCGTCGGCCGGCGCTGCCGCCGTGCACGTCACCCGCGAGCGGCTCGGCGACCTGATCGAGCGCCGCAGCCTGCTCTACGACAAGGGGGGCGAGGAGCACTTCAACATCATCTCTGCGCTCCACAAGTCGATGCGCAACAGCGATCCCGACGCGGCCGTCTACTGGCTTGCGAGGATGCTGGAGGCCGGCGAGGACGCGCTCTATGTGGCGCGCCGTCTCGTACGCTTCGCGTCGGAAGACATCGGCAACGCCGATCCGCAGGCGCTGACGATCGCGATTGCGGCGAAGGACGCGGTGCATTTCATGGGCATGCCCGAAGGCAACACGGCCCTCGCCCAGGCCGCGATCTACATGGCGGCTGCGCCCAAGAGCAACGCCGTCTACGTCGCGTACAGCGAAGCGAAGGACGACGCGGCGTCCGAGCTCGCCGAGCCAGTGCCGCATCACCTGCGCAACGCGCCGACGAAGCTGATGAAAGCGCTCGACTATGGCAAGGGGTACCGCTACGCGCACGACGAGGCCGGCGGCGTCGCCGACATGCAGTGCCTGCCCGACGCGCTGAAGGATCGGCAGTACTACCGGCCGGCCGGGCACGGGTTCGAGCGCACGTTGCGCGAGAGGCTCGAGGCCGTGCGCGAGAGGCTCGAGGCCGCGCGCGCTATCGGACGACCAACGGATGCAGCACGGCGGCCAGCGCCTGCGGCTGCGTCTGCGTCTGAGCGCGCGCCAGGCCAGGCACCTTCCGGAACATCTCGGACCGGACCGGAAGAATGAACGAGAAGCGATAGTCCCCCTGCATCCGGCCAACCGGAATGCCGACGAGCTCCCCGTCCTGATTCAGCACGCCGCCGCCGGAGACGCCCGGATGTCCGTCGGTCAGACACGTCACGAGTGAGTTGGGCAGCCGCTGCCCCACGTACCCCGACGCCAGAATGATCCCCTTGGAATAGTCGTTGCCGAGGCGGAAGATCGGCGAGGCGAACTGAAAGCCATACCCGATGTTGACCGAGAGCGCGGGGATGTCGACGGTCTGCCGCACCTTCAGAATCGCCCAGTCGCCCGGATCGACTTCCGACCGCGCGGATCCCGAGTCGACCATCGCCGCCGGCACCGCGCGCCCGTTCACCATCAGGTCGATGCCCTCGATGCGCCGCCCCTCCGATCCGCCGAGCGCGACGACCGCGTGTTTGACGGTGATGAAGTATCCGCCGCCCAGATAACCCGCCGTGCCGTAGTTCGTGTGACCGTGATTGTCTTTCGCGTACAGCTCGACGAAGCTGTCGCGGCGCTCGCGCAGCAGGCTGATCGGCATCAGCCCCATCTCGTGCGTGAGCTGTTTCTTGATCTCTTCGAGCAGCGTCTCTCGCGCTTCGGGCCCGGCAAGCGTGACGCCAGACGTGCCGGTAACGCCGCTGCCGCCGTCGCGCGCCATCAGCGCGACTTCGGCTGACAGCGCGTCGAGTCGAGCGCCCTGGTCAGCGGATCGCCGCATTCCGAGCACGCCGCCGAGCGTGAACGACAGCACCGCGACGGCGCCGAGAAGGAGGAGAATGGCCGAGGATCCAAAACGCATACACCACGCCCTGCTCGTGAAAACGGATTCGCCTCGCGCGGCTCGGGTAGCTACACGTCGCCCACAGCCGCGCGCGCGTTCACATTGGAATTGTGCGGAGAGACTAGCACAGGTTGCGTGCGCGTCCGGCGGGAGGTTTCAGCTCAGCCGATCTAGATGCGCTGGAAGTTTTTCTCGATCTCGCGGCGCGTCAGGCGCAGCACGACCGGCCGGCCGTGCGGGCACACACTCGAGTACGAGGTGCGTTCGAGCTCGGCCAGGATGTAGCGCATCTTCTCGAGCGTCAACGGATCGTTGGCCTTCACCGCCGCATGGCACGCCATCGTCGCCGCCATGCGCCGTATGGCTTCGCCTGCGCGGCTTCCCTTCTCGAGCCCCTCGAGATCGTCGGCGACCGCGCGCAACGTGGCTTCCGCCTCCGTCAGGTCCAGCAGCGCCGGCACCGCATCGACGCGCAGTGAGGTGCCGCCAAAGGGCTCCGCTTCGAAGCCGAGACGCGCGAGCTCGTCGCGCTGACCGGCGAGCGCCTCTGCCTGCGATGCGCTCAGCTCGATCACGATCGGCGCGAGCAGCCTCTGCGACTCGAGCGTGCCCGCCGACAGACGCTCGCTGATCTGTTCGAACAGCACGCGTTCGTGCGCCACGTGCTGATCGACAATCGCCACCCCGTCATCGTCCACGCAGAGAATGAACGTGTTGCGGAACTGACCGAGCGGGGTCATCGGCCGCTCGGCGGTACGGGGGGCCGTCGGTTCGGCTGTTCGCTCGGGCACGCCCGGCGCGAGGTGCGATATGACCTGCTCGATGGTGGCAGCCGGATACGGCCTGTCTGGATAATTCCAGCCCGCCGTGCGCTGCGGTGTCGTGTTGCCGCCCCAGAGACCCGGCAGCGGCGACGTCGACGGCTGCCCAGGCGCGACGCTGGGGGGGGCCAGCGACAGTTCGGGCGCCTGCGCGTTCACACCCAGCGCCTCGCCGATCGCACGCCGCAGCACCTCGTGCACCAGCGACTGCTCGAGGAACCGTACCTCCGCCTTCGTGGGATGCACGTTGACGTCAATCCGCTCGGGCGCGATCGAGATGAACAGATGCACCTCCGGGCTGCGCTCCTTGATCGTCGCGACGCTGTACGCCTGCACGATCGCGTGCGTCACCGTCTTGTCGCGGACGATGCGGCGATTGATGAAGACGTTCTGCTGGCCGCGCAGTGGCCCCTGGTCTCCGAGCGCCGCGATGAACCCCTCGATGCGGATCCCCCCGGCCTCCTTCGCGATCGGCACGAGATCGGCGCGCTCGCCGTGAATCTGGAAGAAGCGGTCGGCCAGCGACGCCGCGGGCGGCCACTCGATCGCCTTCCGTCCCGCGCTCGTAAGCGAGAAGCCGATCTCGGGATAGCAGAGCGCGAGCTGCGTCACGAGCTTCGACACCTGCGCCGACTCGGCGGAGTCCGACTTGAGGAACTTCCGGCGCGCCGGAAGGTTGTAGAACAGATCGGCGACCTCGATCGACGTGCCTTCGGGGATGCCGGCCTCGCGCAGGGTGAGACCCTGCCCTCCTTCGACCTTGAGATCGGTGCCGCCCGGCGCGCCGCGCTCGCGCGTGCGCATGCGGAACCGCGACACCGACGCAATGCTGGGCAGCGCCTCTCCCCGGAACCCGAGCGTGCGGATGCCGTCGAGATCGCTCGACGCGCGGATCTTGCTCGTCGCATGCCGCTCGATGGCGAGCGCCGCATCCTCCGCGTCCATCCCCATCCCGTCGTCGTCGACACGAATGAGCTTCTTGCCGCCCATCTCTATCGTCACCGACACGCGGCGCGCGCCGGCGTCAATCGCGTTCTCGACGAGCTCCTTGATGACGGAGGCGGGACGCTCGACGACCTCGCCCGCGGCTATCTGGTTCGCCAGCTCGGGGGGAAGCCGGTGGATGCGCGGCATCTAGATCCAGCGTCTGCGGCGGAACATGGTGAGCATGACCCCCATCACGGCGACCATGATGGCGGTAATCCACCAGAACTGCGCCCGCTCGCCGCCCGGAAACACGGGAAGGTCGACGTTCATCCCGAACATGCCGGTCAGCACGGTCAGCGGCATGAAGATCGTGGCAATCACGGTCATGAGCTTCATGACCTGATTGAGGCGATTCGACTGGGCCGAGAGAAACGCATCGACGAGACTGGCCACGCGGTCGTGCAGCACGACGCTCTCTTCAGAGAGACGCACGAGATGATCGTAGACGTCGCGCATGCGCCACGTCACGGACTCCGGAATCTGCGCAAACTCACGCCGCGCCAGCCGCGACACCGCGTCGCGTTGCGGCAGCGTGACGCGCCTGAGCGAGGCGAGGTCTTTCTTGATCTGAATCAGCTCGCGGATGGGGTTCTGCTCCGGATGCTCGAACACGCGCGTCTCGAGCTCGTCGACGCAGCCCTCGAGCCGCTCCACCTCGGGCCGGTAGTGATCGACCAGCGCGTCGACGATCCGATGCAGCAGGCCCGCGGGGCCCTCCCCAATCGCGTGCGCGTTGCGCAGGCAGACACTGTACTGCTCGGCCACCGATCGCGAGGTGCCGTCGTGCACCGTGACGAGGTAGTTGGGGCCGAGGAAGAAGTCGATGTCGTGCGTGGCAAAGCCTTCCGTGGAGGCGCTGAAGTCGATGCCATGCAGGATGAGATAGAGATACTTGTCGTACGACTCGATCTTCGGGTGGTGAATCGCGCTCATCGCGTCTTCCACCGCCAGCTCATGGAAGTGGAAGACGTCCGACAGGAGGCGTCCTTCCTCGGGTGTCGGCGCGGCAAGGTCGACCCAGAAGATCACGGGCGAGCCGGGTTGCAGCCAGGCCGGATCGACGGCGCTGGCTTCCCTGCAACCCGACTGCTCGTAGACGAAAACCCTAGTCACCGACCTTCACATTCATCGCCGCCTGTGCCGCGGCGAGGCGCGCGACCGGCACGCGGAACGGCGAGCAGCTCACGTAGTTGAGGCCGACGCTCTGGAAGAAGTGAATCGACGACGGATCGCCGCCGTGCTCGCCGCAGATGCCCACCTTGAGATCCTTGCGCCGGCTGCGGCCTTTCCGCACGCCGATCTCGACCAGCTGGCCGACGCCCGTGACGTCGATCGACGCGAAAGGGTCGCGCGCCAGAATCTTCTTCTCCTGATACGCGCCGAGGAACTTGCCGATGTCGTCACGCGAGAAGCCGTAGGTGAGCTGGGTCAGGTCGTTCGTGCCGAACGAGAAGAACTCAGCCGAGCCCGCGATCTCGTCGGCCGTGAGCGCGCCGCGCGGAATTTCGATCATCGTGCCCACGAGGTACGTGACCTTGACGCCGGCCTTCGCGATCACTTCCTTCGCCACGCGATCGACGATGGCTTTCTGGTCGTCGAGCTCCTTCACGTCGCCGACGAGCGGAATCATGATCTCGGGGATGCACTTGATCCCTTCCTTCGCGAGCCGGCACGCCGCCTCGATGATGGCGCGCGTCTGCATCTCGGTGATCTCCGGATACGTCACGCCGAGACGCACGCCGCGATGGCCGAGCATCGGGTTGAACTCGTGCAACTGCTCGACGCGGCGCAGGAGTTCCCGCTTCGCGTCGACCTCCGGTCCCGTCTTGCCCTGCAGCTCCAGCCGCGCGAGGTCGACCATCAGATCTTCGCGCTTCGGCAGGAACTCGTGCAGCGGCGGGTCGATCGTGCGGATCGTCACAGGCTCGCCGTGCATCGCCTTGAAGACGCCGTAGAAGTCGTCGCGCTGCATCGGCTCGAGCTCGGCGAGCGCCTTGCGGCGGTCGGCCTCGTTGTTCGCCAGAATCATGCGCTGAACAATCGGGATGCGCCCCTCGCCGAAGAACATGTGCTCGGTGCGGCACAGGCCGATCCCGCGCGCGCCGAACTTGTACGCGATCTCCGCCTGATCGGGCTGGTCCGCGTTCGCGCGAATGCCCATCGTCCGGTACTTGTCCGACCAGTTGAGAATCCGCTCGAAACGGTTGTAGATGTCGGAGCCCTTCGCCTTGAGCTCCCCCTGCACGACCTGGATGATCTCGCTGGGCTTCGTCGACGCTTGCCCCAGCTTCACCTCTCCCGTGAGGCCGTCGAACGACACCCACTCGCCTTCCTTGACGACCGTGTCGCCAATGGTGAACATCCGCGCCGCTTCGGCAATCTCCAGCGCGCCCGCGCCGACGACCGAGGGCTTGCCCATCTGCCGTCCGACGACGGCGGCGTGGGACGTCATGCCGCCCGTGGCCGTGAGCACGCCTTCGGCGACGAACATGCCGTGGATGTCGTCGGGCACCGTCTCCTTGCGCACGAGCACGACCTTCTTCCCCTGGCGCGTCCACTCGACGGCGTCATCAGCCGTGAAGACGGCCTGGCCCGACGCGGCCCCCGGCGAGGCCGGCAGGCCCTTCGTCGCGAGCGGCAGCTTCTTCCACGCCGCCTGATCGAAGATCGGCGACAGCAGCTGCGACAGTGACTCGGGCTCGACCATCAGCACCGCTTCTTTCGTCGAGACGAGCTTCTCGTCGACGAAATCCGTGGCGATGACGACGGCGGCGTAGCCGGTGCGCTTGCCGCTGCGCGTCTGCAGCATGTAGAGCTTCTCGTCTTCGATCGTGAACTCGAAGTCCTGAATGTCGCGGTAGGTCTTCTCGAGGCGCGTCGTGATCGAGCGCAACTGCCTGAACGCCGCCGGCATGACCTCTTCGAGCTCGGCGATCGGCCGGGGCGTGCGGATGCCCGCAACGACGTCTTCACCCTGCGCGTTGATCAGGAACTCGCCATAGAACTCCTTCGCGCCCGTCGCCGGATTGCGCGTGAAGCCGACGCCGGTGCCCGACCGGTCACCCGTGTTGCCGAACACCATCTGCTGTACGTTGACCGCGGTGCCGATGTGATCCGGGATCGAGTAGATGCGGCGATATTCCTGCGCGCGCGGGTTCATCCACGAGCGGAACACCGCGTCGCGCGACAGGCGCAGCTGCGCGACCGGATCTTCCGGGAAGCTCTTCCCCGACTTGTTCTTGACGACACGCTTGAAGCGCACGACGACTTCCTTCAGCGCTTCTTCCGTGAGATCGGGGTCCTGCGTGACCCCCTCCGACTCCTTGACGGACGACAGCTCGTGCTCGAATGCGTCCTTCGGGATCTCGAGGACGACGGCGCCGAACATCTGGATGAAGCGGCGATAGCTGTCGTAGGCGAAGCGGCCGTTGTTCGTGCGGCGCTTGAGCGCCTCGACCGCCTGGTCGTTGAGACCGAGGTTGAGGATCGTGTCCATCATCCCGGGCATCGAGAACTTCGAGCCCGACCGCACCGACACGAGCAGCGGATTCGTCGTCGATCCGAACGTCGCGCCCGACACTTTCTCGAGCTTCTTCAGATGCGCGAGCATCTCGTCGTCGATGTTCTGCGGGATGCGGCGCTTCTCCTTGTAATAGAGCGTGCAGGCCGCGGTCGAAATCGTGAAGCCGGCGGGCACGGGCAGGCCGGCATTGGTCATCTCGGCCAGGTTGGCGCCCTTGCCTCCGAGCAGATCGCGCATCGAGCGATCGCCGTCGGACTTGCCGGCGCCGAAGAAATAGACGTACTTGCCGGCTTTCGGCGCACGGCCGACGGCCGGGCGTGGGGCGGTCTTCGGCCGCGTGGTCTTCGCCGGCTTCTTCGCCAACCTGTTCGCCGGCCTGTTCGCCGGCTTCTTTGCTGTCTTCTTCACACTCTTCTTCGCCATCTTCACTCCGCTTTGCGCCGTGAGCCGTGAGTCGTGAGCCGACTACTTCTCAGCAACGATCTCGGCGACATCCGCCAATTTCAGAATCAACCGTTCGAGCCGCTTCATCAGCCGGAGGCGCGCCTTGCGCAGCCCGGCGTCTTCGGCCATCACGAACACTTCGGTAAAGAACCTGTCGACCGCCGGGCCGACGCCCGCGGCTCCGGCGAACGCCGCTCCGAAGCCTTCCGCCTTCGCGGCGGCTTCCTCGATGGCAGGACGGCGCGCGTCCATCTCGGCGAGCAGCGCCTTTTCGGCGGGCTCCTGCAGCAGCTTCGCGAGATCGGGCTCGGCCTGCTCGGCCGCGTCGAACGCCGCATCGTCAATCTCGCGCGCGATGTTGCGCACGCGCTTGAACGCCGTGGCGAGCTGCTGGAACGCCGGCGTCTGCACGACCGCGGGCAGCGCTTCCAGCTTGCGCCGTGCGACGAGCGGACTGGTCTCGAGCCCCGCGTGCGTGACGGCGCGCACGTTGCGCGCGTCGTACCCTCGCTGCTCGAGCACGTATCGCATGCGCTCGACGAGGAACTCCTGCAGGAACGCGTTGCCGGCGCCGCCCGGCAGCAGCGACGCGATCGTCGGCGCGGCCGTGAGCCCCGTCAGCTCAGGCAGGTCGACGAGGATGCGCACGACGCCGTGCGCCGCGCGACGCAGCCCGAACGGATCGCGCGAACCTGTCGGCTTCTCCCCCGCGCCGATGAGGCCCGCCAGCGTGTCGATCTTGTCGGCGAGCGACACGGCCGCCCACGTGACGGCACCCGCACCGAGTTTCGCCGCTGACGGCTCCGCGGCGGCCTCGACGGCCACCGGCAGGTAATGAAAGTAGATGGCCTTCCACACCCGCTCGGGCTCGCCCTGCTCGCGCGCGTAGACGCCGCCCATCTCACCCTGCAGCTCGGTGAACTCGCGGACCATGTCGGTCGTCAGGTCGGTCTTCGCAAGCTTCGCCGCGCGGGCGGCGTCGGCGCTGGTGGCGGCGTCCTGGCCGAACACCTGACTCGCGATCGAGGCCGCCAGCGCTTCCATGCGCTCCGCCTTGGCACGATAGGAGCCGAGCGACTTGTGGAACAGCACCGTATCGAGACGCGCGAGCCGGTCCTCGAGCCGCGTCTTCTTGTCTGCTTCCCAGAAGAACGATGCGTCGCGCAGGCGCGCCGTGATGACGCGCGCGGCGTTGCGCGCAATCGTGCGCTCGTCCTGCGGCGCGGTGTTGACGACCTGCAGGAAGCCGGGCTTGAGCGCCCCGTCTTCATTCACGACCGGGAAGCAGTGCTGGTGGTGGATCAGCGTGGTCGCCAGCACTTCCTCGGGCAGCGCGAGGAACTCCGGCGCGAAGATGCCCGCCACGACCGCCGGGTACTCCACGAGGTCGGGCACCTCGTCGAGCAGCGTCTGCGCGCGGGGATGCTGATTGACCATCGCGCGGCCGCCGAGCGATTTCGCCGCGCGCTCGAGCCCGCGCACGATGCGATCGCGACGCTCGATGCGCGAGAGCACCACGAAGTGCTCGGCGAGACGCGCCTCGTAGTCCTCGAAGGTGCGGACCTTGATCGATCTGCCCGGACGGCCGCTCGTGGCCAGAGATCGGTGGCCATAGGTCAGGGCGCCGGTCGGTATGTCCTGCACGCGCGCGCCCGCCGCCATCGGCGTGCGCTGAATCGAGAACGGGACGACGCGGCCGCCATAGAGATAGAGCAGCCAGCGGATCGGGCGACCGAACAGCAGATCGCCACGGCCGTCGGCGAGCATCGCGTCCCAGTGCATCTGCTTGGGGAAGCTCAGGTCGCGCAGCACGCCGGCGAGCACCTCC
>JALYRV010000243.1 GCA_030855205.1 Acidobacteriota bacterium | reverse complement strand
GCCGTGACCCGCGCCGTCGACGCCGCGCGTCCCGCGATACTGACCGTCGTGCACGCCGAAACGACGACTGGCGTGCTCAATCCGGTCGATGCACTGTCGTCCGTGCTTCGCGCACGCGAGATCCCATTCATCGTCGATGCGGTGACATCGCTCGGGGCGGCGCCCGTGCATGCCGCGCGCTGGGGCGCCGCGGCGTGCTACGGCTGCTCGCAGAAAGGCATCGGCGCACCGTCGGGTCTCGGGCCGATCGCGTTCTCGCCCGAGGCGCGGCTCCGGCCTGCCGGGCGCAGCTTCGCGCTCGATCGCGCACTGCTCGAAGCGTTCTGGCTCGATCGGAAGTACCACCACACGATCTCCGCGCCGCTCATCTTCGCCTTGCGCGAAGCGCTCGTCGAAGTCGAGGAAGAGACGCTCGCCGCGCGATGGGCGCGCCACGAGCGGCATCACCGCGCGCTCGTCGCGGGCCTCGACGCGATGGGCCTCTCGCTGCTGCCGCCGCCGCCGGAACGCATCTGGAGCCTCAATGCCGTCGTCGTGCCCGATGGCGTCGACGAGGCCGCCGTGCGCCGCGAGCTGCTCGCGCGGCACGACATCGAGATCGGCGGCGCGCTCGGGCCGCTGGCGGGGCGCATCTGGCGCCTGGGGCTCATGGGATCGGGATCCACGCGCGCGAACCTGCTGACGTTTCTGTCGGCCTTCGAAGACGTGCTCCGCGCTCAGGGGTTCGATTCCTCCCGCAATGCGGGCGCGCTTGCCGCCGAGTCCGCTCTCTCATAGCTGAACTACTATCTGGGCATGCGCAAGATCGCGAGAGGGGGCGCGGCCCTTCTTGCCGTGGCATTCGCGGTGCTCGCATGGGCCTGGCTCACGCTGCCCGACGTGCGCCGTCTCCGAACGGAGAATCCGAAGACGACGGCATTCATGGAGCTGCGCGAGCGGCAGGCGCGCGCGCGCGGCGAAGCGCCGAAGCGCGACTGGCGCTGGGTTCCGTACGAACGCATTTCGCACACCCTGAAACGCGCCGTGCTGGTTGCCGAGGACGCCGGTTTCTGGGAGCACGAGGGCGTGGACCTCGAGGCGCTGCAGCGCGCGATGGAAGTCAATCTCGAGCGACGTGAGTTCGCGCTCGGCGCCAGCACGATCACGCAGCAGCTCGCCAAGAATCTCTATCTGTCGCCGTCGAAGAATCCGCTGCGCAAGCTGCGCGAGATCTGGATCGCCCGCCGCGTCGAGATCGCGCTTCCGAAACGCCGCATCCTGGAGCTGTATCTCAACAGCATCGAATGGGGAGATGGGATCTACGGCGCAGAGGCGGCCTCGCGCGCGTACTTCGGCAAACCGGCATCGGCGCTCGGGGCGGATGAATCCGCGCTGCTGGCGGGCTCGATCATCAATCCTCGCGTCTACTCGCCCGGGCGCCCGAACGCGCGGCTGCTGCGCCGGCAACGTCTCATTCGCACCCGCATGGGCGCGTTCGAGCCGCCGCCGTCCCTGCCCGCGCCAGCCCCCGCCTCGCCGCCAGCGATCCCGCTGGCTGCGCCCGCGTTGCCTTCCGCACTGCCCGGCGCGGCGATCGCGCTGCCTCCGCCTCCGCCGCCAAAGAAGCCTGGCGGAGGATAGCGGCGTTACGGTCGAGGTATCCCCGTTCACCTTGACACCATGCACACGCAGTTCGATAATCGCGCGTCTCCAATTTCTCCATATGCAGGAACGCGCGCGTGCCGTGAACCGTCACGGGCGTACGCGCGTAATTGGATTTCGTCGGCGCTCGTAACAAGGCCGTCTCTCTCGCGGATGATCAACTACACCGAACGGCTCACCGAGCTGATGTACGACGTCGTGTCGCGAGTGCCGCAGCTCGGCTGCATCGACCTCAGTCGCGTGCTCGTCTTCGGGCGTCTCGGACGATCCGACGCCGAGGGCGCCTACGCAAGCTGTCATTGCCTGACGCTTCCCACGTCGGAGCCGGGCTACTTCTTCTGGAAGGATCGCCAGACCGGCGAACTGACGCGCAGGTCGGAGTGGTTCGTCACGAAATCCCCCGAAGTCGAGATCGGCGGCAATCCGATCAACTACCTGATCTCATTCGTGCTCCCGCGTTTCAGCGACCAGTCGTTGCACCGCTCGCGCAAGCGCGAGTTCTACGACGATGAGCCGGGGTGGGTGGCGAAGCTCGACACGGTCGTGCACGAGCTGTATCACATCGATCCGCAGGGGCTCGGCCTGCGCCAGGCCGTGCTGCCGGACGGCAATATCTCGAGCCGGCTGCACGGGCCCACGTACTACGAGGATGTCGCGCGCATGGTGCGGCAGTATCTCGCGACCAATCCGGATCCACGGATGTACGAGTTCCTGCAGCACGATTTCGAAGGGCTCACCGGGCGCTACGGAAAAGTCGTGTGCACGACCTTCCGAAATTTCCCTTCGTTCCCGCAGCGCTACAACGAGCGTTCGCAGCTGCAGCCCGAAGTGGGCCCTGCCCTGAAGGTGGAAGTGTTGCGGCCGGTGTCGCAGCCGAGGCGCTACACCGAGCGCGATCTCTCGATGCGGATGTTCACGCCCCAGACCTCGCGCGCGGTCGCGCTCTCCTAGAACCGCTCTCCCGGCAGTCTCTCAGAACAATCGCCTGGCGCCGACGAAGCGCCCCGACCAGTAGGGTGTGTCGAGCCGATCGACGCGCACGACGCCACGGCTGTTGGGCGCGTGCACGAAGGTCTGGCTGTCGAGCGCGATCCCCACGTGCGACGGTTTCGATCCGGCCGTCTGAAAGAACACGAGATCGCCGGCCTCGGCCGCGCGCGATACCGCTCCGACGTCGAACTGCTGGATGACTGTGCGCGGCATTCGAATCGCGTGCTGGCGCAGCACATACTGCACGAAGCCGCTGCAGTCGAACCCCGTCGCGGGATCCGACCCCCCGAGGCGATACGGCACGCCCTGCAGGCCCATCGCGGTCGACAGCACGGCCTCGGCCGTCAGCGTCCGGGCGCCGCCGGAGACAGGCTCCGCGAGCATCGGGCCCGCGCCGCGCGCCACGCCGGGAGCCGTCGGGAATGGACGGGGAGCAAAGCTCTCCCCAGTCGAGGCGCAGGCGGCCGTCGAGACGGCCACGGCGAGCAGGGTCGCTTTTCGAAACATTCTCTAGTACTGGGCGGGGAAGCCGCCACGGAGTTTATCGGATTAATTGACGTTTTCCGATAGAATGACTCGCCAAGTGGAGCAGACACTCCTGCTCAATGCGACCTACGAGCCTTTGAAGGTCGTCAATTGGCAAAAAGCGGTCACGCTCTGGTGCCAGGGAAAGGTGGAGGTGATCTCGGTCTACGAAGACCGTGAGATCCGAAGCGTCTCCTTCACCTTGAAGCTGCCGTCCGTCATTCGCCTGCTCCATCGCATCCGCATCAAGCGCCGTCTCGACTACGTTCCTTTCTCGAGAGCCAACATCTACGCGCGCGATCACCATCGCTGCCAGTACTGCGGCGACAAGTTCGCCAGCCCTGAGCTGACGTTCGATCACGTTGTGCCGGTCGCGCAAGGCGGACGCAAGGACTGGGAGAACATCGTCACGTGCTGCATCGCGTGCAACCGGCGCAAGGGCGGCCGCACGCCTCCGCAGGCGGCCATGGCGCTCATCCGCGCGCCGAAGCGGCCTGACAAGGCTCCGGCGCTCCGCATCACGTTCGGCCTGCGCAACGCGCCCGAGAGCTGGCGCGACTACGTGTACTGGAACGTCGAACTGGACGACGATTAAATGCAGGCTCGGATTACGCGCGTCGCGCCGCTGTGGGCGGTCGACGGCGGTGTGCTGCTCGTCGAAGGCGAGCACCTTCCTTGCGATCCTCCCCCGCGTGTCACCATCGCCGAGGCCGCCGCGCACGTCGTGTCGGCATCGCCGCGTCACATCCGGATCGTCGTGCCCGCGGAGCTCGAGGGCGGACAAGTGCCGCTGCGCGTCGATGCGGTTGCCGGGGGCGCGGTGTTGATCGACATCGGCACGACGCTCGCGACGGGCGTGCACCAGGTCGACAGTCCCGCATTCGATCGCGACGGGAACCTCTATGCGACGTTCAGCGGCAGCCGCGAGAATCGCGTGCCGGTGACGCTCTTCCGCGTGCGCCGCGACGGCGTGCGCGAGGCGATTCGCGTCGAGATTCCCAACCCCACGTCGGTGGCGGTCGGACGCGATGGCGCGCTCTATGTGTCGAGCCGCTTCGAGGGCTCCGTCTATCGCGTCGACCCCGTCACGCAGCAGCTGCGCGTGTTCGTGTCAGGGCTGGGATCGCCGTTCGGCCTGGCGTTCGATCGCGCGGGCCATCTCTGGATAGGCGATCGCCACGGCGTCATCTATCGCGCCGACGCGGACGGTGTGGCCGCGCCGATTGCGTCGATTCCGCCCAGCGTGGCGGCGTGCCATCTCGCGGTGGGCCCTGACGACAGTCTCTACGTGACGGCGCCGACGCTGTCGCCGCGCGACGCGGTGTACCGCGTCACGCCGGACGGCTTCGTCGACGTGGTGATGCACGCGCACGGCCGTCCGCAGGGTCTGGCCTTCGACTCGCAGGGGCGTCTCTACGTCGTCGAGGCCATGGCGGGAGACGCGGGCGTGTGGCGCTACGACGTCACGGGCGGCGACATCGCCGGCGAGCGCGTGCTGGCCGCCGGTGCGCTCGTCGGCCTGGCGTTCGATCCGCAAGGCGGGCTCGTCGTGGCCGCGCCCGAGGCGCTCTGGAAGCTCGAGGTGCCGGTGCAGCCGCCCGGCTGATATAGTGCCGTCGCCTCTGCGCCGTACTTCTTAAGGAGATTTCGATGTCACTGTTTCGGGTGAAACCGATCGAGGGTCTGCTCGCGGACCACGAGCGGGAAGGCCAGACGCTCAAGCGCGTGCTGGGCG
>JALYRV010000242.1 GCA_030855205.1 Acidobacteriota bacterium | reverse complement strand
CTCGCGGTCGTGCCGCAGGATACACACCTCGCGTTCGATTACACCGTGCTCGAGATCGTCCTCATGGGACGCTATCCACACCTGCGCGCGCTGCAGATGGAAGGGCCGCGCGATCTGGCGATCGCGCGCGCGGCGCTCGAAGCCACCGGCACGTCCGGGTTCGAGCGCCGCGGCTTCACCACGCTCAGTGGCGGCGAGCGTCAGCGCGTGATCATCGCCAGCGCTCTCGCGCAGCTTGAAGACGACGCGTCGCTGCTGCTGCTCGACGAGCCGACGGCCGCGCTCGATCTGGGCTACCAGCTCGACATCGCCCAGTTGCTCGTCGATCTCAATCGCGAGCGCGGATTGACGATGGCGATCTCGACGCACGATCTGGCGTTCGCGTCGGCGGTCTGCCACGAACTGGTGCTGCTCCGCGCGGGCCGCGTGATTGCAACGGGCGCGGTAGACGCCGTGCTGACGCCCGGAAACATCCGCGCGCTGTACGACGTCGAGGCCGACGTGCGTCGCGATGAGGCGTCTGGACGCATGATCGTTGTGCCGAGGCGGCACATCCGCCCGTGAGCGGCTTCCCCGCCAGGGAGCGGCTCTGGATCGTCTTCGCCTCGTTCGGCGCGCTGGTCGCGGCCGTGCTCATGGCGCCGCTCCTCGGCTCGTCGCCGCTCGACTTCCGCCGCGTGTTCGACCTCTCGATCCCGTTCGAGCAGAACATCGACGCCCAGATCTTCTTCATCGCGCGCCTCCCGCGCGCACTCGCGGCGGCGCTCGTCGGCGCGTCACTCGCGGCCGCCGGCGTCGTGTTCCAGGCGCTGCTGCGCAATCCGCTCGCGACGCCGTACACGCTCGGCGTCTCGACAGGCGCGTCTCTTGGCGCGATGCTCGCCATCACCTTCGGGTGGACCGTGCCGCTCATCGCCGTTTCGGCGGTGTCGGCGTCGGCACTCATCGGCGCGATGCTGTCCGTGCTGATCGTCTACTGGCTCGCGCGCGCGCGTCATGCCGGGCTGTCGACCACGGTGCTGCTGCTGGCGGGCGTGACCCTCAACGCCTTCTTCTCCGCGCTGATTCTCTTCGTGCAGTACATCGGCAACTTCGCCGACATCCATCGCGCGATGCGGTGGCTGATGGGCAGTCTGGACGTCTCGAGCTATCGCCCGCTCGCCGGCGCGCTGCCGATCGTGGCCATTGGCGGGTGCATCTTTTTCTGGCTGGCCAGGCCGCTCAACCTGATCGCGGCGGGGCCCGAAGCGGCCTCATCGCGCGGTCTCGACGTGCAGCGCACGCACCGCCTTGCGTTCTTCAGCGCGTCAATCGTGACAGGGGCGGCCGTCTCGGTCGGCGGCCCCATCGGCTTCGTCGGCATCATCGTGCCGCACCTCGTACGGCTCGTGGCCGGCGCGGATCATCGCATCGTGCTTCCCGCCTCCGCGTTCTTCGGAGGCGCGTTCCTGGTGGCCTGCGACGTGCTCGCGCGCATGGTACTCGCCCCGGTGGAACTGCCGGTCGGTGTCGTGACCGCCACGATCGGCGGACCGTTCTTTCTCTGGATGCTGATCAGGAAGACATGAGCGAAATGACCCGAGGCTCGTCGCTCCTGGGGCGCGCGCTACCGCTGCTGATCGCTGCTGCGTTCTTCGCTGCGTGCGGTGCGAATCAGCCTGCGCCACCCGCATCCGCGCCCCAGCGCATCGTCTCGATCATTCCCGCTGTCACCGAAACGCTGTTCGCCATCGGCGCGGGCCCCAGAGTCGTCGGCGCTGGCTCCTACGATACGTATCCTCCGGAGGTCGCCGCCGTGCCGCGCGTGGGCGGGCTGATCGACCCAGACACGGAGCGCATTCTCGCGCTCAGACCTGACCTGGTATATCTCTTCGCGAGCCAGGAAGACCTTGCGCGCCAGTTGCGCGCGGCCGGCATCACGGTGGAGATCTACCAGCACGGCGGGCTGACGGAGGTGATTGCCGGCATTCGCGCGATCGGCGCCCGCGTGGGACACGAACAGGAAGCAGGCCGTATCGCGGGAGACATCGAACGGCGCGTGGCGGCCGTGCGCGAAAGAGTGAAAGCGCTGCCGCGCCCGTCCACGCTCATCGTCTTCGGGCGCGAGGAAGGCACACTGCGTGGGATCTACGCGAGCGCGGGGATCGGCTTCGTGCACGACATGGTGGAGGCCGCCGGGGGGCGCAATGTGTTTGGCGACGTGCGCCGGCAGAACGTGCAGGCGTCGCTCGAGAGCATCATCGCGCGGCGCCCCGGCGTGATTCTCGAGATTCGCGCCGCCGCCGAGGTCACGAGCCCCGCGTGGCGTGACGAAACGCGGCGCGCATGGTCAGCCGCCGCATCAATCCCGGCCGTCGCCAACGGACGCATCGCGATCGTGCTCGACGAGCGCGTCGTCGTGCCAGGCCCTCGTATCGGGGAAGGGATCGAATTGCTCGAGCGCGCCCTGCACGGCAAGTAGCCGGAGCGTCTACAGCCTCGCCGAGAGCGCTTCGAGGAACGCTTCGACGTCGGACGGCTCGGCCAGCCGCGTAGGCACGTGCGACGGACGCGGGCCGATGATGATGCTCGACGCGTCGCCGACCTCCCTGAACGCGTCCTCATCCGTGAAGTCGTCTCCCAGATAGATGAGGCAGGGGACCTGGCCTCGGCGCTCGCTTTCCGCGTCGAGAATCCACCGCACGGCATTCCCTTTCGTCCACGGAATATTGGGCAGCAGCTCCGACACGTTCGATCCCGTCATCAGCCGCAGCGTGCCATCGTCGATGTGCGGGAGCGTCATGCGCAGGAAGATCGCGTCCGCCTTTATCTTGTCGTCGGGATGCGCCTGGCGCAGATGCATCGACATCGAGTAGCCCTTGTCCTCGATGAGCACGCCGGGCAAGTCGGCGGTCTGCGCGCGGAGGGAGCGCACCAGCAGTCCAATGAGGCCGCGCGCCTCGTCGACGCGAGGATGCACGAACGCGCAGTCGAAGCCCTCGATCTCGAGCCCGTGCAGGCCGGCCAGCCATGCGCAGTCCCGCAGGCCCGACCGCTCGCGCAGGTCCGCGAGACGCCGCCCGCTCACCAGCCCGATCGACACACGGTCGCGCGCGGCCAGCGCCGCAAGCGCGTCATGGCGCGACGGCTTGAGCCGCACCGTCTCGGGAATCGGCTCGAACTCGCAGAGCGTGCCGTCGAAATCCGACAGCAGCAGCAGCGGCCGCCCGCCCAACTTGGCGGCGATGCGCGCCGCCACGTCATCCGGATGCGCATACGTGATCATCGCGATCGTCCCCACCGCAGAAAGCGAAGCCGCGGCTTCGGCGCGTCCTGCTCGAGCCCTTCGAGAATGTCAGACGCCCACGCAAACACGTCGCGCCCGGCGACGACTCGTCGCATCGCCTGCATGCGGCGTCGACGCTCTGCCGGCGGCATGTCGACCGCTTCCTCGAGGCGCGCGGCGAAGCCATTGACATCGTACGGATTGATAATCAGCGCGTCGCGCAGCTCCTGTGCGGCGCCGGCCAGCTCGCTCAACACGAGCACGCCGTCGAGATCGTGGCGCGAGGCGACGAACTCTTTCGCGACCAGATTCATACCGTCGTGCAGCGAACTGACGATGCAGAAGTTCGCGAGCCGGAAGAGCGCGACCAGCTTGCGCGCCTTGAGGCTGGTCTTGAGATAACGGATCGGCCCCTCGTCGCCGCGGCGCGCGCGATACTTCTCGTTGATCGCCGCGACCTGATCGTCGATCTGCTGCTCGATGTCCTGATACGAGTCCAGCTTCGAGCGTGACGGCACGCCGATCTGCACGAACGTCAGCGTGCGCGCGAGCTCGGGCCGCGTGTCGAGCAGGCGGTCAATCGCCGCGAGGCGTTCGGGGATGCCCTTCGTGTAGTCGAGGCGATCGACGCCCACGCCAATCAGCGGAAACGTCAGCCGTAAGTCGCGACGCAGCGTCTCCATCTCGCCGCACATCGCGGGATCGGCCGCCATGCCGTCGAGACGGTCGAAGTCGACGCCGATCGGCGCCGTGACGACCCGCGTCTGTCGTCCGCCGACGTGAACGGTGCCCGCTTTGACACGCGCCTCGAACTCGTCCCGGCAGCAGGTCAGGAAATTGCGCCGGTCGCGATCGAGCTGGAACGCGACGAGATCGTTGGCGAGGAGCCCGTCCAGCACCTCGCGCCGCCACGGGCAGATGCGGAAGCGATCCGGATGCGGCCACGGGATGTGCCAGAAGATCGCGGTGCGCACGGCCGGTCGCAACGCCTTGAGCTCGCCGGCCAGGAGCGCAAAGTGATAATCGTTGATGAAGACCCGCACGCCGGATTCGGCGAGCTCCCCGGCGGCCGCGTGCGCGAAGCGCCGGTTCACCTTCTGATACATCTCCCAATCGGATGCGCGAAACGCCGGCCTGACGTGCGCGACGTGGCAGAGCGGCCACAGCCCCTCGTTCGCGAACCCGTTGTAGTAACCCTGTTCTTCCTCTGGCGTCAGCCAGATGCGTCGAAGCGTGTAGGAGGGCTCGTCGGGCGGCACCGCGACATGATCGCGCGCGTCGACGACCTCGCGATCCGCATCGCCCGCGCCGTGTGCGACCCAGACGCCGCCGCGCTCGCGCATCAGCGCATCGAGCGCGACCGACACGCCGCCTGGCGTGTGCATCCACTCGATCCGGCCGTCCGCGCCGCGCCGGTGCAGATAGGGCTCACGGTTCGACACGACGACCAGGGAACGGCGCGCGGGCATCCATGAATTTTACTTCCCCGGGCACCAATCTCCGGCCTTTGCCCGGAGCATGCGTTCGAGTACGCTCACGCGGATGGGCGCCTCCCCGCGCGCCCGCGTCTCGCGCGAGACGCGGATGCTGCTGTTGATCATCACGCTGTCTGTCGTAGTCCTCATC
>JALYRV010000066.1 GCA_030855205.1 Acidobacteriota bacterium | reverse complement strand
GAGTGGGTTAGGGGAAGTGAGCCGCGAAGGAATCGAACCTTCAACCCGCAGATTAAGAGTCTGCTGCTCTGCCAATTGAGCTAGCGGCCCACACGGAGTGGAATCGAACCCGAATAATAACGTACCGCTATACTCGGAG
Organism: Acidobacteriota bacterium; assembly: GCA_030855205.1. Classification (GTDB taxonomy): domain Bacteria; phylum Acidobacteriota; class Vicinamibacteria; order Vicinamibacterales; family SCN-69-37; genus JALYRV01. Next base: position 16,378 of record JALYRV010000066.1, on the reverse strand, counting down.
TCATGCGTTACCTGCGTTTTCTTGCCCTCGTCGCCGTGGCCGCCCTCTCGACCGGCTGCATGCGCGCGACCTATACCCTGAATCTCAAGGCCGACGGCAGCGGCACCATCACGCAGACCACGGCGCTCACGCAGGCCGCGATGGCCCAGCTCGGCATGATTGCCGGCGCCGCGGGGGACTCGCTCGTCCCGACCGAAGCGAAGCTCCGCGCCGCCGTCAGCGGGATGGGGCAGGGAGTGCGCTTCGTCAGCGCCACGCCGTTCAAGGCCAACGGCTTCGACGGCATGACCGCCCTCTATGCGTTCGACGACGTGCGGAAGCTGAGTCTGAATCTGGACCGGATCTCCGCGGCCGGCATGGACACGCCCATGACCGGGGGAGCCGACTCGGAAGTCAAAGTGTCGCTCGCGCGTGAAGGGGACCGCTCCGTGCTGCTCCTGACCATGCCCGCGATTCCCGCCGACGCACCCGGACAGACGGCCATGGGCGACAGCCTCAAGAACGCGCCACCCCAGGTCGACCAGATGATGCGCACGATGCTGCAGACGATGCTGCTCGAAGTCGCCATCACCATCGACGGCCGCATCGTCAACACCAACGCGCCGTTTGTCGAGAAGAACAAGGTCGTGCTGCTGCGCCTCGACGGCGCCGAGCTGATCAAGAGCGGCAGGCGCCTTGGGGAGATTTTCGATATGTCGGGTGGGGTCGAGGCGAGCCTGAAGAAGATCCCCGGACTGAAGCTGTCGCTCCAGCCCGTGCGGATCGAATTTCAGTAGAAAAGGCGAGTGGTGCGCCCGACAGGATTCGAACCTGTGACCTTCGGCTTCGGAGACCGACGCTCTAATCCAGCTGAGCTACGGGCGCGGGGGATTTACATCGGTTTATGCGTCCGGAGGGATTCGAACCCCCGACCTACGGCTTCGAAGGCCGACGCTCTATCCAGCTGAGCTACGGACGCGCGAACCAGTAACGATAGCACGCTATTTCATGTCGGCAATCACCGGGTCCGGCACCTTGTTCGCGATCGGCTTGACCGTCTGGAGATACGCGAAGATCGATTTCAGATCCTCATCGGAAAGATGCCGGAAGGCCTGCCACGGCATCGGCGGCAGCAGCGCGCGGCCGCGCCCCTGCTTCTTGCCCTCGCGAATCGTCATCACGAACTGATCTTCCGTGTAGTTGCCGAGGCCGGTCTCCTTGTCGGGCGTCAGATTCTGCGTGTAACTGATGCCCCATGGCCCCGCCCAGGCTGTTCCACCTTCCGTGATCGAAACGATCCACGGACCGCTCGCCGCGGGCGGGGGCGGCAGCTTTTCGTCGGCGCGATGTCCCGACAGGTAAAGTGCCGTGTCGGCCTCCGGCCCGTCCGGCCCCATCTTCATCGGCGTGTGGCAGTCGCCGCAGCCGATCGCCTTGACCAGATGCTCGCCGCGCTTGACCATCTCGGCCTTCGCCATCTGCCGCGGCGCGGCAGGGCCGCTGGCCGCTACGCCGAATGACGCCGCGGCGAACAACGCCGACACCACGAGCGCCACCTTTACACGCACACCAGTCACATCTGCTCTCATCGTTTCTCCTTGAGGTCTTCGGCGATCCATTTGCGAATGAGCGCGACCGCGTCATGGTCGACGAGGCGCGAACCGAGCGGCGGCATCTGCGCGACGGGATTACGCGAAGCAATGCGGAACGCGATGACGCTGCGGTCCGGATCCCCGGCGCGCAGGCGCTCGCCAGGCGTCTCCCACACCGATGGGCTGAACTTGCTGGTGCGTCCCAGGCTGGTCGAGACTGCCGGCGGGTGATCGACCGGCAGCGACGCCATCGGATAGTGAAGCGAGAAGTTCAGGCTTGCGAGCTCACCCGACGACGTGTGGCAGCTGCCGCAGTTGCCGTGCAGGTACCCGAGCGCGGCGCGCGCGGTCGGCGACGTCGCGGCAATCCTCGGCGCGCCGTCGGACAGGTGCGCCGGCAACCCGCGCACGAGCCCGCGCGCAATGAGCGTGCGCAGCACGACCGCGCCGTCGGGTAGCGGCTCGGCATGCGGCGCATTCGGATCGCGATCGGCCGACAACTGGAGGGTGCTGAAGCCGAGAATGCGCGAGGGGCTGCCCTCGTGACAGGACTTGCAGTCCGATCGCGACGGCACCCCGTGCCGGATCGCGTCGCGGATGACGACGCTGCGGGCGATCCCGCGCTCGGGCGCGAGCACGGCCTCCGTCTCCTCGTCATTCCACGCGTAGGTCGCGTACTTCCAGCCCTCCCGGGTGTGCTCGATGAAGCGCGTCTCGGCGCGCCTCGCGAACCGGAACTCTTTCCAGAAGCGCGATCCGACGGGAAACTGCCATGCGTCGGGATTCGACGCGTCGATGAACGTGCCCGGAGGCAATTCCATCCACCGCGTCTTGATCGCGCCGTCGGTCCAGAGAGGGTATTGGGGTGAGAAGCGGAGCTTTTCCGCGCCGACGGACTTCGTGGTCCAGTCGGTATACAGGCCGGTCTCGCGAAGGGACGCGGGAGGCCAGGTGTCGCTCGATTGTCCGGCGAGGGCGAGCGGAAGACTCAGGCCCAGCGCCGCGAGTAGCAGTCGTTTCATCCTGGGGGACGAGGGAGCGGACGAAGAGTAACACGGACCGCTGCGGCGCGCGACATCGAGTGCTACTTCAGGGGATTTCTCGCAAAGCACAGATCCTCGACGATCCGGCCTCCGATCAGGTGCTCCTGGATGATGCGCTCGGCATTCGCCGGGGTGACGTTCCGGTACCACGCCCCCTCCGGGTAGACCACCGCCACCGGTCCGGCCGTGCAGATGCGCAGGCACTCGCACTTCGTGCGGAAGAACGGCCCGTCGCGCCCCGCGATGTTGAGCTCCTTCATCCGCTTCTTCAGATACTTCCACGTCTCCTCGCCATCATCGCGATCGGCGCAATCGGGGCCGAGGCAGATCAGGAGGTGACGCGTGAGCTTGCCGACGCCGAACGCCGCGGCGGACTCCTGAGGCGTGGACCGGTCCTTACCCACGTCCGGCCTTCTCGATCTTCACGAGGACCTTCTCGATGTTCACGGGTTTCATCGTGCGCAGCGGCTTCCACAGGTCGCCGGCCGCCCTGAATCGCGCGCGGTAGGTGCGCAGTGTGAAGTCCTGCGGGCGCACGCCTTCCTCGATCTCGTCCCACGTCAGCGGCGTCGATACGCCCGCGAAGTCGCTCGCGCGCGCGCTGTACGCGCACGCCAGCGTCTTGCCGAGAATGTTCTGCAGGTAGTCGACGTACACCGAACCGCGCGGACGCCGCTTGACCATCCGCTCGACGGTGGCGATCTTCGGATACTTCATCGACACGATGGTCGCGACAATCTGGCACAGCAGCTGCCCCGTGTCGTACGTCGTCTTCGGCGGCAGCGGAATGAAGATGTGAATGCCGCTCGACCCGGAGGTCTTCGGCACCGCAGGGATCGAAAAGCGATCGAGCTCTTCCTTCACCGCGCGCGCGACATCGAGCACCGTCTTGAACGACGCGCCTTCACCGGGGTCGAGGTCGATCGCGACGAAGTCGGCGTATTCGAGCGAGGACAGGCGCGAGAACCACGGGTCCTGCGAGATCGACGCGATCTGCGCCATGTAGAGCAGCGTCACGAGTGCGCCGCCGACGATGCGCTCCATGCTGCCGCCGTCGGGCGTGATCGGCTCCACGCCTTTGGGCAGCGTCGCCACCCGCACGCCGGCCGGCGGGTCGTCCTTGTGCCGCTGCTGATAGAACGCGGCGCCCGCGATGCCATTCGGGAAGCGGCGCATGACCATCGGCCGGTCGTCGACGACGGGGAGGATGAAGGGCGCGACCTCGGCGTAGTAGCGAAGCAGATCGCCCTTGGTCAGCTTCAGATCGGGCCAGAACAGTTTCGAGAGGTTCGTGACCCGGAGCGTTTCGCCGCCTGGCAGCTCCAGCACGCCGTCTTTCTTCTGCGCCTGCAACGCGTGCAGCTGATCGACGACCGAAGCGTTGGCAAGCGGCGCGTCCGCCGCGACGGCCTTTACCGTAGCCGCCTTCGTCGTCTTGACCGCTTTCGTCCTTGCCGCCTTCGACGCCTTCGCTGCCTTCGTCTTCGTCTCTTTCATCGTGTCATCCGTCTTCAGTCTTGCCTTCTTCTCTTCCCTCATCACGGATCGTGCCGGTTTATCGTCGCGAAGGCCGAGGTAGACCGGCTGCCGGAGGTAGCCTTCGTGCGTCCATTCGGTGAACTTCACCTGGGCGACCAGCTCGGGCTTCACGAAGTGCTGCCGCTCGCGCGTCTTGACGGTCTCACGGAACGGGCTCTGCGGCGTCTCGCGCGCGCGCAGCAACCGGTAGACGCGATCGAGCTCTTTCTCGTTGAAGCCCGTGCCCACGCTGCCGGCGTGTACGAGCTCGCCGCGATCGTTGTAATGGCCGACGAGGAGCGCGCCGAACCCGTGGCGCGAGAGCCGCGGCTCCGTCCATCCGCCGATGACGAGCTCCTGCTCGTGCAGCAGTTTCAGCTTCCGCCAGCCGGCAGACCGGCGGCCGCTCTCGTACACGCCCATCCCGTCCTTGACGATCAAACCCTCCCAGCCCTCGTCCACCGCGCGCTTATGCAGCGCGCGGCCATCGTCGATGGCGATCTCCGTGATGCGCAGGAGGTGGGTGAGCGAGGCGGCGGGCTTGAAGGCGCGCTGCAGCCGGAGGCGGCGCGCGATGGCGGGGAGACCGCGCAGATCCTTGTCGCCGTCGCGGAGGATGTCGAAGGCGAACAGCGCAGCGGGGTTCGCGGCGTCGACGAGATTGAGATGCGTCTCGCCTTTGAGCTGCAGCCGCCCCTGCAGGTGCTGGAATCCGAGCGCGTGGCCCTTGCGGTCGAGCGCCGTGACCTCGCCGTCGATGATGAGCGGCGCCTTCAGCGTCGACGCGTACTTTCGCAGCGCGAGCGCGAGCCCGGGGAACTGATCCGTCTTGTCGTTGCCGTTGCGCGAATACAGCCGCGCGTAGCCCTCGCGCGCGCCCCTGGCGGGCGGGCGCAGATCGACCAGCGCCCGGATGCCGTCGAGTTTGGGTTCGTAGATCAGCCCCGGCTGCGCGAGCGGCGGATCGGCCAGCGTGGCGAGCATCGGGCGGACCTTCGCGGGATCACCGGTCCAGCGCGACGTGGGAAGAGCATCGAGGCGCTTCAGCAGATCTTTCGGGATGTCGAGGGCCGCCGGCGTCTTCGCCATGCCCGAATCATAGCTTCACGGAACTCACCCCTATTCTCCTCCCGCCCAGGGGCCGATAATGCTGTCGCCATGGCTGCACGTTCGACCTGGAAGGGTTTCCTCAAAATCAGCCTCGTCAACATCCCGGTACGGGTGTTTCCGGCGACCGATTCGGCCGCCAGCATCAGCTTCAATCAGCTGCACAAAGCCTGTCAGGGGCGTATCCAGCAGAAGCGGTGGTGCCCGTCGTGCGAGGTCGAAGTTCCGAACACCGAGATCGTGAAGGGCTTTGAGTTCGAGAAGGGGCGCTACGTCACCATGACCGAAGAGGACATGGCGAAAGTGCGGCCCGAGTCGACGCGCCTGATCAACGTCGTGCAGTTCACCGACGCGTCCGCGATCGATCCCATCTACCTCGAGAAGCCGTACTACCTCGCGCCCGACGGCAGCGTCGCGGCTGAGGCGTTTGCCGTCATGCGTGAGGGCATGAAGGGGAAGGTTGGCATCGGCAAGGTGGCGCTGTACGGGCGCGAGTATCTGGTCGCGATCCAGCCCCAGGAGGGGGCGCTCGTGATGTACACGTTGCGCCACGCGCGTGAAGTGCGCGCGATCGATCAGATCGACGAACTCAAGACCGTGCCGGCGAAGCTGCGTCCCGACGAGATCAAGCTGGCCAAACAGGTGATCGCCAACTTCGAGACGGGCGAGCTCGATCTCGAGGAATACAAGGACGAGTACCAGGAGGAGCTGCGCCGGATCATCGATGCGAAGATCGCTGGCGAGGAAGTCACGGCCACGCGCGAGGAGGCGCCGCCGAGGGTGATCAACCTCATGGACGCGCTGCGCCAGAGTCTCGATCGCGTCAGTACCGACAAGAAGAAGCCGATGAAAGTCGTTGGCGGCAACGCGAAAGCCAAAGCGGCCGCCCCCGTAGCGAAGAAACGCGCCGCGCGATAACCTGCAAGGGTGCGCGCAGAAATCGAGAAGCTCGGCCTTTTCTACCTGGGCCGTCAGATAACGCCCGACACGCAGAACGCCGGCACCGAGCCGGTGCTCTATGACTCGCGCGACCTGACGACACACGGCGTCATCGTCGGCATGACCGGCAGCGGCAAGACCGGCCTCGGGCTTGCCATCCTCGAGGAAGCCGCGATCGACGGCATCCCGATCATCGCGATCGATCCCAAGGGGGATGTCGCGAACCTGCAGCTCACGTTCCCCAATCTCGAGCCGTCCGATTTCGCGCCGTGGGTCAGCCACGACGCTGCGCGCGCCGAAGGGAAGTCGGTGGACGACTTTGCCTCGGCGGAAGCGCGCAAATGGCGCGAGGGGCTGGCCGCGTGGGATCAGGACGGCGACCGGATCCGCCGGATGCGTGAGGCGGCGGAGATCACGATCTACACTCCAGGCAGCAGCGCAGGCCGCCCTTTGTCGGTGCTCGGCGCGCTCGCACCGGGGGCGTCGCGCGCAGCCGCGGTCGATGACGAAGCCGCGATCGAACGGGCGTCGGCCGCCGCGTCGAGCCTGCTCGCGCTGGCCGGCGTCGATGCCGATCCCCTGACGAGCCGCGAGCACATCCTCATCGCGACCCTGTTGCAGCATGCGTGGAAAGCCGGACGCGCGATCGATGTCGCCGCCCTCGTGCAGGCCGTGCACGCGCCCCCATTCACGCACGTCGGCGTGCTCGATCTCGACACGTTCTTCCCGGCGAAGGATCGCACCGCGCTGTCGCTGCGGCTCAACAATCTGATCGCCTCGCCGTCCTTCGCGGCCTGGGGCGCGGGAGAGCCGATGTCGGCGGCGTCGCTGCTCTACACCTCCGCCGGCGCGCCGAAGGTGTCGATCATCTCCATCGCGCATCTGGCCGACGCCGAGCGCATGTTCGTGGTGTCGATGCTGCTGGCCGAGATCGTCACGTGGGTCCGCGCGCAGCCCGGCACATCGAGCTTGCGCGCGCTGCTCTATTTCGACGAGGTCATGGGCTATCTGCCGCCTGTGGCGAACCCTCCGTCGAAGACCCCGCTCATGACGCTGCTGAAACAGGCTCGCGCCTCCGGCCTTGGCGTGCTGCTCGCGACGCAGAACCCCGTCGATCTGGACTACAAGGCGCTGTCGAACGCCGGCACCTGGTTTCTCGGGCGTCTGCAGACCGAGCGCGACAAGGCGCGGTTGCTCGACGGGCTCACTGCGGCTGGACTGCAGGGCGCGAGCGACGTCGACGCCACGCTCTCGAGTCTCGGCAAGCGGCGCTTTCTCCTGCACAACGTGCACGCGGCCCGCGAGCGGAACCCGCTGCTCTTCGAATCCCGATGGGCGCTGTCGTACTTGCGAGGACCGCTGACCAAGGAAGACATCAGGCGCCTGTCGCCGCAGGCTCCCGACTCCGGGCTTGCTTCGGCTCCCGGCTCCCGGCTGCCCGCGTCGGGCCCGGGTGACAGAGCACAGGCGACAGGTCAGGAGGCTGCGCCCTTCGCCGCACCCGCCCCGGGCGCGTCTCAGAAGCCGATCCTCTCGGCCGATATTCCGCAGTTGTATCTGCCGCGCGAGGCGAGCGACACGCGGCCCTACCGCCCGTTTCTGTATGGCTCGGCGCAGCTGTACTTCGGTGACAGCAAGCAGGCCATCGACGAAGCGCGGCGCGTGAGCGTCATGGTGCCCCTCGATCCCGCCGCGCGCGCGATCGACTGGGATCTTGCGCAGCCTGCCGACGCCGCGCCGCAGGCGCTGCTCGCGGCTCCGCCGGCCAACGCGCAGTACACGGCGCTACCCGCGGCAGCGTCCAGTCCCGCGCGCTTCGCGAAGGTCGCGCGCGATTTCGACCGCTGGCTCGGACGCACGCAGCGCCTCGACCTGTTCCAGCATGCGGGGCTGAAGATGACGTCGCGCCCCGGCGAGCTCGAGGCAGAGTTCCTGATTCGCGCGCGCGATACGGCGCGTGAGAAACGCGACGCCGCGCTCGATCACCTCCGTCGCAAATGGGACGCGAAGCTCACCACGGCGCGCGATCGCGCCGCGCGCGCCGGCGCGAAAGTCGCCGCCGAGCGCCATGACGCGCGGCAGTCGCAGCTGCAGACGACGGTGTCGTTTGGCGCGACGATTCTGGGCGCGGTACTCGGACGGCGCGGCGGCGGACTCGGCACGCTCGGACGCGCGACCACCGCGGCGCGCGGCGTGGGGAGGGCGATGAAGGATCGTCAGGACGTGGCGCGGGCCGAAGAAACCGCCGCGGCTGGGAAAGCGGCGCTCGCCGCGCTCGAAGCGCAGGCGGAAGCCGACCTGAAGGCGCTCGCCGACGGCTTCGACATCGCGCCGGCGTCGCTCGAACGGGTCGCTATGCGCCCACGAAGGGGCGGGACGTCTGTGGATCTGGTGGCTGTGGTGTGGCAGTAGGCGGCACGATGTCCCATCCCGCCGGCAGCGACGGCGGCGGGATCGTGCGCGGCTCCAGACCCGGCGCGCCCGGCACGACGGGCGCGTGCAGCGGCGCCGTGTCGATCTTCCACGCCAGCCAGCCTGCGTAGCCGAGCGCCAGCGCGATCAGCAACAGCAGCACCTCGCCCGTGACGACCAGCGCGGCGCGCCGCTTCGACCGCCGCGGTGTCGCGGCATCGTCGTCGATGGGCTCGCCGGTCAGCCCGGTGTCGAGCGCCTTCGCGGCGCGCTTGACGTGCTCCGCGGCGACGGTCGCCGCGCCATCGGCGCGCGCCTCGTTCAAGGCGCGATCGCACAGCAGGTTCACCGCTCGCGGCACGCCGCGCGACCGGCGATGCACGAGGGCGATCGCTTCGGGCGTGAATCCGACCTGCGCCTCGCCGCCCGCCACGCGCAGGCGGTGACCGATGTACTGCTCGGTCTCTTCCTGGCTCAGCGGCTCGAGCCGCACGCGGCGCGAGATGCGCTGATTGAGCTGCGACAAGTCGTCGGCCGCCAGCGTCGTCTCGAGCCGACGTTGACCGCTCAGTACGATCTGTATCAGACGGCGGCCATCCATCTCCATGTTGCCGAGGACGCGTATCTGCTCGAGCGTGCGCGGGGCCAGCCCCTGGGCTTCGTCGACGACCAGCACCGCCCGCGCGCCGAGTGGCGCCAGCGACCGCAGGAAACTCTCCAGCGTCTCGAGCAGGTGCTGCGCGTCGGCCGCCTCGAACTTGCCGCGGCGCAGCTCTTCTCGCGACACCACGCCGAAATCGCGCAGGATGACGCGCAGCAGCTCCGCGTCGGCGACGGCCGGGTTGGTGATGATCGTGCTGAAGGTGCGGCCGCCGAGCGAGTCGATCACGGCGCGGCTGAGCGTCGTCTTGCCGGTGCCCGTGTCGCCGGTCAGCAGCAGAAAGCCTTCGTCGCGCTCGAGGCCGCGGCGCAGCTCGTCGAACGCCGTGCGGTGCGAGGCGCTCTTGAAATGGAAACGGGGGTCGGTGGTCAGCGCGAAGGCGGGCTCGCGAAGGCCGAAGAATCGCTCGTACGGATCCTCGTCCGTGCGCGACGGTTGCACGAGAGGGAGTTTACACGGGATTTGCTAGGATGAAGCCGCCCCGTTGACCTCATGGCGCGATCGATGACGCGATCTTCGTTGGAACCGGTGCTGCTGATCGCAGCCGCCTGGGGCGTGATGACTGTCGGCCTGGCGATCCTGCCGGGCATCCTCGGCAACTTGTTCGACGAACCGTGGTCCGTCGTCATCTCCTGGGCGATCGTCTCGATGGTCTGGGTGCCGGTCGAGGTCGTGCTGCGCGGCCGCGTCGGAGCGCTCGCACGCTTCGCGATCAACGTGCCGCTGTGGGTCGCCGCCGCGCTGTGCGCTTTCTGGCTTCGGCAATCCCTCGGGTTGCCTTGATCAAGACTGAAGACTAAAGACTGACGAGGACCGTCTCGACTTCCGCCCTGGAGGGGGCGCCGGCGACTGCTCCGCGGCGGGTGCAGCTCACGGCGGCGGCGGCGTTGGCGTAGCGGAGCACACCGGGGAGATCGCGCTCTTCGAGAAGCGCCGCGATGAAGCCGGCGCGGAAGATGTCGCCGGCGCCGGTAGTGTCGACGGCGTGGACCGCGAAGCCGGGCGACACGATCAGACGCTCCCCATCGAGCGAGGCGGCCCCGCGCGCGCCCAGCGTCACGGTGATCGGACCCGCGTTGAGCGGCCTCAGCATCCGCAGCGCGCGCTCGAGATCGGGCTCTCCCGTCAGTTCGCGCGGCACGTGCTCGGCGAGTATCGGATGCGTCGCGAGGCGGATCAACTCGCTGGTCTCCGGCGCGACACGATCGATGTCGGTCGTCACCAGCCGGCCAGCCTTGCGCGCCAGCCGCGCCGCCGCAATCGACGCCGCCAGATCCACGTCATCGACATGCAGCACGCGCCCGCTGGTCATCGCCGCGATATCGAGCGCGGCAGGATCGAGATTCGCGTCCGCGGTTCGCGACCAGAGCACGATGCGCTCTGGGGAGTGCTCGCTCAGCAGGATCACGGCATAGGGCTGCGCGCACGGAAGGATGTGGCCGGACGTAACGTCGACGCCGCGCGCGATGAGTTCCTGCCGGATCAGGCTGCCGCGGTCATCGTGGCCGGTCGTGCCGAGGAACGCCGACCGCAGTCCGAGACTGGCGCACCCGGCCATGGCGGTGGCCGTCTGGCCGCCGCACGAGGTGAACGATGACTGAATGGGGAGCTTTGATAGCGGGCCGTCGGCCGACGGATGCGCGGGCAGCAGGTACACCAGATCGATCGAGCTGGCGCCGAATCCCGCGACGTCGAACATGAGGCGTTAGAAGGCGAAGCCGACGTTCAGGCGGACGGTCGGAAACGCCACCAGGAAGTCATCGTCTCCGGTTCCGATGAGCCGCATCGCGCCGGCCCCGACGCCGATCAGGACGTTACGCTTCGCCCCCAGCAGCCACTCGTAGCCCACATCGATGCCGATGGCCGGCCGCGTCTCTGTCCTTCGAGTCGGTGTGGACGTGAAGCGCCCCGGGTCGAACTCCCACGAGTCGTAGCCGATGCGATGGGCGCCGACGCGGCCGCCCACGAAAAAGCCGGTCAGGGCCGCGCCCTGGGGATAGTAGCGTCCGAACACCATTACGTTGCTGTAGGTGTCGTCACCGACGTCCAGCGTACCTGCAGAGACGCCGATGGTGGATGCGTCGGTGACCTTCCGCTGGTACTCGCCGTTGATGAAGCCGAGTACGTCGGCAATGGGCGAGGTCGAGATCGTGTGACGGCGATTGACCGGCGTCTTCGTGCCCGTGTCCTGCGCAAAGGCAGGCGAGGCGAGGGCAACGAGAACGATGGCGAAAGAGGCTTTTCTCAACATGTCTATAAGGCGCAGGCGCCGGTAACAATCTTCAATGAATTTGGGGTGGATGACGGGAATCGAACCCGCAACGTCCGGCGCCACAGGCCGGTGCTCTGCCGTTGAGCTACACCCACCGCATGAGGGTTGAACCTGAAAGCTTAGCAGACGGGATCGTTGCCGGGCAACCTAGCCGGCGCGCCGTTCGGCGCAGGACTGGCCTTCGTCCAGCGGCACGAGCGTGCCGTCTGCCACCCGCATCGACCGCACGTGCACGGAGGAGGACGACACCTGTTTGGCGGCATACATCAGCTGATCCGCCTCGTCGAGCAGAGCGGTGGCGAGCTCGCCCGCCTTTCGCCGGCGGTCGTCGATCGACCCGAGCTCCACGCAGACGATGCCGACGTCGATCTTGACCGGCCGCTCATCGAGCCGATCGTGCTCCTGCGACCAGTCGTACGCCTCCACCGCGCTCTTGTACCGGTTGCCGATCAGGCAGGCGGTCTCGGGGCGCTCCAGATCGGTGATGACGAAACAGAACTCGTCCCCGCCGAGACGCGCATGCAGGTCGCGGCTCGCGCCGGCGCGGTCGGAGGCGATCAGGTCCTCTGATCGCACTTTCTCCGCGAGCAGTTGGGCGACGCGCTCGATGATCCGATCCCCGACGGCGTGACCGAGCGTGTCGTTGTAGATCTTGAAGCTGTTGATGTCGACGACGCCGACGCCTATCCTGGCCGCGCGCTGCTCGGTCGAGAGGTACGTCTCGAACCTGTGGCGGAAGGCGTCGAAGCGGAGAAGACGCGTCTTCGAATCCCGCTGCGACTTGTCACTGAGGTCGGCCACCATGCGCTCGAAGTAGCGGGTCACCGCGCTGACGCGAGTGTCCTTTTCGCTGAGCTGCGAGTGGAGCGTCTGAATCTTTTCCGTGAACCCCTGCGACAGGGCGCGCAAGGCATCGGTCTTCGACGACTCGAACAGCCGCCGCTGCCGCTCCAGCACGCTGTCGATGCCACGAATGAGCGCCTCGCGGTCGACGCTCTTGATCTGGAACTCATGCGCGACCCACGCGCGCAACTCCTCGGTCGTCCTCGGCAGTTTGATTTGGGGAGCAGGCACGCGATTGACTACATCAAACGGTATGCCGGGACGGGTCGGCTGAAAGCCCGAAAGGGCCGAGGTCGAAAGGCAATGAAGTCGGAAGCAGGCGCGCCGGAGTAGGCATCCACCTGCCTACTCCGGCACAGAAAGAGGCGGTCAGTCGATCTTGCGCAGCGTGCGCACGACGCGGCCCGACGGGCCTGCCGAGGAGCTGACCACGACGCGGACGACGTAGTCGCCAGGCGTGAGCGCGCTGAGCGGCAGGATGCCGCTCAGCATGGCGCGCGATCCATCCGGCGCGGCGGTGATGGCGGCCGGCACCGACGTGACGGCGGGACCATTGAGCGAGCGCGCGATCTCGATTCGGCCCGCCGGCGCGACACCGCGCGGCAGGTCGAGCAGCTCGACCTGCGCGATGGCCGACGCGTCGGCCGCGCTGAAGAGCATCCTCGGGCGGGACGCCCCTTCGCGCGAGACGCCCAGTATGATGCCGCTCATGCGGATCGGACCGGCCTGCTCGAGCTGCGCGTGCAGCGTGTAGTCGGCCGTTGCGGCGCGCCCCGTGGCATCGGTGGCGGCCACGCGCATGCGATAGATGCCGGGCTGCGCGAGCAGCGCCCCCATCACGGCGCTACCCGAGATCTCGCCGGCCTGCGCGGTCCACTGCGCGGCGAGCTTGCCGGCAGGATCGAACAGCCCGACCGCGACGGCCGCGAGCTGCACGCCCGGCTCCGCCTCGGCCAGCGCGATGACGCGCATGCGCGCGTCACCCGGGTTGCTCGACGCGTAGCCGATCGCGCGCATCTGGAACTCGCCGAACCCCCGTGCCAGCCGCAGCATGTCCCGGGGCGTGACCGGCCCCTTGCGCGACGCGGCGGTGTCGGCCGCCGTCACCGCGATGCGCGATCGAGCGATGATGCGCACGCCGGGACGTGACGTCGTGAACTCCACGCGCGAGACGTTGCGGTCGGCGGGGTCGGCATCGAACGTGGCGGAGTAGTAGCTGGCTGTCTCGCGCAGGATGCGCTCGACGGCGTCGGTTCTCGCACCGCCGAGCCTGACGACGCTGCCGCCCGTGACGCCGGCCAGATGATCGAGTCCGGCCCCGATGCCGCCGACCGTGCCGCCGTTGGGATCGCTGGTGCCGAGTGACCCGGCGATCACCACTTGATCGTCCGGCTGCAGGAGCAGCAGGTTGGCGCGCGCGGCGGCCGCGGCGATCGCGACCTCTTCGAACTTGTCGGGCCGCAGCTCGCACATGCCGGGTCCGATGCGCGTCTGCAAATCTCGAATCGCTTCCGGCGTGTCGCGCGTCGGTCCCGACATGCCGGATGAGATGAACAGCACCGTGACGGGCCCATCCCCTCGTTCGATGCCGCCAATCACGCCCGACAGCGTCTCGAGCGAGCGGCGCGTGCGACATCCGAAATCACTCGCGCTTTCCTCGCGCGGGGCCCTGCCGCCAATCGCGTTGAACGCGCTGCGCGCACTCGCATGGTCGGTCGTCAGTCCGACCTTCACCCCGCCGAGCGGCACGGTGATCACCGAGACGCGATCCGACGGGTGCAGGCCGGACATGAGCTGCGCGACCGCTTCGCGCGTCGGCTGTTCCTTGCCGGGCCGCATCGAGTCGTCATCGAGCACAATCAGGAGCGAGCGGTTGACCGGCGGCATGCCGATGCTGGCCGCGAACGGCGGCGGAGCGGAATCGTCCGTGCCTGGGCCCTGCATGCGGATCAGACTCAGCGCGCGGGGCGCGCGCACGCGCCCGCCGGCGCGGAGCGACACCTCCGCCGGTTTCAGGTCCAGCACCGGCGCGCCGTCGGCGCCAACAGCCGTGAAATCCAGGGTCAGGGGCGGGGCTGCGGCATTCTGCTGCGCCTGCGGCGCGGCCCAGACTGCCAGGGAAAGAGCAGCGACAAACCATACGACACGCTTCATCCAGTCCTCCGGGTGAGGTGATTCTACGCGCGGTCGTGACTCACGCGGCTCCTGATTCGCCTCCCGGAAGCTGCAGGCGCGCGCGCAACCCGCCGGCGGGCGAGGCGCTGAGCGCGACGGTTCCGCCATAGACCTCCGCCAGGTCGCACACGATGGCGAGCCCGAGACCCGACCCGGGCGACGCTTCGTCGGCCCGCACGCCCCGCTGCAACACCAGCGCGCGCATCGACGGGTCGATCCCAGGCCCATCGTCGTCGATCGTGATGGTGAGCATGCCGGCGTGCATCGCGGAGGAGACGGCGATCTGCGAGCGCGCCCATTTGAAGGCGTTGTCGAGGAGGTTGCCGAGCATTTCGTCGAGATCCTCGCGCTGGCCGCGGAACAGGTGCGCCGCGTCGGTGCCGTTGTCGACGGTGATGCTGCTGCCGCGATCCGAGGCGAGCCGGAAGAGCGCGCGGCACAGGCCTTCGACCGACTCGGCTACCGGGGTGCGCGCCGACGAGGCCGCGCCCGACGCAGATGCGCGTGCGTGCGCGAGGTGATAGTCGATTTGTTTCCGCATGCGATCGATCTGCTGATCGATCGTCGCGGCCGCGTCGGCGTGGCCCGCGCCGGCGAGAAGACGGGCTTCGTGCGCGAGAACGGCGAGCGGCGTCTTGAGCCCGTGCGCCAGGTCGCCGGCCTTGCCCATGGCGCGCGTGACGCGGCGCTCGCGATCGTCGAGCAGGCCGTTGAGATCGTCCACGAGCGGCTGCACTTCGGCGGGGTACTGGCCATCGAGCCGCGGCTCGCGTCCGGCCCGGACGGAGGCGAGACGCGCACGAAGGCGGTTGAGCGGTGACACGCCGCGCCGCACGTGGAGCAAACCGAGCACCATGCACGCGAGGGCGAAGAGCAGCGTGAGCGGCCCATGGCTGAACGTCGCATGGAGCACTTTCGGCGCACCCGGGTGACGGAACATCACGAAGTTCAGGATGACGCCGGCGAGCGCGAAGAGCCCGGTCGTCCAGAGCAGGGCACCCATGAGCAGGCGCGCCCGCAGTGAGAAGGGGCTCATGCGGCGACCCGGTAGCCGAGGCCGCGCACGGTCTCGATGAACGCGGCGCCGAGCTTCCGCCGCAGCCGCGCGATGAACACTTCCACGGTGTTGGAGTCGCGGTCGAACGCCTGGGCGTAGATGTGCTCGGTGAGCTCGGCCTGCGAGACCACGCGCCCTCGGTGGTGCATCAGGTAGGACAGCACGCGGAACTCGTGGCTCGTGAGCTTGACCGGCGATCCGTCGAGCGTCACTCGCGCGAGGCGCGCGTCGAGCGCCACGGCGCCGGACCGCAGCTCGGGGGCGGCATGGCCGCTCGACCGCCGCACCAGCGCGCGCACGCGCGCCAGCACTTCCTCGATCCGGAACGGCTTCGACATGTAATCGTCCGCGCCGCCGTCGATGCCCTGCACCTTCTCGTGCCAGCTTCCGCGTGCCGTGAGCACGAGCACTGGCGTCGTGATGCCGGCGTCGCGCCAGCGGCGGAGCAGCGTCAGGCCGTCGACCTTCGGCAGCCCCAGGTCGAGCACCATCGCGTCGTACCGCTCGGTCTCCGCGAGGAAATCGGCGCGCTCACCGTCGGCCGCGACGTCGACCGCATAGCCGGACTCCGAGAGGGACACCCGCAGCTGCGCGGCGATCGACGCTTCGTCCTCGACGATCAGGATCTTCATCGGCGACTCGTTTATAGCGCACCCCGGGCTGAACGCCACCTTAACAGCGTGTTCACGCGCCGTTCAGACGCCGGCCCGTAGCCTTGCCGCTGTGAAACGCCGCTTCCTGTTCTTCCTCGTCATCGCCCTGCTCATCGTCGCGGCCTTC
>JALYRV010000065.1 GCA_030855205.1 Acidobacteriota bacterium | reverse complement strand
GGCGCGGCCGGTATCGCGGACGCGGGCGCGGCGGCCGCAGCCTGCTGCCCTGCGGGTGCGGCGGCGTTCTGCGGCGGCGGCGGCGCGAAATACGCCTGATAGCCGTACAGGATGCCGAACGACAGAAGAATGGCGATGAAGACTCTACGTTCCATGGATTCCAGTTCCAGTTCGCGTGCCCGGTGCGGGACGTGGAACAGGATCGAGGCCGGAGCCTCCTAAAGGGTGACAACGGGAAAGGCGGCGCGCCGCGAGGTACGCGCCCTTCAGGGCGCCGTGATCGTGAATCGCGCCCGCGGCGTACTCCGAGCACGAGGGCACGTAACGGCACGCGCCGGTGTAAAACGGCGAGAGCAGCAGTTGATAGCCGCGGATGAGCGCGAGCAGACACACCGATGCCGCGCGGCGCATCGGGCGCGATCGATCACGCATGAGGGCGGCAGCGGCGAAGGGTGGTGACGAAATCGGCCTCGACATCGGAAAACGGCGCGACGCTCAGTTCACGCCGCGGGATCGCGACGATGTCGAGCGCGGCATCACGGCCGACCGCGTCGCGATGACGGCGGAACAGCTCGCGCAGGCGCCGCTTGGCGCGGTTGCGCGTCACCGACGGCCCCAGTTTGCGGGACGCGATGAGTCCGAGCCTCGGAACAGTGCAGTCATTCGCAAGAATCAGGAACGTGACGAAGCGGCCGGTGACGCGGCGGCCCTGGGCCTGCACGCGTACGAACTCAGGCCGCTTGCGCAGACGATCGCGCGGCTCGAACCGGAACGACATGTGCTCGACACCGGGCGCGCGCATCAGCCCGCGCCGGCGGTTACCGGTTCGACTTCGACACGGTCAGGCGCTTGCGCCCCTTGGCGCGGCGGCGCTTGAGCACGAGACGACCGTTCTTCGTCTCCATGCGTACGAGAAATCCATGAGTCTTGCGCCGGCGGCGGCGATTGGGCTGATAAGTACGCTTCATCGGACTGGAACCTTTGTGCGAGAGCTTTTAGGCCGAAAAGGAAACTTTGATCGTAGACGTGCCCCGCCAGCCTGTCAATCGGGGGAGAATGGCCGCTTGCCGCCTTTCACGCTCGCGCGGCTCCGGCCGGGCGTGCTGGAGAGGCTCAAGCCCGGGTTCGAACCCTCCCTCGGGGCAACGCGAGTGGGTCTCTAACCCAAGATTTCCACAACTGTGGAAATTATTGTGGAAAACAGAGGTTTCGCCTTTTTGGGCGAAAATCAGGCACTCTTACGGCTCGAACGCATGACCCCAACACTCTGGGACGAGATCCTCAGCCGCATCGAGACCAAGGTCAACCGGTACAGCTTCTACACCTGGTTCAAGCCCACGGTCTGCGTGGACGATGATGGGCAGAAGCTGACGGTCAAGGTGCCGAATCCGCTGTTTCGAGACTGGCTGACGAAGCATTACTCAGCCGTGCTCGAGGAGGCGCTGACGGAGGCCGGCCGGCCTGAGACCGAGATCTCGTTCGTGGCCGACGAGTCCGTCGCAGTGCCCGTGCTGACGGCGCCGCTCATGCCTGAGCTGGCCCCTGCCGAAGAAGAATCAGCTGCGGCCGCGTCTCCGGCCGGACTCAGCCCCCGCTACTCCTTCGACACCTTCATCGTTGGCCCCTCAAACCAGTTTGCGCACGCCGCCTGCCGCGCGGTCGCCGAGGCGCCGTCGCGGTCGTACAACCCGCTCTACATCTACGGCGGGGTTGGCCTGGGCAAGACGCACCTGATGCACGCAATCGGGCACTACATGCTCCTGCATCAGCCGGCCGCGAAGCTGACCTACATCTCGTCGGAGCGGTTCATGAACGAGATGATCAACGCCGTCCGGTACGACCGGATTCTGGACTTCCGCGACCGGTACCGCAGCGTCGACATCCTGCTCGTCGACGACATCCAGTTCCTGGCCGGCAAGGAGGGCACGCAGACCGAGTTCTTCCACACGTTCAACGCGCTCTACGACGCGCAGAAGCAGATCGTCATCAGCAGTGATTGCCCGCCGCACGAGATTCCGTCGCTCGAAGAGCGTCTGCGATCGCGGTTCGAGTGGGGTCTGATTGCCGACATCCAGCCGCCGGACCTCGAGACGAAGATCGCGATTCTCAAGCGGAAGGCGGATAGCGAAGGGGTGTCACTGCCCGACAACGTGGCGATTTACATCGCCGGAAAGATCAAGTCGAACATCCGCGAGCTCGAGGGATCGCTGATCCGGCTGCTGGCGTTTGCGTCGCTGACGGGCAAGGACATCACGCTGCAGCTCGCGCAGGACGTGCTCCGCAACATCCTCGTGCAGGACGAGCGTGCGGTGTCGATCGAGGGCATCCAGAAGTTCGTCGCGGACTACTACCAGTTGAAAGTCGCCGAGCTAAAGTCGCGCAACAACGCCAAATCGATTTCGCTGCCGCGCCAGATCTCCATGTATTTGTGCAAATCACTCACAAACGCCTCTTTGCCGGAAATAGGCAAGAGTTTCGGCGGCAAGCACCACTCCACGGTCATCCATTCCATTCGCAAGGTCGAAGATCTGCGAAAGACCGACGGAGATTTCAACACGCTTATCAACAACTTCCTCGAAGCGTTCCGCTGACACGGCGCCGGTTTTCCGCAGCCTTCCACACGGGGGTCCTGTGCGTAATCCGACACGGATCGGGCCCCCCCGGATCTCCACATGCCGCGCCCATTTTGCACACGCTAAACGCGGCTGGTGCGTCCACAGGGTAAGTCGTTGATACAGAACCACTAATAGCGAGGTTTTGAGGTTTCAACAGGACCTTCTTCTTGCTATAATTTCTTGTTCTCTTTTCTTTCCTGATTCATACAGAAGATCAGGACGCGCCACCGATCCTCAACGAGGTCAGCACGCCAATGGAACTAGTCGTCCGCAAGAGCGATCTGCTTCGCGAGCTCCAGCTCTTCCAGGGCATAGTCGAGCGCAAGAACACGATCCCGATTCTGGCGAACGTGCTGCTCGAAGCCGACGGCAATGAACTCCGCATGCTCGCGACCGATCTCGAGGTCGGTCTCCGCAGCCGCTGCGAGGCCGTCGTCGGCAAGCCCGGGTCGTTGACGCTGCCAGCGAAGAAGCTCTTCGAGATCGTCAAGGCCTTGCCCGAGAGCGATATTCGCATCGAGCAGGACAAGAACGGCGTGAAAGTGGCGGCGGAGCGTTTCGATTCGCGCATGCAGACCCTGCCGCGCGAGGATTTTCCGACGCTGCCTGATCCGACCGGCTCGTGGAGTTCGACCCTGCCGCGCCAGGCGCTCCGCACGATGATCCCGAAGACGCAGTTCGCAATCACGGGTGAAGACACGCGGTATTTCCTCAACGGCGCGTTGTTCGTGCTCGGCGCCGATGCGATGAGTCTCGTCGCCACCGACGGCCATCGTCTCGCCCTGGTGCAGGTGCCGCGTGAAGCCGGCGACGGCAAGAAGAGCAAGGCGGCGGCAGGGGCTGCTGCCGACGATGTGCGCGTGATTCTGCCTCGCAAGACGCTCAACGAGTTGCAGCGTCTCCTTGGTGAAGGCGAAGACGATGTCCGGTTCGAGAAGGGTGAGAATCACCTGTTCTTCGAAGTAGGCGGGCGCGTGCTGATTTCGCGCGTGATCGACGGCCAGTTCCCGGCGTTCGAGCGCGTGATTCCCAAGAACACCGACAAAAAAATCGATTTCGATCGCGATCGCCTCACGAGCGCCGTGCGCCGCGTCGAGTTGCTCTCCAATGAACGCTCGCGAGCGGTGAAGTTCCAGATCGACGCCGGCAAGGTCGAGATCACGTCGAGCAGCCCCGAGCTCGGCGAGGCGCACGAAGTGATCATGGTCGAGTATGACGGCGCGCCGATGCAGATCTGCTTCAACGCGCGCTATGTCCTCGAGTTCCTGAGCGCGGTCGAGACCGACGTCGTCTCGCTGGCCTTCAAGGACGAGATGAGCCAGGCCGTCATGACGCCGGTGAACGCCGAAGGCTACGAATACACCTACGTCATCATGCCGATGAGGATCTGACGCGCTGAATGGATGAACCAAACGTGAACGCTGCCGGTCCGGACACGGACCAGGCTGCGCGGCCGGCCTTCGACGAGGCGCGCGCCGGCAACGGAAGCGGATCGGGCGACTACGGCGCCGACAAGATCAAAGTCCTCGAGGGTCTCGAGGCGGTTCGCAAACGGCCGGCGATGTACATCGGGTCGACGGGGCCGCTCGGCCTGCATCACCTCGTGTACGAGATCGTCGACAACGCGGTCGACGAAGCACTCGCGGGCTTCTGCAACCAGATCGAAGCCTCGATTCATATCGACGGTTCGATCACGGTCATCGACAACGGCCGCGGCATTCCGACCGACCTGCACGAGAGCGGCCGGTCGGCGGCGGAGGTCGTGCTCACGGTGCTGCACGCCGGCGGCAAGTTCGAGAACGACAGCTACAAGGTGTCCGGCGGCCTGCACGGCGTGGGCGTGTCGGTCGTCAATGCGCTCTCCGAATGGCTCGAGCTCGAGATCTGGCGTAACGGCCAGGTGTTCAACCAGCGCTACGAGCGCGGCAAGCCGATCGGCGATCTCGAGATCACCGGCACCACCAAGAAGCGCGGCACGAAGGTCACCTTCAAGCCCGACTCTGAAATTTTCGAGACGACCGAATACAGCTTCGAAACGCTGTCGCAGCGGCTGCGCGAACTCGCGTTCCTCAACGGCGGCGTCACGATCACCATCGACGATCAGCGCGACGGCCGCAGCCATTCGTTCCTGTACGAAGGGGGCATCGTTTCTTTCGTCGAGTTTCTGAACAAGAACAAGACGATCGTCAACGACAAGCCGATCTTCATGAAGGGGGAGAAGGACGGCATCAGCGTCGAGATCGGGTTGCAGTGGAACGACGGCTACGCCGAGACGGTCTACTCGTTCGCCAACAACATCAACACGCACGAAGGCGGCACGCACCTCTCGGGCTTCCGATCGGCGCTCACGCGCACGTTCAACGCGTATGCGGCGAGCAGCAATCTCTCGAAGGATCTCAAAGAGAGCGTGTCGGGCGACGACATCCGCGAGGGGCTCGCGGCGGTCATCAGCGTCAAGATCCCCCACCCGCAGTTCGAGGGGCAGACGAAGACGAAGCTGGGCAACACCGAGGTCAAGGGCATCGTCGAAAACATCCTCAACGATCGTCTCGGCGCGTTCCTCGAGGAGAACCCCGCCATCGCGCGCAAGATTGTCGCGAAGGCGGTCGATGCCGCGCGCGCGAGAGAAGCGGCGCGCAAGGCTCGCGATCTCGTGCGGCGCAAGGGCGCGCTCGACGGCAGCTCACTGCCGGGCAAGCTCGCCGACTGCCAGGAGCGCGATCCGGCGCTTTCCGAAATCTACATCGTCGAAGGTGAGTCGGCAGGCGGCTCCGCCAAGCAGGGACGCGACCGGAAGTTCCAGGCGATCCTGCCGATCAAGGGCAAGATTCTCAACGTCGAGAAGGCGCGTTTCGACAAGATGCTCGGCAGCGATGAGATCAAGACCATGATCGCCGCGCTCGGCTGCGGCATCGGCGTCGAGGATTTCAATCCCGAGAAGCTGCGCTATCACCGCATCATCATCATGACCGACGCAGACGTCGACGGATCGCACATCCGCACGCTGCTGCTGACGTTCTTCTATCGTCAGATGCGTGCGCTGGTCGATCGCGGGCACATCTACATCGCGCAGCCGCCGCTGTTCCGCGCCAAGCGCGGACGCTCCGAGACGTTCATCAAGGGCGAGCGCGAGCTGGAAACCTGGCTGATCGGACGCGCGGTCGAATCCCGCGCCGTGCGGCTCGACGACGGCACGGAGATCTCCGGCGCGGAGCTCGAGCGCAAGCTCGAGAAAATGATCAACTTCAGGAAGTTCCTGCAGGTGGTCGAGCGCCGCATGCCGCTTCGCGACGTCATTCTCGCGCTGCTCGAGCGCGGCGCGCGCGACAAGGCATTCTTTGCCGCCGCCGAGCCGCTCGAGGAGATCGCGGCCGCGCTCCGCGGGCCGCAGCGCAGCGTCACCGTGCAGCCCGACGAGGAGCATCAGGCGTTCGAGCTCGTCGTGGAAGACCGCACCGCCGGCTATCCGCGGACATTCGAGCTGGGCGTCGACTTCCTGCAGACGGGTGAGTTCCGCACGCTCATCAACAGCTATCAGGACGTGCGCGGCCTCACCGGCGCGATGACGGTCGTGGCCGGCGCCGCGCAGGCAGAGGAAGTCGAGGCGGACGTCGAGGGGGAGACCGCATCAGCCGGTGCGACGGGCATGGGCGGCGCGACGATCGACGACCTCACGCGCCTTGCCGCGGAACCCAAACCGGAGGTGAAGCCGCTCAAGCGCGGCGAGCCCGCCGAAGTGCGCGTCGAATCGCTCGACGAGCTCGTCGAGCTGTTCATCGACGCCGGCAAGAAAGGCATCGCCGTCAACCGCTACAAGGGCCTCGGCGAGATGAATCCCGACACGCTCTGGCAGACGACGATGGATCCGTCGATCCGCACGCTGCTGCAGGTGCGCGCCGAGGACCATACAGAAGCCGATTTGATGTTCACCACGCTGATGGGGGACCAGGTCGAGCCGCGCCGCAAATTCATCGAAGACAACGCCCTCGACGTGAAGAATCTCGACGTGTAGCGCATGGACCAGACTTCCAATACGTCAAACCGCATTCCCGTCAACATCGAAGACGAGATGAAGCGCTCGTACATGGATTACGCCATGAGCGTAATCATCGGGCGCGCGCTGCCCGACGTACGGGACGGCCTGAAGCCCGCGCACCGGCGCGTGCTGTACGGCATGAAGAACATGGGGCTGTCGTCGACGCGCGGCTATCGCAAGTGCGCGAAGATCGTCGGCGAGGTGATGGGCAACTTCCATCCTCACGGCGACGCCTCGATCTACGACACGCTCGTCCGCATGGCGCAGGACTTCAACATGCGCTACCTGCTCACCGACGGGCAGGGGAACTTCGGATCGGTCGATGGCGACCCGCCGGCGGCCATGCGCTACACCGAAGCGCGCCTCAAGGGCCTTGCCGACGAGATGATGGCGGATCTCGACAAGGAGACCGTCGACTTCGTTCCCAACTACGACGAGACGACCGAAGAGCCGTCGGTGCTGCCGACGCCGTTCCCGAACCTGCTGGTCAATGGATCGACCGGCATCGCGGTCGGCATGGCGACGAACATCCCCCCGCACAACATGCGAGAGGTGATCGAGGGCGTCGTCGCGGCCATCGAGTTGCGTGACGACACGCGCGACAACCGCACACGCGCCGTGTTGCGCGCCGTGCAGGGCCCTGACTTCCCGACCGGCGGCTTCATCGTCGGCCGCGCGGGCATCCAGCAGGCACTGACGACGGGACGCGGATCGGTCACGATGCGCGCGAAGACCGAAGTCGAGGTCTCCAAGAAGGGCGATCGGTCGTCGATCGTCATCACCGAGATCCCGTATCAGGTCAACAAGAAGCGCCTGATCGAGCATATCGCCGACCTGGTGCGCGACAAGGCGATCGACGGCATCTCCGATCTGCGCGACGAATCGGACCGCGACGGCATGCGCATCGTCGTGGAGCTGAAGCGCGGCGAGGTGCCCGAGGTCGTCCTCAACAACCTCTTCAAACAGACGCAGCTGCAGACGACGTTCGGCATCATCATGCTGGCGATCGTCGGCGGACGGCCGAAGGTGCTGACGCTGCTCGAGATCATCGAGCAGTTCATCGAGTTCCGCCGTGAAGTCGTGCGCCGCCGCACCGAGTTCGAGCTGCGCAAGGCCGAGGCACGCGCGCACATTCTCGAAGGTCTGAAGATCGCGCTCGATCACCTCGACGAAGTGATCAAGCTCATTCGCGGATCGAAGAACCCAGCGGAGGCGCGCGACGGCCTCATGACGCGGTTCGGCCTGTCGCAGATTCAGTCGCAGGCCATTCTCGACATGCAGCTCCAGCGGCTCACCGGCCTGGAGCGGCAGAAGGTCGTCGACGAGCTCGCGGAGCTGATGAAGACGATCGAGCGGCTGCGCGCGATCCTGTCGAGCGAGACACTGCTCCTCGAGATCGTCGTGAAAGAGCTTCGCGCGATTCAGGAGAAGTACTCCGACGATCGCCGCACCGTGATCATCGACGCCGAGGGTGATTTCCGCATCGAAGACCTGATTGCAGACGAGGATGTCGCGATCACGGTGTCGAATACGGGCTACATCAAGCGGACGACGCTCGAGACGTATCGCAGCCAGAAGCGCGGCGGCAAGGGCCGCATCGGCATGCGCACGCGCGACGAAGATTTCGTCACGCACCTGTTCGTCGCGTCGACGCATTCCTACATCATGATTTTCTCGGACCGCGGCCGGGCCTATTGGCTGCGCGTGCACGAGATTCCCGATGCGGGCGCGGGCGGCAAGGGCAAGGCTATCGCCAACCTCGTGTCGATGGCCGAGGGGGAGCGCATCGCCGCGCTGCTCGCCGTGCGCGACTTCCCGGAAGAAGAAGGCCAGCAGTTCGTCGTCATGGGCTCGCGCCGGGGCGTGGTCAAGAAGACGGACCTCAGCGCGTACAGCAATCCACGCGCGGGCGGCATCATCGCGATGGGTGTTGAAGAGATGGACGCCGTGATCGCGGTGGCGCAGACAGACGGACGCGCGCAGGTGTTCATCGCCACGCGTGACGGCATGTCGATTCGCTTCCCCGAGGAAGACGTGCGCCCGATGGGACGCACGGCTTATGGCGTGCGCGGAATCTCGCTCCGCGAGAGCGACGAAGTCGTTGCGATGGAGGTCGTGCCGATGGAAGTTGTCGGCGAGACCGGCACGATCCTCAGCGTCACGGCCAACGGCTACGGCAAGCGCACGGCGATCGACGAGTACCGGCTGCAGTCGCGCGGCGGCGTGGGGATCATCAACATCCAGACCTCGGAGCGCAACGGCCAGGTGGTCGGCACGTCGTGGGTACACGACGGCGACGAGATCATGGTGATCAGCCAGCACGGCAAAGTCATCCGCATGGCCACGTCCGACATCAGGACCATCGGTCGCGCGACGCAGGGCGTCACGCTGTTGAATCTTGCGGAAGAGGAAGAAGGGTCCGAGCAGGATCGGGTCGTGTCGATCGTGCGCCTCGCGAGCGACCCGGACGCGGCGGTGACACCGGAGTCCACAGACTCAGGGGAGCCTTCCGAGGGCGCAGGCGCGGAGCCGTCAACGACTGAGGACGTCGACCCGGAAGAGCCGCCCGATCGTACCTAGGCCGGCTCCAGCCTCGCATACTTCGCGAGCAGCTTCTTCAATCCCGCGGTGTTGAACCGCACGGTGACCTTGTAGTCGTCTCCATGGTCTTCAATGTCGGTGACCGTGCCGAGCCCGAACTGCTGGTGCCGCACCCGCATGCCCTTTCGAAGGCCGCTCGCAGACGACTGATCCTCCGAGGCGTAGTCGTAGGTACGTGTCTCCTCGCGCTCCCTGGCCTTGCCGTACCCGGACCCCGCCCTGCGGCCGTAAGGGTTCGGACGCGTCTCGAACGTGCGCGGGTAGTTCATGCGCCCCGACCCTGACGAGCCCGACCACGCAGGCTCCATGCGCTCGATCAGGTTGACCGGGATCTCGTCGATGAAGCGCGACGGCTCAGTCGACTGATACTCACCGAACACGCGGCGTCTGGCGGCGCTCGTGAGGAAGAGGCGCTCGCGGGCTCGTGTGATTCCGACGTAGCAGAGGCGCCGCTCTTCCTCGAGCTCGTCTTCGTCTTCCGCGGAACGCGAGTGCGGGAACAGCCCTTCCTCGAGCCCGGCAAGCACGACGACCGGGAACTCCAATCCCTTCGCGGCGTGCAGCGTCATCAGCCATACGCGCGCGTTCTTGTTGCCGCTCTCCTCGTCGGTCTCCGACAGCAGAGAGAGCCGGTCGACGAATCCGCCGAGCGAGGCATCCTGATCGCGCTGCTCGTATTCGCGCGACGCGGACACGAGCTCCATGAGGTTTTCGATGCGCGCCTCGGCCTCCTCGCTGCGCTCCTCGCGAAGATCTTTGAGGTACCCGCTGCGATCGAGCATCTTGCCGATCGCGATGGACACCGAGTCGTGCCGTGCGGAGTCGCTGAGCTCCACGATCAGATCGCGGAAAGCCTTGAGTGACGCCAGCGCGCGTGGCTGCAGCAGCTTGCGGTCCACGGCGACCACCAGCCGCGCCCAGAGCGAACGGGCCGACTTGACCTCGTCGAGGCCCGCCGAGAGCAGCGGCGACAGGTCGCTGTTGTCGTCGGGCTCGATCTTCTCCACCGCGTCGATCACGGCCTTGCCGACGCCGCGCGCCGGCACGTTGACCACCCGCCGAAGGCTCACATCGTCGTGCGGATTGATAACGAGCTTCAGATATGCGAGCGCGTCCTTGATTTCCTTGCGCTCGTAGAACCGGACGCCGCCAATGACTTTGTAGGGGATAGCGTCGCGCATGAGCGCGTCTTCAATGGCGCGCGACTGCGCGTTGGTGCGGTAGAGCACTGCGGCGAGCGTGCCGGCCTCGTGGCTGCGCGCCTGCCGGATGACCTTCGTGATGAAGTCCGCTTCCTCGAGCTCGTCACCGCCGCGGAAGTAGACGATCGGCTGGCCGCCTTCCTTGTCTGTCCACAGGCGCTTTTCCTTGCGATTGCGATTCCGGCTGATGACAGCGCTCGCCGCGTCGAGAATCACCTGTGTCGAGCGGTAGTTCTGCTCGAGCCGCACGGTGGCGGCTTCGGGGAAGTCGTCCTCGAAGTCCCGCAGGTTCCGCATGTCGGCGCCGCGCCACTTGTAGATCGACTGATCCGGATCGCCGACGACACAGAGGTTTCGATGGATGCCGGCGAGGCGCTTCACTAGCATGTACTGCGGCCTGTTGGTGTCCTGGTACTCGTCGACGAGCACGTACTTGAAGCGCTGCGCGTACTTGTTGCGAACCGGCTCGGAGGTCTCGAAAAGCTCGACGGTCTTGAGGAGCAGATCGTCGAAGTCGAGCGCGTTGCTATCGGTCAGCACGCGCAGGTAGTACTCGTAGATCTTCGCGACCTGCTGCTCCCGAAGATTCCAGCTGGCGGTCTGGATGTCGCCAGGCCCTTCCATACGGTTCTTCGCGGCGCTGATGCGGCTCAGCGCCTGCCTTGGCGGCAGCAGCTTGTCGTCGATCCCGAGGGACTTCATGCCCTGCTTGATCACCGACATCTGGTCCGACGAGTCGTAGATGACGAAGTCGCGCGTCAGGCCGATAGCCGGCGCTTCGCGTCTGAGCAGGCGCGCGCAAAGCGAGTGGAATGTCGACAGCCAGACGCGCGATCCGTCCTCGCCGATGAGCGCCTTGACGCGCTCGCGCATCTCTTCGGCCGCCTTGTTCGTGAACGTGACGGCAAGCACCTCGTCAGGCGTGGCGTGGCCGTCGCCGATCAGATATGCGATGCGAGTGGTGATGACGCGTGTCTTACCCGAGCCCGCGCCCGCGAGGATCAGGAGCGGGCCCTTCGCGTGCAGGACGGCTTCCTGTTGCGCGGGATTCAGCGAGGTGAGGAAGTCCATGGCGGGACAACTATTATCTCGCGATCGGCAGGCTGAGCGGCACGGTAATGGTCTGGCCTCCTGCGGCTGTCACCACGCGCAGCGCGGAGGGATTGAACGACGCCGGTGCCACGCCCATCGGCACCGCGGCGATCTGATAGCGGATGCCGGCGGCGATCCCATTCAGCGAGAACGTATTCTCGTCGCTCGCGAACGTCGTCACGACAGGGGCCGACCCGGCGTCGAGCGGTGTCGCTATAATTTCGATCCGCGGCAGCCATTCCTGATCAGGAACATCAACCGTCCCCGTGATTCGCATTGTGGTGCGCTGGAAGTATGCCGTTATGCACCCGCTCGACCCCGCCGACGCGGGAATGATGCCGCGCGGCGCCGCCACGGCCGGCGTGAAGCGCGATAGCGTCCAGAGCGCCTGCTGCGCAAACGGCACGACCGTTAGATGGGCTGACGGCGCGATCCCCGGAAGCATGGTGCCCTCGCCCAGCGGGGCGCGCCCTTCGAGGCGCTCGGTGCTGAGCGCCATCCCGCGAGTGACCGCCTGAACATCCGGCAGCGATCGCACGTCGGCGTGCTCGAGCGATTCTGTTTCGATGCGCGTCAACACGCACACGTCCTTCGTGGCCGGCATGCGGACGTCGACGCCTCGCGTCAGGTCCTCTGGCAGCACGATGACCCCTTCACCGCGCGCTACCGCTCTGGCATCAAGCGAGGCCGGCGAGCGCGCCACGATGCGGTGCCGTCCAACGGGGAGCGCGTCGAATGCGCCCGAGCCGCTTGCGTCCGTCACGATCTGGACCGTCTCCATCCCCGACATCCGCGCGAACGGCGACCAGAGCGTGACTTCGACGCTGGCGTTGGGAACGATGGCGCCGGACGGCGTCCGCGTGCGCACCGCGACTCGAGGCATCGAGGTGCCGGCTGCGGGAAGATCGACCGGCAACTGCAGCGGATCGTTTGTGGCCTCGATCTGCGAGGCATGTCGAGGGTCGGGAATGCCTGGCGAGAAGAACCAGTGATCGCGGTCGCGCAGCCTGGCGCGGTAGACGACAACGTAGGGGCCCTGTTCGAGTCCCGCCAGCTCGAACCGGCCGTCGGCGCCCGTCGTGGTGCTGGCGCGCACGTCGAGATCGGGCCATCCTTCGGAGATGCCCGTGCGTCTGGCGGCGAAGACCATCACGCCGGCGGAAGGGTCGTCCCACTCGTCGAGCACGCGGCCCCGGATACGTCCGGCGCGCTCGAGCATCCAGTCGCGTCGCAGCAGGGAGGGTCCCTTACCGCCGGTGATGACGCGCAGGCGCAGCGGCGTGCCGGCGCCGTAGGACGGAACAGAGAGGAGGTAGCCTTCCTTCTCTGCGGTGAGATCGTACATGCCGGGCAGGAGCGTGGCCGATCGGTAGCTCCCGTCCGCGGCGGTGGTCAGCACGATCTCGCGCCGCCCCGAAATGCGTACCGTCGCGCCCGGCACCGGGCCGCCAGTGTCTGCGTCGATCACGCGTCCGCTGAGATACGGCGGCTGCTGCCGGCCTGCCGGCACACTCACGGCGAGCGCGCATGTGACCCACGCCGCGAGGAGGGTCTTGATGACGATCATCGCCGCTATTCGACCGTCACGCTCTTCGCAAGATTTCGCGGCTGGTCGACATCGCAGCCGCGCCGCACCGAGATGTGGTACGCGAGCATCTGCAAGGGAAGCGTGGCGAGCACGGGAATCAGGTGAGGCTTGGCGTCGGGGAGCGCGATGATGCTGTCGGTCTGCTTGTCGAGCATCGCTTCGAGGTCACTCACGCGGTTGGCCGTGGTGACCGCGATCACCGATCCTCCGCGTGCCTTTGCCTCCTGGATGTTCCCCAGCATCTTCTCGAACACCGCATCGTCCGGAGCGATCGCGAGGATCGGCATCATTTCGTCGATGAGCGCGATCGGACCGTGCTTCATCTCGCCGGCGGGATAGCCCTCGGCGTGGATGTAGGAGATCTCCTTGAGTTTCAAGGCACCTTCGAGCGCGATCGGGTAGTTGATGCCGCGTCCGAGAAAGAGAAAGTCTGTGCGCTGATAGAGCTTGCGCGCGATGGCTTCGACCTGCGGCTCGACCTTGAGCGTCTGCTCGAGGAGCCTGGGCAGTTGCGAGATCGCCTCGATGTGCGACGTCGCGGTGGCGGCGTCAATCGTGCCGCGCACCGTCGCGAGATGCAGCGCGAGCAGGTGCAGCGCGACGAGCTGGGTCGTGAACGCCTTGGTCGACGCGACGCCGATTTCCGGCCCCGCATGCGTGTAGACCGTGCCCTCGGCTTCGCGCGTGGCCATGCTGCCGACGACGTTGCAGACCGCAATCGTGCGGGCCCCCTTCGACTTGGCCTCGCGCAGCGCCGCGAGCGTGTCCGCCGTTTCGCCTGACTGCGTGATGACGACCGCGAGCGTGTCGGGGCCGATGATCGGATCGCGGTAGCGATACTCGGATCCGTAGTCCACTTCGACCGGAAGCCGCGCGAGCTCCTCGATCAGGAACTTCGCGACGAGCGCGGCGTGCCACGACGTGCCGCAGGCGAGCAACACGACCCTTTGCACCGACCGCAGCGCGTTGACATCGAGGCCGAGCTCGTCGAGATAGACCTCCCCTTTCTCAGGGGAGATACGGCCGACGATGGTTTCCTTCACGGCCCAGGGCTGCTCGTGAATCTCCTTGAGCATGAAGTGCTTGTAGCCGGCCTTCTCGGCCATCACCGGATCCCACGTGATGCGCTGCGTCGGCCGTTCGACCGTCTTGCCCTCGAAGTCAGAGAAGACCGGCCCCTGCCGCGTCACGACGACCATCTCCTGGTCGCCGAGGAAGACGACATCGCGCGTGTGCGCGAGAATCGCCGGCGTGTCGGATGCGACGAAATACTCGCCGTCACCGACGCCGACCACGACCGGAGGGCCCGAGCGCACCGCGACGATCTTCTCGGGATCGTCGGCCGTGATCATCACGAGCGCGAAGTGTCCGCGCAGACGCTTGAGCGCGCGGCGCACGGCGTTCTCGAGCCCGTCCTTCTTCGTTTCACGCTCGACGAGATGCGCGACGATCTCGGTGTCGGTCTCCGTGACGAAAGTGTGCCCCTCCCCCTGCAGTTCCTTCTTCAGCTCGAGATAGTTCTCGATGATGCCGTTGTGCACGACCACGAGCTTGCCCGTGCAGTCACGGTGCGGGTGCGCGTTCTCCTCGGTGGGACGCCCGTGCGTCGCCCAGCGCGTGTGTCCGATGCCGTACAGCCCCTCGATCGGGTTCGACGCGATGACGTCTTCGAGGCGGGAGAGCTTGCCCGCGCTGCGCCTGATGTCCATTGTGCCGTCGCACACGAGCGCGACGCCCGCCGAGTCGTAGCCCCGGTACTCTAGCTTCCGCAGTCCTTCGATCAGGACCGGAAGCACCTTCTTGTCGCCGACGTAGCCGATGATGCCGCACATACAGCGTTACTTTCCGCGCTTCTGCCGGGCCTTGTCGGCCCAGCCTTCCTTGTTGACCTGCCTGCCGCGCCCGATCGCCAGCGCGCCGTCCGGTACGTCCTCGACGATAGAGGAACCCGCGCCGACGTACGCGCCCCTGCCGACGCGCACCGGCGCGATGAGTTGCGTGTCGCTGCCGATGAACGCCTCGTCGTCGATAACCGTCTGGTGCTTGCTGACGCCGTCGTAGTTGCAGGTAATGGTGCCGGCGCCGACGTTGACACGCTCGCCAATCGTCGCGTCCCCGAGGTAGGCGAGATGATTGGCCTTCGAGCCGCGCCCCAGCGCCGTCTTCTTGAGCTCGACGAAGTTCCCCACGTGCGCATCAGGTCCGATGGCCGATCCCGGTCGGATGTGGGCGAACGGGCCGAGTGTGGCGTTCGCGCCGACCGATGAGTCTTCGATGACGCAGTGATTGCGCACCAGCACATCGTCCGCGATGGTGGCATTGACGAGACGCGATCCGGAATGAATGACGCAGCGCGCGCCGATGCGCGTCGTGCCTTCGAGTGTCACGTTTGGATGGATGGTGGTATCCACGCCGATCGCGACCGTCGAATCGATATACGCCGTCGCGGGATCTTCGATGGTCACGCCCGAGATCATCAGAGCCTGACACGTGCGCAGCCGCACCGCGCGCGAGAGCTCGGCCAGCTCGATACGGCTGTTCACGCCGCTGATTTCCACTGCGTCGGGAAGCGTCATCGTTTCCACCGTCAGCCCTTCGCGCTTGTACAACTCCACGAGATCCGGCAGGTAGTACTCCCCCTGCGCGTTGCGCGTGCGGATTCGCCGCAGCGCGCCGAAAAGCGGCGCGAGATCGAACACATAGATGCCGCTGTTGAACTCGCGAATCGCCCGTTCCTGCTCGCTGGCGTCGCGATGCTCGACGATGCGCGCGATGCGGCCGCTTTCACGAACGATCCGGCCGTACTCGTGCGGTGGATCGGTTTCCGCGGTCAGCACCGTGGCCGCCGCGCCGGCGGACCGATGGTGGGCGACCAGCGCCGCCAGCGTTTCGCCGCGAAGCAGCGGAACGTCGCCGGAAAGGAGCAGGACGTCGCCGGTCTTACCCTGCAGGGCGGTTTCCGCCTGCAACAGAGCATGTCCGGTGCCGGATTGCGGTTCCTGGAGCGCAAAGCCGCAGCCCGTGCCCGTCAGGGCGGCTTTGACCGAGTCCGCCTGGTGCCCCACGACCACCGTCGTGGAGGCTGGAGCGACGGCGGCCGTGGCGTCGAGGACGTAATCAATCAGGGATCGTCCGGCGAGCCGGTGCAGCACCTTGGACCGGTCGGAACGCATCCTCGTGCCTTTGCCGGCCGCCAGAATCACGATATGGAGAGGACGCATTACAGATGTCAGTTTATTAGAAGATCCGTGCAGATTTCATCATTTGGGCTAAACACCTATTTATTCTGCATGGCGCAGAGCTGGTAGACATACGACGTAGCCAGTCCATACTTCTGCGCGAGCTTCTTTGCAGCTGCCCTGGGCTTCAGACTCTCGTTATTGGTCAAAGCGCCAAATTCAGCACATATAGAGGCGTCATCCGGTATACCAACTGCGTTGGCGACGATGTCCGCGGACGTCTGGCCTTGAGGAATCACCACCACGAACTCGCCCTTCTCGGGAGAGGGG
>JALYRV010000241.1 GCA_030855205.1 Acidobacteriota bacterium | reverse complement strand
CCGGCGGCGAAGCCGGCCTGCTGACCTTCCCCAGCGCGCTGACCACGCCACATCCCGAAAACAATATCGTCCATGCGCGGTTATTCCCGGCCAAGGACAAGCGTCGCGCGATTGTGGTGCTGCCGCAGTGGAACTCCGACGCGAACGGGCATGTCGCCCTCTGCGATCTGTTCGCGCGCTTCGGCATCTCGTCGGTGCGGCTCACGCTGCCGTATCACGACCTGCGCATGCCGCCCGAAATCCATCGCGCCGATTACATCGTGAGCGCCAACGTGGGGCGCACCGTGCAGGTCTGCCGGCAAGCCGTGCTCGACGCGCGGCGGGCCGTGCAGTGGCTGCACGCCGAAGGGTACGAACGCATCGGCATCGTCGGCACCAGCCTCGGATCGTGCCTGTCGCTGCTGACCGCGGCGCACGAGCCGCTGATTCGCGCCGCGGCGTTCAACCATGTCTCGCCATGGTTCGCCGATGTCGTGTGGGAAGGTCTCTCGACCGAACACGTGCGGCAGGGATTCGACGGTCAGATCGATCTGGAGCTGCTGCGCGACATCTGGCTCCCGATCAGCCCGTTTCCCTTCATGGACCGCGTCCGCGGACGGAAAATGCTCATCGTCTATGCGAAGTACGACCTGACGTTCCCGGTCTCGCTGTCGAAACAGTTCATCGCCGAATTCCAGGCACGGGGCATCGATCACGACCTCGTCGTGCTGCCGTGCGGCCACTACTCAATCGGGAAGCCGCCGTTTGTCTGGATGGATGCGTTCGCCCTGACGCGCTTCTTCAGGCGCAATCTCTAAAGTTCCGATCGGCCCCGTAACCTGGTTCAGAGATAGCCGAGAATGTCTTTGAGCGTGTCGTAGACGAGACCGCCGAGCGCGCGGACGAGTGGGGACACGTCGCCGGTCGAAACCGTTTCGGCGACGCTGACAGGATCCGTGACGAGCAGCCAGATGACAGCCGCGGCTATGGTTGCCGCCAGTATCCCTAAGACGCCAACAAAGCTGAGGCTGAGCCGAACGAGGCTCATGCGTGCAGTTTACTACGCACGAACGGCCCACGAGGTTCACACGACGAGGACGACCTTCCCGAACTGGCGGCGGCTTTCGAGATAGCGGTGCGCCTCTCCGGCCTCGGCCAGCGGGAACGTGCGATCGACAACCGGGCGCACGATTCCTCCGAACAGGAGCCTCGCCGCCTTCAGCAGCTCGTGTTTCTCGCCCATGTAGGACCCGAGGAGCGACAGCTGACGGCCGAAGAGGTGGCGCAGGTCGAGGGCGGCCTGGTGGCCGGCTGTCGCACCGCAGGTCACGAGTCTGCCGCCCCGCGCGAGACTTCTGACACTGCCCTCCCACGTCGTCTGCCCAACATGCTCGACCACGACATCCGCGCCACGGCCGACGGTGATCTTCCTGACCGACGCGGCCACATCGTCGGTCGCATGATTGATGACCGCGTCAGCGCCCAAGCGCGTGGCGAGATCGAGCTTGTCGGCGGAGGAGGCGGTTGCGATCACGAACGCGCCGGCGTGGCGGGCCAGCTGGAGGGCGGCCTGGCCCACGCCGCTGCCTGCCGCGAGTACCAGCACGATGTCTCCCTCTTCCAGCCGCGCGCGGTTGAACAGCATGTGCCACGCCGTCAGGAACGTCAGCGGAAACGCCGCGGCCTCGACGAACTCGAGATGCGTGGGAATGGGGATGAGATTCGCGGACGGCACGCGCACGTACTCCGCATAGCCGCCGTCGGACTGATAGCCGAGCACGTCGTAGGCCGCGCAGCGGTTGTCGCGCCCGGCAAGGCAGTGCGCGCAGCCGCCGCAGCTCAACCCGGGCTGGAGCATGACGCGGGCCCCCGTGCCAACGACCTCCCCGGCGACGTCAGCCCCGCTGATGTGCGGGAGCGGAATCGTCACGCGCTCGATCCCGCGGCGCTGCCAGATGTCGAGATGATTGAGCGCGCAGGCACGCACGCGCACGATCGCGTGGCCGGGGCGCGGCTCGGGGTCCGGCGCCTCCTCGTGCACGAGCACGGCGGCGCCGCCGTGCTGATGAAAGCGAACGGCGTTCATGGCTCGATGCTGCCGGCCGCGCCGGCGCGCCGAACCGGTGCGAGGCCGAGCGCTTCGAGCGGCGCCTGGATGCGATCGGCGTCGCCAACCGCAACGGCCACGTAGGGCGCGGGCCAGATCCAGTGCGCGGCGGCGCGCTGGATGTCGGCCGCCGTCAGCGCGCGTACGTGCGGGATGAAGCGATCGACATGCTCGTCGGCCAGGCCGTAGAGCGCCATCTGCGCCGCCTGCCGCGCGATCTGGTCGATGGTCTCGAGCCCCCTCGCGAAGCCGCGCGCGAGCGACGTCTTGGCGCGCTCGAGCTCCGCGCCGTCGATGGGCCTC
This sequence comes from Acidobacteriota bacterium, assembly GCA_030855205.1. Taxonomy (GTDB): domain Bacteria; phylum Acidobacteriota; class Vicinamibacteria; order Vicinamibacterales; family SCN-69-37; genus JALYRV01. Next base: position 2,593 of record JALYRV010000241.1, on the reverse strand, counting down.
GGCCCGGCCGCCGCCGCGATCTCGCCGAAGATGTCGTTGAGCGCATCGGCCGTCGCGTCGCGCTCGACCGCGCTCTGGCAGATGAACATGCCCTCTCCGCGCCGCAAATCGAAGCCGGTCCGCGCGCCGTACGTGTAGCCCTTCTCCTCACGCAGCTTGGAGTTGATGCGGCTGACGAACTGGCCGCCGAGCGCGAGGTTCAATACCACCAGCGCGTGATACTCCTTCGTCATCCGTGTCGTCGAGAGGCGCGCGACGCGCAGCTCCGTCTGGGCGGCCCCCGGCCGGTGAATGACAATGATCTCGTTGACGGGATCGCGCGGCGGAGGCGCGACGGCGGCGGCGGCGCCGCGGTGCCATGACGCGAATGCCGCGGACGCGGCCGCCTCGACCCGGTCGTCGGCGACGTCGCCGCACACGATGAGCGTGGCGCCGGTGGAGCCGAACGCGTCGCGGTGATGCGCGGCGACCTCGTCACGCGTGACCGCTTCGATCGCGCCCTCCTCGCCCAGCGCGCCGTGTCCGTACGGGTGTAACCCGTAGACGGCCGAGAGCATCGCGCGATCGGCAATTGCCGGTGGCATCTCGCGCATCTGCAGCAGGCGCGACAGGCGCAACTCCCGCTCGCGCGTGAAGTCGCCGGGCGCGAACACCGGCGCGGCGATGACGGTGCCGAGCAGCCGGAGCGCCTTCTCGAAATGCCGCTCGACGACGGTGAATCCGAACGTCGTGGCATCGGCGCCGATGTCTGTCTCGAGCTGCGTGCCGAGACGCGCGAAGGCCTCGTGCAGCGCAATCGCATCGAGCCCGCCGGCGCCTTCGTCCATCAGGCCGGCGGTCAGCGACGTCAGCCCATGCCGATGGCCCGGGTCACTGGCGGTGCCCGACGGCACGACCAGAATCACCGAAGCGATGGGCAGTCCGGGGCGACGCGACGCGCGCAGGCGCAGTCCGCCGTCGAGGGTGCGGGCCGTGAACGGGGGGAACACGAGGTCCGCCGGCGTGCCGACCAGCGGCAACTGCGATCGATCGATGGCCATCAGATCACATGCGCCGGCACGGAGCCATCGAGCGCGAGCGCTGGCTGCTGCAGGGGAACGACAGTGAGCATGACGCGGTGCCGCGCGAGCAGCGTCTTCGCCGCCGACGCGATGGACCCGGGTGTGACCTGCAGATAGCGATCGAGATCGCGGCCGAACGCGCCGGGATCGCCGAGATAGGTCTGGTACGCGTTGAGTTGATCGGCACGCCCGCCGAAGCCGCCGAGATGCTGCAGGCGCATCACGAACGCCGACTCGGCCTGCGCTCTCACGCGATCGACTTCGTCATCGGTCGGACCGTGCGCCGCGAGCGCCGCGAGCTCGGCGTCCACGATCGTCAGGATGTCGGACGGATGCCTGCCCGGCGCAGCAGTCGCGACGACCTGGAACATGCTGCCGGCTTCCCGTGAGGCCTGCGACGCGATCAGCTCCGTTGCCACGCGATCGTCGAACACGAGACGGCGGTAGAGGCGCGACGTCTTCCCGCCGCCGAGAATTTCCGCGAGCAGATCGAACTCGGCGTCCCCCTGCGCGAAGAGCTCCGGCGAATGCCAGGCGAGATACAGGCGCGGCAGCTCGACGCGGTCCTCGAGCACCAGGCGGACCGAAGCGGCGAGGACGGGCGTGGCGGGGGCCACGCGCGCAACCGCCGGACCCGCCGGGATGTCGCCGAAGTACGCGCGCGCGAGGTCGATGGCTTCGTCCGTGCCGATGTCTCCCGCAATGGCGAGCGAGGCATTGGCCGGGTGGTAGTAGCGGGAGAAGAACGCGCTCACGTCCTCGAGCGACGCGGCGGAGATGTCGGCGGGCCAGCCGATCGTCGGCCAGTGGTACGGGTGCGCGGCCGGATACAGGGCGCCGCTGAGCGCGAAACCGGCGAGGCCGTACGGCCGGTTCTCGTAATTCTGGCGGCGCTCGTTGAGGACGACGTCCCGCTGGTTGGCCAGTTTCGCGTCCGTGAGCGCGGGCAACAGATGACCCATGCGATCCGACTCGAGCCACAGCGCGAGGTCGAGCGCTTCGCGCGGCACCGTCTCCCAGTAGTTGGTGCGATCGGCATTCGTCGATCCGTTGAGTGACGCCCCGGCATCCTGCAGGGGCCCGAAGTAGCCCTGGTTGTGATGCGCCGACCCTTCGAACATCAGGTGTTCGAACAGGTGCGCGAAACCGGTGCGGCCAGGGCGCTCGTTCTTGGACCCGACGTGATACCAGACGTTGACGGCGACGAGCGGCACGTCGTGATGCTCGTGCACCAGCACGGTCAGGCCGTTGTCGAGCGTCGCGCGTGTGTACGGGAGTTCGATCCGTGTCATCCGGCTACCAGGCCACCACGTACCGCTCGCGGCGCGGGTCGGCGCCGCCCCGCAGCCGCCCCGTGACCGGGTCCACGCCGGCGGCGACGATACCGGTGGACATGCCGTACGGGGCGCGCTCTCGCAAATCGTGGCCGCGGCGCGCGAGCTCGGCGCGCACGGCGCTGTCGACGGTGCGCTCGACCTCGAGCACGCCGCGCTGCGCGCGGTGATCTTCGAACGAGCTCTCGGGATGCAGGG
>JALYRV010000064.1 GCA_030855205.1 Acidobacteriota bacterium | reverse complement strand
GTGCCGCCGCGCTCTCGGTGATGGACGGCGCGGGCACCCCGGCCGGCGCGGGGGCGCTGCGGTCGCTCCTCGCGTCGGTGGGCGCGCGCGATTACGTCGCGCTGCTCGTGTGGCTGACGTCAGAGCCGGCGCTCGATGACGCGGTCACGCGCATCCGCGCGATGATCACGCGCGCCACCGGCGCGGCGACGACAGCGGGCACCGGTCCGCGTTACCTGCATTCGACCGGCCAGTACCACAAGGGCGGTCCCGACACCGGCGTCTTCATCGTCATTACCGGTGACGATGCGACCGCGACCGGCGTGCCCGGCACGACCTACACGTTCGCGACACTGAAGCGCGCGCAGGCGCTGGGCGATCTGCGGGCGCTCAGCGCGCACGGCCGCCGCGTGGTGCGGCTGCATGTTGCGGGTGACGGGAATCCAGGACCGTTGCTCGAGGACGCCTTCGCGGACGCGCTGCGCTAACGCAGCACGGCGAGTCTGCGGCCCGATTCTTCCTCAACGTCCTTGTGCAGGCTGTTGCCGTGGGCGTCCATGGTGACGATCGCCGGAAAGTCCTTCACGCGCAGGTGCCACATGGCCTCCGGCGTGCCGAACTCCATCAACGACACATCGTCCACGCCCTCGATGGCCCGCGCATAGAACTGCGCGGCGCCACCGATGGCGTTGAGATACACAGCGCCGTGCTCCTTGAGCGCGGCGAGCGTCTTCGCGCCCATGCCGCCCTTGCCCATCACCACGCGCACGCCGTACTTCCCGATGATCTCTCCCTGATACGGCTCCTCGCGGATGCTCGTCGTCGGGCCCGCCGCCATCACCTTCCAGCCGCTGCCCTCTTTGGCGACGACGGGGCCGCAGTGATAGATGATGCCGCCGCGCAGATCGACGGGCGGGTCGTGCTTGACGAGATGCGCGTGCACGGCGTCGCGTCCCGTGTACATGCGGCCGGAGATCAGCACGACGTCTCCGACCCTGAGATCCCGTATGGTCGCTTCGTCGATGGGCGCCGTGAGGCGCTTCTCGCGCCCGGTCGGCACGAAGCCCGACCCCGCGGCAAGCATCGGCTCGATGCTCTTGAGGGGATCGCGGTAGAGCCACTCCGTGATGGCGCCCGTGGAGGCGTCGAGGCGCACGGCGAGCCGGCGGAATGCCCAGCAGTCATACGCGACCGACACGAAGAAGCTGGCGGGCAGGCGATTGAGCGCCCCGACCTTGCAGCCGATCAGCGACACCTCGCCGCCGAATCCCATGGTGCCGACGGCGAGATTGTTGACGGTCGCCATGATGGAGCGTTCGAGATCCGCGAGCCGCTCGTCGGGATTCTCGTCGTCCAGCGTGCGGAACAGTTGTTCCTTCGCGTGGTAGTAGCCCGACGTGCGATCGCCGCCAACAGAGACGCCGACGGCGCCGGGACTGCAGCCCTTGCCCTGCGCTTTCCAGACAGCGTGCAGGATGCACTTGCGCACGCCGTCGAGCGTGCGGTCGGCACGGCCGAGGTGATCGAGTTCGGCCGGCAGCGAGTACTGCGCGTTGGTGTTTTCGCAGCCGCCGCCCTTGAGCAGCAGCTTCACCTCGACGTCGTCGCGCTCCCACTGGTCGAAGTAGATGATGGGCGTGCCGGGGCCCAGGTTGTCGCCGCTGTTCTCGCCGGTGATCGAGTCGACGGAGTTGGGGCGCAGCTTGCCGCGGCGGGTCGCCTCGGCCACCGCTTCCTGCACCTCCAGGCGCAGCGCGATCTGGTTGAAGCCAACCGGCGTCTTGATCTTGAACGTCGGCATGCCGGTGTCCTGGCAGATGGGACCCTCGCAGGCGGCGGCCTGGTCGATGTTCTCGCCGATGATGCCGAGCGCCTGGGCGGCGCGCGAGCCCGCGGGCTCGCGTCCCATCGCCACACGCATCGCGGCGCGCACGTCGGGCGGCAGGTCGGTCGACGTCCTGGTGATGAGCTCGATCAGGCTGGCGCGAAACGCATGCATGCTGGTCAACACCGAGCAGTATAATTGAGGAGTTTTCACCCATGCAGCATCGGCTCGAACGCGATCCGCTCGGTCCGGTGCACGTGCCGGCAGACGCCTATTACGGCGCGCAGACGGCGCGCGCGCTCGACAACTTCCCCATCAGCGGTCTTCACGCCCATGCGGCGCTCGTCCGCGCCACGGTCATCGTCAAGCTCGCCTGCGCCGAGGCGAATGGCGCCCTGGGCCGTCTGCCCGCACGCACGGCGGATGCGATCGCCCGCGCCGCGCGCGAGGTGATCAAGGGCGCGCTGCGCGATCAGTTCGTCGTCGACGTCTACCAGGCAGGCGCCGGGACGTCGCACAACATGAACGCCAACGAAGTGCTCGCCAATCGCGCCGAGGAGCTGCTCGGCGGCAAGCGGGGCGAGTACGCGCGCGTGCATCCCAACGATCACGTCAACATGGGCCAGTCGACGAACGACGTCTATCCGACGGCGACGCGGCTGGCGATCCTCACGCACCATGCGGCGCTTGCCGACAGCGCGCGCGAGCTTGCGCGCGCGCTCGATGCGCATGCGGCGCGATGGAAGCGCGTGCTGAAGACGGGGCGCACGCACCTGCAGGATGCCGTGCCGATCACGCTGGGGCAGGAGTTCTCGGGCTGGGCGGCGAACGTCGCGGTCGCGGTCGAGGAGCTCGATCATGCCGCCGCGCGCCTGCACGAGCTGAATCTCGGCGCCACGGCGCTGGGCACGGGCCTCAACGCGGGCGCCGCGTTCACGGAGGCGTCCATCGCGCGCATCGCGAAGGAGACGGGGCTGCCCGTGCGCCCGGCGGCCAATCGCTTCCGCGTGACGCAGAGCATGGGGGACATCGCGGCGTGGAGCGCGGCGATGCGCCGGCTGGCGATGGAGGTCAACAAGATCGCGTCGGACCTGCGGCTGCTGGCGAGCGGGCCGCGCGCGGGACTCGCCGAGATCAGCCTTCCGGCCGTGCAGCCGGGATCGTCGATCATGCCGGGCAAGGTCAACCCGTCGATTCCCGAGATGGTCAACCAGGTCTGCTATCAGGTATTCGGATGCGACGCTGCGATCGCGGCCGCGGCCGATGCCGGGCAACTCGAACTGAACGTCATGATGCCGGTGATGGCCTGGAACGGGCTGCACGCGTCGGCGATCCTGACCAACGCGCTCACCGTGTTTCGCGAGCGCTGCATCGACGGCATCGAGGCCGACGAGGCGCGCTGCCGTGAGCTGCTCGATCGCAGCACGGCCGTCGCCACCGCCCTCAGCCCGTATATCGGCTACGAAGCCACCGCGCGCATCGCCAAGGCGTCGGTCGCGGCGGGCCGTCCGATTCGCGAGCTCGTGCTCGAAGAAGGGCTGCTCGACGCGGCCGCGGTCGAGAAGATCCTGTCGCCCGAAGCGATGACCGAACCGGGCGTCGTCGACGCTGGAGAAAAGCATGCGCGCAGCACTAGTGGCAGTCGTTCTCGCGATGTCGGCAACGCTCCTGCCCGCGCAGGAGCGCGCCGGACACGGGCGGCTGTTCCCGCCCGAAGAACTCGGCGCCCTTGAGGGGCCCGACCGTGACGCCTGGCAGAAGCCCGAGCAGGTCATGGACGCGCTCGGCATCGCCGACGGCGCGCAGGTGGCGGACCTCGGCGCCGGCGCCGGCTACTTCACGATCCGGCTCGCGCGCCGAGTAGGCCCCAGCGGCCTCGTCTACGCCGAGGACGTGCAGGATGAGATGCTCGGCTCGATCACGCGCCGCATCGCGCGCGAACAGCTCACATGGGTGAAGACGGTCAAGGGGACCTTCGACGATCCTGGCCTGCCGGTCGGCGCGCTTCACGCCGTGCTGATCGTCGACACGTTCAACGCGTTCGAGCGGCCGGTCACGGTGCTCGAGCACGTCCGTGAGTCGTTGCGGCCCGGCGGCCGCGTCGGGATCATCGAATACAAGAAAGACGGCCACGGACCCGGCCCTGACATGGCCGATCGCGTCGATCCCGACGTGGTCATCCACGCCGCGCAGTCGGCCGGCCTCCGGCTCGCGAAGCGCGAAAACTTCCTCCGCTATCAATACATGCTCGTGTTCGAGCGCCAGCCGGACGCCGAGTGACGAGCGCGCCGGCGTTCTTTCGCGAGACGCAGCCGCGCGTCGAGCGCGCCCTCCAACAGGCGCTCGCCGGCGAGTTCGACGGCCCTCCCGCCGTGCGCGACGCGATGCGATACACGCTGCTCGCGCCGTCCAAGCGGGTGCGCGCGATCCTCACGCTCGTCGCCTGCGATCTGTGCGGGGGCGGCAACGCGGAACCCGCGGCGGCCGCCGTCGAGATGGTGCACGCCTCGTCGCTGATCCTCGACGACCTCCCGTCAATGGACGATGCGCCGCTGCGGCGCGGGAAGCCGTCGTGCCACGTGCAGTACGGCGAGGCGGTCGCCGTGCTCGCCGCGTTCGCGCTGCTGAGCGACGCGTTCGGCGTGATTGCCGCGGCCTACGACGCGCCGCTCGCGCGGGATCTCACCGCGCGTCTCGCGCGCGCGATCGGCAGCGACGGACTGATCGCCGGCCAGGCCGAGGACCTGCTGGTCACCGACACGGCCATCGCCTTCGAGACCCTCGAGCGCATCCACCGCCGCAAGACAGGCGTGCTGTTCAGCGCCGCGGCCGCCGCCGGCGCGGCCGTCGCCGGCGCGAGCGACGAACACTTGCGCGCGCTCGACACCTACGCCAGGAATCTCGGCCTCGCCTTCCAGATCGTCGACGACCTCCTCGACGTCACCGGCGATCCGGCGGAAACCGGCAAGGCCGCGCGCGCCGACGCGCGCAAGACGACGTTCGTATCGTTCAGCGGGGCGGACGGCGCGCGCCAGCTGGCCGCGGAGTTGTGCCGCACGGCCGATGCGGCACTGCGCCCGTTCGGCTCCAGAGCCTCACCCCTTCTCGACCTCTCGGCGTTCGTTGCCGGCCGCCGCCTCTGATAGCCTTTCCTCCACCGATGCCCGACACCACCGCCGCGGGCCTTCAGGCCGCGCGCGAACAGTTCATCCGCGACGCGTACCTCCTCGTGCTCGCGCGCGCGCCGGGCGACGGCGAGCTGCGCGATCAGCTGCGCGACTACGACACCGGCCAGGAGCGCGCCCTCGTCGTGCGTTTCCTCTCCTCCCCTGAGTTCCGTCTCCTGCGCGGGGAGCTGACGACACCCGAAGGGATCAACCGGGATCCGGCCGCGCATGCGGAAGGCCTCGCGACACTCGGCTCCGACGAGCGCTTCGTGCAGACGGCGTACCGATGGCTGTTCGATCGCGACGCGGACGCCGAAGGCCTCGCCAACTACACGCGCGAGCTGTCACGTGGTCTGACGCGCCCTGACCTCGTGCGCACGTTCGTACTCTCGGACGAGTTCGAGCGCCGGTATCGCGACATCTCCCCCGACGGCGGCTTCGTGCCGCGCGACGAACAGTTGTGCGAGCTCGCCAACCCGGCGAAGTGGGACAACCCCGATTGGATGGCGCTGCTCCGCTCGCTCGGCACGCTGCCCGATCACAAGATGGCGATGCACCGCAAGAGTTACGAGTTCACGCAGCTGCTTTTCGGTCTCGATCGCCTCGGCTGCCTGCGCGATGACGCGTCGGTGGTCAGTGTGGGTGCGGGGCACGAGTGCGTGCTCTACTGGCTCGCCAACAAGGTCGGACGGGTCGTCGCCACCGACACCTACGACGGCGTGTGGCAGACGAGCATGGCGCGGGAAGGCGACAGCCGCGTGCTCGAAAGTCCGGAGGACTACGCGCCGTTTCCCTACCGGCGCGAGCGCCTCGCGTTCATGCGCATGGACGGGACGCGCCTCGACTTCCCCGATGCGTCGTTCGACATCGCATACTCGCTGTCGTCAATCGAGCACTTCGGCGGCGTCGCTGCCGCGCGCGCGGCGGTCGACGAGATGCGGCGCGTGGTGCGGCCCGGCGGCATGCTCGCAGTCGCGACGGAGTACATCCTCGCGGGCCCGCAGTACCACGAGGGATTCTTCCCGGATCAGATCCGTGAGATCTTCGGCATCCCGGGACTCGAGCTCGTGCAGCCGATCGACGAGCGCGTCTACGAGCGATACGCATTCTCGGCAGTCGACCTCCGGAGGAACCGCCACCAGACGCCTCACATGGTGGTGGCGGACGCCGGCAGCGTGATCACGTCGGTGATGGTCTTCCTCCGTAGGATCTGAGCATCGATGGCGCCGCAACCCGAAACGATCGATCAACTGCGCACGCGCCTTCGAGCGCTCGGCTATCTCGACGCGCCCGTCGATCGCTACGTGCTCGGCGCCGCGGCGAGCGCGACCGGCTCGGCGCGCTTCGCCATCGGCGCGGCGATCCGCGTGGGAATCGCCGCCGGCCTCCTGCTGGGAATCTCGGCAACGATCGCGCTCGCCGCGCGCGCGCCAGGGCTCATGGCGAGCCGGCGCGACGCGCTGGTGCTCGGGCTCGCGCTCTCCGCGCTGTTCACACTCATCGTCTCGACGGCAGTGGGCGCGACCGTCATTGCCGCAAGCGGGATCGCGCGCCGGTCGCCCCGCCTTTCGACACGGCACGCGCATGCCGTCGCGGCCGTCGCGGGTATCGGCGTGGCGATCGCCTGCGCTGCCTACCTCGCGCTCTGGTGGAACGCCGCGCAGGAGGTACTGACGTCGATGACGTTCGGGTGGAACCTTGCGGCGCTGGCCGTGGCGGCCGCCGTTTCCCTGCTCCTGGCCCACGCCGTGAGCGTCGTGATTCTCGCGGCGCTCGCGCGGTCGCACGAAGGCCAAGGGATCGCCGCCGGCGGGCTTCTCAGCTCCCGCGCATTTCTGCTCGGATTCGGCGTGCTGCTGTTCGCGGGGTCGGCGGCGCTGCTCTCGGCGGGGCGCCACACAGCCGACGCGAATGCGCCGGCGATTACGGTCGTGCCTACCGGGTACGCGCTACGCGTGATCGCGATCGACGGATTCGACCTCGCCGCCGGCCTCCGCCTGAGCAGGGGCCTCCCGGCCCTGTCACGCCTGCTGGCCGGAGCATCGTTGCCCCTCCGCGTCGATGCCACGTCGCCGCCCGATCCGGCGCGCGACTGGACCAGCCTGGCCACGGGACAGCCGCCCGGCGTGCACGGCATCACGTCTCTCGAAGCGAGGCGCGCCGTCGGCATCGAGGGGCGTCTGCCTTCAGCCTCGGGCGGCGTCGTGCGCTCTCTTCTGAATGCCGCCGATCTCCTTCGCCTCACGGCCCCGTCGATCACCACCGGAGAGGACCGGCGCGTGCCGGCCTTCTGGGAGGTCGCGGCCGCTGGGGGCCTGCGCACCGCCGTCGTGAACTGGTGGGCGACGTGGCCTGCACCCGATGGTGACGCCATCGTGATCACCGATCGCGCGTTGCTGCGCCTCGATACGGGTGGTGCGCTCGACGCCGAAGTGGCGCCGCCCAGTCTCTACGCGTCCATTCGCGCGCAGTGGGACATGGCACGCGCGTCGGCTGCCGAACGCGCCGCCGCGGCATTCATCTCAGTTGTCGATCCGGAGTTGCGGAGAGTCATGGTCCGGTCGGCGGAGCTCGACATCCTGGTGACATCGCTCGGCAAGGTCAATCCCGGCCCTGCGCTGGACGTGTCGGTCGTCTATCTGCCTGGTCTCGACATCGCGCAGCATCACCTGTTGCAGGCGTCAGCCGCGTCGGTGTCAGCGATGAGCGAGCGCGTCGCCGCGATCGAGCACTACTACCGGTTCCTCGATGGGCTGATTGCGGAATTGCTGGTGCCGTCGGCGTCGCACATCGACGCAGTGATCCTGTGGCCAGGACGCGTCAGCGGACGGGAGGGGACGCTGCTGTTGGCCGGTGCGCCGATCCTGCCCGGCGTGGCGACTTGCGAGCGTTGTGAGGTTGGCGCCGCGGCGACGCTCCTCTATCTTCTGGGTCTTCCCGTCGCCGACAACCTGAAGTCGACGGTGATGACCTCCGCGATATCGATCGATTTTCTGAAGCGGCGTCCGATCAGGCGCATCGCGTCGTACGACGCCGTCACCGTGCGCCGGAGCGCGCGCACGGGGCAGCCGCTCGATGCCGAAGCCCTCGAGCGGTTGCGAAGCCTGGGATATATCCGGTGATCAGCCGCGTGGGCCGAGCAGCTTCCACACCTGCGGAAGCGCAGCGGCGGCGACGACAGCCTTGAAGAGATCGGCGACGAAGAACGGCGCGGCGCCTGCGGCGACGGCAAGCGTGACGCTGCCCAGGTGCATCGCCGAAAGCCAGCTCAATCCGCCGGCGTAGATGATCGACAGGCCCGCCAGCATCGCGATCACCGACGTCGAGAAACGGCGATCGAATCCGCGCTCGGCGAGCAGGCCCGTGACGAAGGCGGCAATCGGATACGCCATGAGGTATCCGCCCGTCGGACCGAGCAGCCGCGCGGCGCCCTGCGGCAGTAGCGGCGCGACGGCGAAGACCGGCAAGCCCATGATGCCCAGCATCAGATAGCCCATCTGGGACGCGGCGCCGAGGCGCGAGCCGAGGGCGGCCCCCGCGAGAATCGCGGCCATCGGTTGCAGCGTGAACGGAACCGCGGTGCCGGGGATCGGGAAGCTGATTTGGGCAGCGACGGCCGTCAGGGCAATCATGAAGACGACGGCGCCGGCGCGAACGGCGCCGGCAAACTCCGTCCCGGCGGCAATCGACCCGACGAGCGTGGACGCGACACGAACTGACATGGGGCGGATTTTACCTTTATGCGAACGGCTCTGACAATTGCGGGCAGCGACTCCAGCGGCGGCGCCGGCATTCAGGCCGACCTGAAGAGCTTTGCGGCCTTCCACGTCTTCGGCACCAGCGCCATTACGGCAGTCACGGCGCAGAACACCCTCGGCGTTTCTGGCGTCCACGTGCTGCCGCCGGCGTTCGTCCGGGCCCAGATCGACGCTGTCATTACCGACCTCGGCGCCGACGCCGTGAAAATCGGCATGCTCGCGACGGCGCCCATCATCCGTGAGGTGGCCGCCGCCATCGACGCCCACGCCCTCCGCCCCGTCGTCCTGGACCCCGTCATGGTGGCCAAGGGGGGCAGCAGGCTGCTCGAACCGGACGCGGTCGAAGCGATGCAGGCGCTGCTCCTCGCGCGCTGTTCGATCATCACGCCGAATCTCGCGGAGGCCGAAGTGCTCACGGGAGCCCCGGTCCGTGACCCCGCGGCCATGGAGCGCGCGGCGCGGGTGCTGGTCGAGCGAGGCGCGGCCGCGGCGCTGGTCAAGGGGGGCCATCTCGACTCGAACGCGATCGTGGATCTGCTGTGGGACGGCCGCGAGCTGCACCGCTTCGAGGCCCGGCGCATTGACACGCGGCACACGCACGGCACCGGCTGCACGCTCGCGAGCGCCATTGCCGCAGGGCTCGCCCTGGGCCTGCCACTCGTCGAGGCTGTGGCCCGGGCGCATGCCTACGTGCAGGCGGCGATCGCCGGGGCGCCCGGCCTCGGCAAGGGGCACGGACCGCTCAATCACTTTCCGGGATCGTGATCGGCCTTCCGTATACTGACGTGATGGCTCCGCGCTTTGCGGTCACGCATGATGTGCTCGACGCGGCGGCGATTGCCCGGGGCGTCGACAGCAGCGGCACCGGCGCGGTCGTGACGTTTGCCGGCCTCGTGCGCGACAGCAATCTGGGGCGCCGCGTGCTGCGGCTCGACTACGAAGGCTACGAGCCGATGGTCGTCAACGTGTTCGCGCGGATCGGCGTCGAGGTCAGCGCCGCATGGCCGGGCACCGAGTGCGCCATTCACCATCGGCTCGGCACGCTCGCGATCGGCGAGGCCAGCATTGTGATCGTGACGGCGTCGCCCCACCGCCCCGCAGCCTATGCCGCGAGCCGGTATGTGATCGAGCGCGTGAAGCAAATCGCGCCCGTCTGGAAGCACGAGTATTTCGAGGGGGGCGATGTGTGGATTGAAGGCGCCGTCGCCGGCCTCGACGATGACGAGGCGAAGCAGGCGGCGATGAGGATTGCATGCGCGTGACGGTGCGGCTCTTTGCGCGGCTGCGCGAAATTGCCGGCGCCGAGGAACTGGCGCGCGACGTCCCGGCGGGCAGCTCGCTCGGCGATGTGTGGCGGCAGCTCGTGGATGAGTGGCCGGCGCTGGCGCAGTTCGACACGAGCGTGTCGGGCGCGGTCAACGCCGAGTATGCCCGGATGCACCGGGCCGTGACGGAGGGGGACGAAGTCGCCTTCCTGCCGCCGGTCTCCGGCGGATAGAAAGAGACCATGCAACCGCACGTCGTCGAGAAACTGAAGCAGAGCGAGGCGCGCTACGAGCAGCTGATGGCGCTCGTCTCGGACCAGGCCGTCCAGTCCGATGGCAACGCCTATCGGAAGTACTCGAAGGAACTGGCCGAGATCCAGCCGCTGGTCGAGCACTTCAACGAGTTCCAGAAAGTCGACGCCGAGGCCGCGCAGGCCCGCGAGATGGCCGCGTCCGGCGACGCCGAGATGGCCGCGCTCGCGGGAGAGGAGCTCGCGTCGCTCGAGCAGCAGCGCGAAGCGCTCGAGCAGCGCATCAAGGTGCTGCTCGTGCCGAAGGATCCGAACGACGACAAGAACGTCATGCTGGAAATCCGCGCGGGCACGGGCGGCGATGAAGCGGCGCTCTTCGCATCGGATCTGTTCCGGATGTATTCGCGCTACGCCGAGCGCCAGGGCTGGAGAATCGAGCCCATCTCGAGCAGCGAGACGGGCACCGGCGGCTACAAGGAAATCATCGTCACGATCGAAGGCCGCGCGGCGTACAGCCGCCTGAAGCACGAGAGCGGCGTGCATCGTGTGCAGCGCGTGCCGGCGACCGAGACGCAGGGACGCATCCACACGTCGACGGCCACCGTGGCCGTGCTGCCGGAAGCGGAAGAAGTGGATGTGCAGATCGACGCGAAGGATCTGCGCATCGACACGTTCTGCTCCAGCGGCCCCGGCGGACAGAGCGTCAACACGACGTACTCGGCCGTGCGCATCACGCACATTCCCAGCGGCCTGGTCGTCTCGCAGCAGGACGAGAAGTCGCAGATCAAGAACCGCGCGAAAGCCATGAAGGTGCTGCGCGCGCGGCTTTACGAGATCGAGATGCGCAAGCAGCAGGACGCCATCGCGAAAGACCGCCGCACGCAGGTGGGCACGGGCGAGCGCTCCGAGAAGATCCGCACGTACAACTTCAAGGAGAACCGGATCACCGATCACCGGATCGGCTTCACGATGCACCAGCTCGACGGCGCGCTCGACGGCGACATCACGCCGCTGATCGAGCAGATGGACGCGCACGAACAAACGCAGAAGCTGCGCGACGCGACCGAGTGACACCGGCGCTGGCGGCCCTCGTGCGCCAGGCGGCGGATCAACTGCGCGGCCGGCGCGCCGAGGGTCAGAACGCGGCCCTCGATGCCGAAGTGCTGGCGCGGCACGTGCTTGGGTGGGATCGCGCGCGCTGGATCGCCGATTCACGCAGCGCCGCGGACCCGGCCTTCATCGCGGCTTTCAACAGCCTCATCGCGCGGCGCATGCAGGGGGAGCCGGTGGCGTATCTCACCGGGCACAAGGAGTTCTGGGGACTCGAATTCGAGGTCACGCCGGACGTGCTGATTCCCAGGCCCGAGACGGAGCTGCTGGTCGAACGGGCGCTCGAGGCGGTCGATCGGCTTGCGGCCGGCGGCAAAGCGGTCGCCGTAGCAGATGTCGGCACGGGATCCGGATGCATCGCGATCGCCCTCGCCCACGAACGGCCGTCGTTGCACGTCATCGCCACGGATATATCGCCGGGCGCGCTCGCGATCGCGCGAAGGAACGCGACTCGCCATGGCGTCGACGGCCGCATCGACTTCCGCCTCACGCACGTACTCGACGGCGCGGGCGCCGTCGATGTCGTCGTTTCGAATCCTCCCTACATCGCAGACGGCGACCCCGCGGTCATGGCCGACGTGCGCGACCACGAGCCGCCCGCGGCCCTCTTCAGCGGCGGTGACGGCCTGCACGTGATACGCGCGCTGCTCGCCGGCGCCGCCGGCCGGAGCCCGGCGCCGCTGGTGCTGTTCGAGTTCGGAGGCAACGAATCAGCGGTTCGCGCGGCCGTGGCCGCGGCCGGCCTGCGCGTCACGGCAATCGTCAGCGATCTCGCGGGCATTCCGCGCGTGGCCGTGGTGGAGGGATAATCGCGGCATGTCGTGCCTGTTCTGCCGCATTGCCGCCGGAGAGATTCCCGCAACGCTCGTCTACGAGGACGAGCGCGTCATCGCGTTCAACGACATCAACCCGCAGGCGCCGATGCATGTGCTCGTCGTGCCGCGGCGCCATATCGCGACGCTCAACGATCTGACGGCTGGAGACGAGGGGCTCGCGGGAGAGCTGATCCGCCGCGGCGCGGCGATCGCGGCGGAGCGCGGGCATGCGGAGGGCGGATTCCGCACGGTGTTCAACTGCAATGCCGATGCGGGGCAGACGGTCTTCCACATCCACCTCCACGTGCTCGCGGGGCGCGAGCTCGGCTGGCCCCCAGGCTGACGTCCCGGTCGCGCTGCTCAGCGAGCCGGGGTGCCCGCGCGACGCAGCGGCCTGCCTGGATGCGCGCCGGTCGTGCGCCCGTCCGTGAACACGATGTCGCCGTTGACCCACACCGTGTGAATGCCCACGGCCTGCGCCTGCGCCCTGCCGAAGTCCGCGCGATCCGCGATGGCGGCAGGATCGAAGAGCACGAGATCGGCAAACAGGCCGGGCGCGATGCGGCCCCGGTCCACGATTCCCACGTTGCCGGCGGCCAGTGCGGTCATCTTCCGCACCGCTTCTTCCACGCCAAACAGTTTGCGATCGCGCACGTAGGGCCCGAGCACCTTCGGGAAGCTGCCGAACCCGCGCGGATGCAGGCCCGCCGACTGCCCGTCGCTGCAGACGTTGGCGAACGGCCACTGCAGCAGTCGCTCGACGTCCGCGTCTGCCATGCCGCGCGCCACGATGCCGGCCGACGGACCGCCGGGCTCGGCGAGCAGGTCCATGAGGGTTTTCGCGTGCGCGGTGCCGCGCAGCTCGGATACCTGGGCGAGCGTCTTGCCCGCGTACTCGGGATGGGCGCGGAAGGTATTGAAGATGATGTCGCCGGGCCCGGCGACATGCTCGAGCACGAACGCCGTCTCTGCCCCGTCGGCGAAGTTGCGCTTCGGATACAGCACGCCGAGATTCGCCTGCCAGTAGGTGTACGGATATACATCGGCGGTGATCTGGACGCCGGAGGCGCGCGCGCGATCGAGCACGCCAATCGCTTTCATCGCCTGTCCCCACAAGTCGCGCATGCCGAGCTTCAGGTGCGAGACCTGCACCGGCATGTTGTTCTCGCGTCCGATCGCGATGATCTCGTCGAGTGCCTCCCAGAAGTCGCGATCTTCGCTCCGCACGTGGCTGATGTAGCGGCCGCCGGCCTCCGCTGCGACTTTCGCGAGGGCGAGCACCTCGCTCTTCGACGAATAGATGCCCGGGTCGTACTCGAGGCCTGTCGACAGGCCGAGCGCGCCCGCGTCCATCTCGGCGCGCAGGAGCGCCTTCATCCGCTCGACTTCCTCGGCGGTCGCGTGACGCTGGAAGCGCTCGCCCATCGCGCTGGAGCGAATCGCGCCGTGCCCCGCGTACGAGGCGACGTTGACCGACGCGGGACGCGCTTCGAGCCGCGCGAACAGCGCGGCGAGGTTCGATCCGCCGCCGTCCTGTCCCGTGACGATCGTCGTGATGCCCTGGCTCACCATCGCGAGGCTGTCGCGCGCCTGGTCGAGCCCGCGATCGTGATGGCTGTGCGTGTCGATGAATCCTGGCGCGAGTGCGAGGCCTGCCGCGTCGACTGTGCGCTCCCCCTGCCCTGGCGTCAGCTGCCCCACCGCCACGATCCTGCCGCCGGCTATGCGCACATCGGCGGCACGCGCGGCGCCGCCCCCGCCGTCGATGACGAGCGCGTGGCGGATCAGCGTCGATGCCGTCTGCGACTGCGCGGGCACGTAGAGTGCCAGAGCGGCGAGCGCGGCGGTGACGAGCAGGCGGACGCGCATCATTCGCCTCTCAGCGCCTCAATGGGATCGAGCCGCATCGCGCGTCGCGCGGGAATCAGCATCGCGCAGGTCCCGACCACGAGCAGCAGCGCGGTGACGACTGCGAACGTCAGAGGATCGAGCGCCGGCACGCCGAAGAGCAGGCCGCGCAGGGCCCGCGTCACGAGCGCCGATGCCGCAAGGCCGCCGGCAATGCCAAGGACGACCAGCCGCATTCCCCCTCTCAACACGAGAGACAGGATACTGCCGCGCGTGGCGCCGAGCGCTACCCGCACGCCAATCTCGCGTGTCCGCTGCTCGACGGCCTGCGCGACGACGCCGTAGATGCCGAGCGCCGACAGGAGCAGTGCCGCGACCGCGAAGCCATTGAACAGGAGCGCGCGCAGCCGCGGCTCGGCTACCGACGCCCGAATCAAATCCGCGGGCATCTCCTGCCTGAGCGGGAGCAACGGATCGAGGCCTTGCACCACTTGACGGATCGGCTCGCGAAGCGATGCGGGATCGCCCCCCGCCTGCGCGAGAAAGACCATCGACTCGACGGAGGCCTGCGCGTATGGCACGTACACCTCGGGGTGCGCCGCTCTGTCGAGCCCGTGATGCCGCACGTCGCCGACGACCCCGGTCACACGCAGCCAGGGGCCAGGCCCGCCGCGAAGCATCAGCCGGAGGCGCTGGCCAATCGCGTCGCCGCGCGGCCAGAAGCGTCGAGCGACGGCGCCGTTGACGGCCACCACGCGATCGATCGCATCGGGACGGTCCTCCGTACCGAACATCCGTCCCCCCTCGAGAGGGATGCCAAGGGCCTCGAAGTAGCCGGGCGTCACCACCCGCCGATCCATCGACACCGGGCCGTCGGGCTGCGGCTGGCCCTCGATCTCGACGCCGACGGTCACGTTGCCGCCTCCGAGCGGAAGACGGTTCACTGCGGCCACCCGCGTCACGCCGGGAAGGACGGCCATGCCGTCGAGCGTGCGGTCCACGAACGCGCGGCGCGACTCCGGTGTCGGATAACGCGTGCCTGGAAGCGACACGCCCGACGCGACCAGCTGGCCCGCGCGAAAGCCCGGATCGACACGGCTCAGCGTGAGGAAGCTGCGCGCCAGCAAACCCGCCGAGACGAGCAGCACCAGCGCCAGCGCGACTTCCGCCAGCGCGAGCGCCGAGCGCACGCCGCGCCCGCCAACCGTGCGGGCGCCGTCGCGAATTTTCGAATAGAGCACGAGGCGCGACGCCAGCACGGCCGGCACGACGGCGACCGAAAGCGCGACGATCAGGCCCGCCAGTCCGGCGATCGCGACGACGCGCCAGTCCATGGCGATGGTGGCCGACGGCGGCAGGTCGCCGAGCGCCAGCGACGGCACGGCCCCGATCGCCATCCACGCGAAGAGCAGCCCCAGCAGCGTGCCGGCGCCGGCCAGCACGAGGCTGTCGGCGAGCATCTGCTGTACGAGACGCATGCGCGTGGCGCCGAGCGCGGCGCGCACGGCGAGATCGCTCGCCTGTGACGCCGACCGTGCGAGCATCAGGCTCGCGACATTCGCGCACGCGATCAGCAGGAGCACGACAACCCCCGATAGCAGCGCCAGCAGCGGGCGACGCACCGGCTCCGACACGAGCGATGCGAGCGGCACGGCCGTGTAGCGCGCCGCTGCCGGAACCTCGCGGTACGTCCGGGACCAGCGGGCCGGCAGCTGCGCGATCTCGATCCGCGCCTCGTCCACCGTCGCGTCTGCCTTGAGCCGGCCGACGATGTTCGCGACGGGGATGGTGCGCAGCGTCGCGAGGGGATTGAGCGACATCGGCAACCACATCTCCGCCGTGTCGCGGGTCGTCACCGCCACCGATGCCGTGATGGGCATGCGGAAGTCTCCCGCCACGATGCCGATGATGGTGATCGGACGATCATCGACCCGCACGATCTGTCCGCCGAGCGGCGTGCCGGCGCCGAACGTGCGGCTCCACATCGCCTGCGAGACCACGGCAACGGGTGCCGCGGCGTTATGGTCGCCGGCGGTCAGGAGCCGCCCGGTTGCCGCGCGCGCCCCGAACATCTCGAAGAGGCCGTCGGACACGAAGGCCGCAGGCACGGAACGGGCATCGCCGGCGCCGGTCACCGTCACGTGCCACGTCGCCGTGAACGCCGCAACGGCGTCGAAGCGGGTGGTCTGTTCGCGGAAGTCGCGCAGGAACGGCGGCGCGAAGGGAACCTTGCCGAACCGCGCCGATTCCTCGACAACCGAGACGAGACGGCCGGCACCGGGGTATGGGAGCGGGCGCACGATCGCGGCATCGACGAGCGACGCGATGGCGGTCGTCGTGCCGATGGCGACGGCGAGCGTCAGCACGACGGTCGCAGAAAACGCGGGCTGGCGGCGCAGCATGCGCAGCGCCATACGAAGGTCGCGGACGAAGAGCGTGGTCATGGGGTCCTTCGAGGGCGCCGAGAGCGGGGGCGCAAAGCGTTCCGCGGCGGCGCCGATGACGAGATCGACATAGGCCCGTGCGAGCGAGCCGGCATATGCGGCGGGGCCGCGATCGCGCGCGCGTGACAGGCGGCGGCGGAAGACGAGCTCCATCTCTGTGCCATAGAGGTGGCGGAAGCGCTGCGGATAGCACAGGAGCAGCGCGCGGAACAGACGCGCGGTCATGCGCCGCCCTTCTTGAACAGCCGCACCGCGCGCGCGGCGCGCACCTGATCGTCGAGGCGCGCGGCTTCGGCC